>NC_010123.1 GCF_000067045.1 Gluconacetobacter diazotrophicus PA1 5
CCGGTCACGCTGTTTTCCAGCGACGGCGACACGGCACCAACTCGAAGCCCAGCCCGTCGTCGATCATGGCGAACCGGCCCGACGCCAGGTTGAAACGCTGACGGTAGGTGCCGGTAACGGGATCGCCCTCCCCGCTCCTCCGAAACGGCATCCCCGACTTCCCGGCAAGGCTCTGGCCCAGCGTCTTCAACTCCCGCTGGCGCAGTGTGGCGATCAGGTTCCGGGCATAACGGATGCTCCCGCCGTCGCGGCTGGCCAGCTCCTGCTCCATCAGATGATCCGCCCGCTTTTCCATCGCCTCTTTGACATCGGCGCCGAACCCGGTGGACGCCAGAGGGAGAGGCTCCCGTGCGATCACCTGCCGGTCGAGCCAGGTCGAGCCCTCCGCCGTCACCTGCCGCTCCAGCGTGAAATCCGAACGCACGGCCAGCGCGACACGATCACGTCCCTGTTTGTCGGTGAAACGCCGCAATTCCACGATCGAACCGACCGATCCATCGCCAGCGGCTTCGAGGTGCGGCAGGCGGACATGGTGCGTGCGCCCATCAATCCCGTCGATCACCGCATAGGCCGTGCCGCGCAGCTCATCATCAAGGCCACGATCGACCAGCCGACCGATCACGGGATCGGTAGTATCCTCTCCCGCCAGCACCCAGGATGATGCGGCACGGTCGATCTTCTGCTCCGCCAGCCCTCGGTGGATGCGTTTGATGATGTCGTTACGCTCGCTGATCTCCCGAAGCGTCGCCTCCGCGCTCTCGTCCATCCGCCAGCGATCCGGCCCGACCTGATGTGCCAGCCCCATGGTTTCCAGACGGCGAAGACGACCCTGCTTCACCGTCGCGAAGGCGTCCGGTGTTTCGCCCGGTGTGCGCCCGAGATCAATGGCGCCGTCCGCTCCGGCGTCCTTCTGAAGCTGGCGGTCAAGCTGGGTCCAGCGGTCGGCGTTCACCTGCCGCTCGACCGCCTGATGGATGTCGTGATCCGTGCGCGGCCCGAGTTCCAACGTCACGAGATCCTGGGCACGGGCGCGCATCCCCTCGCGGATATAATCACGCGCGATCACCAGCTCAGAGCCATCCTCCGCCACGCCCCGCACGATGACGTGCAGATGGGGATGCGCTGTGTTCCAGTGATCGACGGCGACCCAGTCGAGTTTCGTGCCGAGATCGGACTCCATCTGCCCCATCAGATCCCGTGCGAAAGCCCGCAGGTCCGACATCTCCGGCGCATCCTCTGGCGAGACGATGAAGCGGAAATGATGACGATCACCGTCGCAGCGTTCGGCGAAGTCCGAGGCGCGGATGTCGTCGCTGTCCTTGCCGAACAGGCGCGCATCCTCTTCGTCCCGCGTTACCCCCTCCCGACGCAGGTAACGGAGATGCGCTGCCAGCGGTGTGGCACGCGGGGCATGCCGCACGACGCGGGCCTTGATGACGACGCCCCGCGAGCGGCTGGTCAGCAGGCGATTGGCCGCATGGGCGGCAGCCCAGCCACGGCCGAAACTGGAGCGCCGGCCAGAGGTGATTTTCCCTGCGCGCGAGACCCGGCCACCAGCCCGCTGCACGGACGCCAGCACCTGTGTCACGAAGGGGCGCGCCTGACGGGCACGGGTGGAGCGGATGCGACCAGGCCTGACCCGGAATTCCTCGTCCCTGTTCATGAAAACTGCCCTGCACCGCGCGAAAGATCGCGCCGGATCAAAGAGATGACACTTAGATGCGAGGTGCGGAGTTTCCACGCACCTCGCCACAAGACTTCAAAAATCCCGGAAAACAGCCACCCCAACCGAGCCGCGATGTGCGGCCTTTTATCCAGCCCTCTTAATCGGGCGGGTTTTTTGGTCAAGTTTTTCATTCTTCGTTTTCCTTTAGCTTCCTTTCACGATCACAGTTCTGCTCCTGGACTGGCATCTCGGCCCTGACTGAGGGTTCGTGGCACGCCGTGCACTCTTCCGCGCTCAGCGACGACTGATATGCCGCCCCATCCGTGGATGGGCGGCCGGCCTTTCGTCGTGGCGCATTTTGCCATCGGATTCACGGGGCAGCATCACAGGCACTCGAGCGGAGTCCCACGAGGCGTTCACCTGCGCGTGCTCCAGGCAAGATATCGTGCTTCCCGTCGTCCTCGACTGCACCCTTCCCCATCCGCCTTGGCGGATCTCCCTGTTCAGAACGCCGCGGTCATCCCGACACGCGGCGGAACATTCCTTTGCAGCTGGACACTCACGCGAGCGCCCGCGGCAATTTGCGGTTCTTGCAAGCGATATGACGGGCCCGCTCTTCGGGATCGACGGCCGGACCGCCGTCATAGACCGTTCCGTCGAGCCACATGGCATGCATGATCACGGCCATCTTGCGCGCCACGGCGACCGCCGCCTTGCGATGGCAGGACCGTTTCGCCAGTTCCAGGCCCCAGGTCCGCAGCTTGTCGCGCCCCTTGAAACGCGTCAGCAGGACCGACGCCGCTTCATAGAGGGACCGCCGCACCTCCGGATCGCCGGCCTTGCTGATGCGTCCCTGCACATCGATGCTGGTACCCGACTGCCAGCGCCGCGACGTCAGGCCGAAATACGCCGCGACGTCGCGCGAGCGCCGGAAGCGCGACGGATCGTCGATCGCCGTCATCACGCCAAGCGCGGTCACCGGCCCCACCCCCGGAATGGCCATGAACCGCCGGCACACCTCGTCACCCGCGACGATCCGCACCACCAGCTTGTGCAGCCGGGTATATTCTTCCCAGAGCACGGCCTTCGCCCGCAGCATCGCCTCCATGAGATCGCGGGTCAGCGCGTCCTGCGCCACGGCCTCGCGAACGGCGGTGTCGAAGCGCGCCCGCGAGACCGTGCCCAGGCGGATACCGAACGCCTTGAGCGAATGGCGGATCGTATTCTCGAGATCCATGAATTTGCGCTTGAGCGTGCTGCGCTGGGTCAGGATCAGACGCAGCCGATAGCTTGCTTCGCTCTTGATATGGGCCGTCCGGAACCAGCCGGTGCGCACGATATGCGCGATCCCCAGCGCGTCCGCCTTGTCGGTCTTGTTGCGCTGCGCCGACATCGCCGCCCGCACGTGTTTCGTCTCCAGGCAGACCGCCGGCAGGCCCAGCGCCAGCATCTCCGGATGCAGCCAGGGCGACAGGGAACCTGCCTCGTGACCCATACGGCGCAGGCGCGGCAGGAACGGCTTCACGGCATCCCTGAGCGCAGCCGGGTCCGTGGCCACCGTCGTTTCCAGATGCACGGTGCCCTGCTCGTCCACCACACAGACCGCCGTTTCGTCGATCGACACATCGAGACCGCAAAAGAATTCCATCGCACGCCTCCCGCGCTGCTGTTTCACCGCGGCAACTCTACCTTCTTTCCGGCCCGGGAGACCGCCAATCGACGACGACCGCTCAGGCCCGATTACGGCTGGCAGTCCTTCTGTCCGTTGCCTGTCTCCCCCCAGCACCCCATCCCCAAGGCACCCATAGCCCGCCAGCGCCCGATGGACCGGAACGGGGATCATTGGCGCGCCTCCCCATGCCCTGACGCGATGAACAGCCCGGCTGACTGCGGTGTGAGCGCCGTCCAGTCGGTCAGCCGGGAACCAGATGAACGTGCCGGATCGTGTGTGCTCTCGACGGACCGGGACGCATCGCCCGTGCGCAGGAATGACGCCGGAAAGAGGGAAGAATCCTGCCAGGATCGTGCCAGTGGAGCGCCGACCGCGATGTCGTCGGCGAGCGGAAGAGCCAGCCGCGCGCTAACCGACGCGACGTAGTTCTGCGTCTCGGCAGGCAGCGGGCGGCCAGTTACGAGATGCTCGTCATAGCGCGCGGGACCGGCATTATAGGCAGCGAGGAATCCGGCCTCGCCGTAACGGTCCCGCATCCAGCGCAGATAGGTCGCACCGGCCAGAATGTTGTCATGCGGGTCGAAGGGATCGTCGCCGAGGCCGAGCGACGCGCGCAGGCTGGCCCATGTTCCGGGCATCACCTGCATGAGCCCCATCGCGCCCGCCGACGACACGGCCCGCGCATCGCCTCTGCTCTCCGCGTGCAGCACGGCGGCGATCCATGAGGTCGGAATCTGCGCGCGAATGGCCGCTTCCGCGATCATGTCAGCGTATGGATCGGCGACCGCGACATGCCCAGATATCGTCATGGAAACGACGACCGGAAGCACGAGACCGAGCAGCCGGAGCCTCAATTTACCGCCGGTCATCGCGCTTCACCGGACGGTTCCAGACCAGATGGAAGGCACGCCCCTGACGGTCGGACTGGAACAGATTGGCGCGGATCGGCTGTGCCAGCGTCGGATCGTCGAGAACCAGCGAGAGGTAGGTGCCCGCCTTCTCGCCGGTGCGTTTCCAGCCGGCACCGATCTCCGGTCCAGCGTCAGCCTCGCCGAGATGGACGCGATAGTCGGGCGCGTGCTCGGCATCCGACGATGTCGCCGGCACGATCGTCAGTTCGACGTCCAGGGCGAGCGTGCGCAGGCGACCGGCGAAGCCGTCTGCCGTGCGCACAAAGGTTCCGATGTGGGCCATGTCAGCCTCGTTTCTGGTTGGTGTTGAGAGAAATCGGTGACGTCATGAGCCACAGAGGCTGCGCGCGGCCGAGCACCGCAGCGACCGACAGGACGCCGAAATAGCGACCGTCGAGACTGGTCGGGACTGCCGGGTTCATGACGAAGATCTGGCCGGGCAGGACGTGCCGGCAGCCCTGCCAGACCGGCAGCGGACGGCCGCGATGATCGCGAGCCAACGCATCGCCGAGCGGCTTGCCGTCTACCGACACGATGGCGCCGACCCGGCAGACCCGTTGTCCCGGCAGTGCCGCGACCGGCTTGAGCAGCGGCACACCGAGCGGCAGATAGCCACCGCGCGCCAGCATCGCGGCCATGTCGGCTGGCGGCCGGATCGCGATCAGGTCGCCGACATGCAATCCGCGCACCGATTGCAGGCGATACAGCCCGACCGGAGTGCTGGCGGTGGCGTTCCAGATCAGCCGGGGCGCCGGATGGATCACCACTGACGTGCCAGCACCTAGGATTGCGAAATAGGTGGTGAAAAACCAGCCAAGGCGCGTCATGACACCGCCCTCCGACGCAGCCAGGCATCATGACGGTCGCGGGTGTAGGGGCGCGCCGCCTGCCCGGAGAGCATCCGATTATGCAGATGCCGCCAATGGTCGGGCGCGACGTCGACGGGGTCGATGCCTATGGCTTCGATGCGATCGACAGCTTCCAGCACCAGCCGGACCTTCGGCCAGCCGCTCTGGCGCAGCAGACTCTCACCACCGGGCCGCACGAACGGCACCGTCTGATAGGGCTCGCCCGGAGCGGTGACGCGCACGATGTCGATGCAGGACACCACCGTGCCGTAATCGTTCGCTGCCCAGCGCAGGAAGGCGAACACGGTGTCCGGCGGAAAGCTCAGTATCCGTCGACGACGATCGAGAATCTGCTCATGGGCGACAGAGCCGAAGCGGATCCAGTGCTCGATGCGCTTCTCGATCCAGGTCAGTTCGACATGAGCGAGGGCGTCGGCCGCATGATCGGCAGCCACCCTCGGTGTGACGTTCATGGTATGTCTCCTGGGTTCTCCGGAAACTCATGGGCCAGCAGGGCGCGCAGCATGTCGGCGACCGTGATGCCGCGCTGAAACGCCGCGACCTTGAGCCGCGCGCGCAGCGCCGGCGTGACGTCGATGGTCAGCCGGGCGGTAAAGCGGTTGGTGGTCGCAGGCTTGTCCGGCGCCTTGACCCAGCGTTCCGGGTCGGCGGGGCGCGACGCGAAGCCGGGCAGCGTGCGACGCGCTGTCATGGCGAAATTCCTTCGCCGATCAGGAACTGGCCGCGCGGTTTCAGGGCGGCGAGAGCCTTGCCGGGCCAATCCGCCACGCGCCGATCCCAGGCGAGCGACGTATCGCCATAGGGCGGGTCGACCAGGATCATGTCGTAGGGGCCGTGCCAGGGCATCAGGAGCGCGCTGTCGCCGGTCAGGAGGGTCATGATACCAGCCCCCCGATCTCGGCCGTCAGGGCGGCGATTTCACGGGCGGCAATCCCCTGCGGGTGCAGGTCACAGACCAGGCGGCCGGTGCGCGCCATGTCGGCGAACGCGACCCGCTGGCCGATCCGCGCTGCCAGCGCCGCCGGCTCATGCCCCACCAGCGCCAGCCGGGTTTCGCGGGCGATCACCGTGCGCGCGGCGCAGCGGTTGAGCACGAAGCGGGCCAGCAGGCCGGGACGGAAGAGGCGCGCCTCTTCCTGCAGCCGCAGCATTTCGGCTGAGGCCCAGCCGTCGAATGGGGAGGGTTGCGCCGGGATCAGCACGAGGTCGGCCGCCAGCAGGGCGGAGCGCAGCAGCGCCGCCACCCGAGGCGGGCCGTCGATGACGACGTGATCCACCCCCTGAGCCAATTCCGGCGCCTCGTGGTGCAGTGTGTCGCGCGCCAGTCCGATGACGCCGAACAGGCGAGGCAGTCCCTCTCGCGCCCGCTGCGCCGACCAGTCCAGCGCCGAGCCCTGCGGGTCGGCGTCGATGACCGTCACGCGCCGCCCTTCCCGAGCCCATTGGCCCGCAAGATGCAGCGCCAGCGTCGTCTTGCCGACGCCGCCCTTCTGGTTGAGGAAGGCCACGATCACCGCCCCTCTCCGGGGGTTTTCCACGGATCGGCGGGGGTGCCAACATCCTTAAAGTTAGACTCTTTTAAGTTAGATTCTAAGTTAAGGGTGCCATAACCATTTGATTCAACGCCTTGATTCGGCGTTTTCCGCAAACGATAGCACGGATGCGGTGGCAGTGATGGCACGGATAAATCCACAACTGATAGCACGGATGGATTCACAGCTTGTCCACAGGCGCCTGTGGATAGTTTGGCAGGCGCGAAGGCCAGCGTGTCATTGCCATTGCGGTCGGGGCGCACCGACAGCCGATAACCGGGAAAAGGCTGCCGCTTCGCCATCTCGCGCAGTTCGAAGGCAAAGCGGCGATAGGGGGAAAGACTGGCGGATTTTTCGTAGAGATGGCGCAGGCCGAAGGCCCAGCCCGCACGCTGGCGACCGCCATGCTTGCGCACAATGCGATAGAGCCAGCGCTCCAGGCCGCCTGTGAGGCCAAAATAGGCCGGGTCGATGGTCAGCACGAGCGCGTCATCGAGAACCGCCTGGTAGAACCAGTCGGGCAGGATTAGCTCGATCACGCGGGTGCGCCCTTCCCGCGCGGTGTGCCGCTTCCATTCGTTGATCCAGGAGAAGCGGTGCAGTTGCCCCTTCCCGGTCTGCCGGAGCGAGGTCTTGATCGTGGTGGATTGCAGCCGGTCGAACGCCGCTTCCAGCCGCTCATAATCCCGCGCGCTGTCGCCCCGGCCGATGAAGGTCAGGATCTCGCGCGGGCTGGCCACCATCAGGCGCGACGTGCGCCGACCGGCGTCGCGAGCGGCAACAAGATGACTGGCGGCCCAGATCAGCACGTCGGCATCCCAGATCGTGGCCATGCCATGTTCGGCAGACGCCTCGACCCGGATGGTTACGTCCGGGGTCCGGTAATCGATCGGGACCATGCGAGGGGATTTGGCGAGGCTGAAGAACGGGAACGCCATCAGATCCTGTGCGTCACGAGGAGGGAAATCTCCCGCGATAGCGTGGAAGAGTTCCAGTTGCTCGCGCTCGGAGCGCGCTCTGCCGGGCGGCGGCATCAGCGACGACTCCCGCGTGAGGTCACCGGCTTCGGCGGGATCAGTGGGCTCTGCCGCGCGGCGGCGGACACCGTGCCGGCGGTGGTGTCGGAGGTATGGGCGCGTGCCCCGCTCTCGACCCAGGCCTGCAACTCATCGACCCGATAGACCACACGGCCGCCGAGCTTCGAATAGCGCGGTCCGGTGCCGTAAATCCGATGTTTTTCCAGGGTGCGAATGGACAGTCCGACGAAGCGCGAGGCGTCGGGCGTGCGCAGATAGCGCGGCGGCAGGTCGCTGTAATTGGCGGACATGAGGTGGCTCCGTGATCGCTGTCTGGGGCCGCGGGACAAATGCGGCCAGCAGGGATCAGCGTGGCGGAACGGGGTCTTCCGGAACTAGGACCGATCTCGCCGAGAGTTGAGATCGGTCCTTGACGGGGGACGCTGACAAAACTCCACCCTTCAACAAACATCGTGTTGTTGGACTTCGGTGGGTGCAGCTATGGCCGAGAAAACGGGAAAGGCTTATTACGCCTGGGATGCGGATGCCGGATAAAGTCTGCGGGCAACCCATTCCATGGTCAGCCCTTGCACGATGATGGTGAACACGACCACACCGTAACAGATCGGCAACAATAGGTCGTGCAAGTCTCCGGGCGGCAATCCAAGTGCCAGAGAGACAGAGATACCGCCACGCAGGCCGCCCCACGTCAGGATACCGAGGACACGGCCCTGTTCCCAGTGTCTGAGCTGAACCGGGAGCGTTGAAAAGAGCACGCTCAATGCCCGCACGGCAATGGACAGCGGGATCACGGCAATTGCCGCCAGCACCGTAAATAGATGCGGCGTGATCTCAAGGATTTCAAAGCCGATGAGCATGAACAGCAGGACGTTCAGCACCTCGTCAATAAGTGTCCACGCAACGTCGAGTTCCTTGCGAGACGCCTCATCGAAAACGGAATGGCTATAGCTCGTTCCGAAGCATAGTCCTGCCACGACAACGGCAATCGCACCCGACATGCCAAGCTGGTTGGCAATGCTGAAGGTTCCGGTCGCCAGAGCCAATGACGTAAGCAGGTCGATATGCGGGTCTCTCTGCCCCTTGAGCACACGGAGTGCGATCCATCCGGTCAGTGCGCCCAGTAAACCGCCACCGATCGCCTCGCGGCAGAAGCTGAGAGCGATCTCGGAGACAGTTACCCCCTGGCTGTCCCCGGTCGCCAGCCCGATCGTGACACCGAAAATGACAACGCCCACGCCGTCATTGAACAGACTCTCACCCGCGAAAACGGCCTGAAGCGGTCCCGGCAGTCCGAGACGTTTCAGCATGCCGACGACCGAAACCGGGTCGGTTGGTGCGAGAATGGCCCCAAGGACAATGCACCACGCAAAGGGAACGGCATGGCCCAACATAGGGAAGACATACCACGCCGCGATCGCCAGAAAAGCAACGGCCAGAACGGTTCCCAGAACAGAGAGGGCAGCCACAGAGGCAAGCTTCGCGCGCAGATGTCCGACATCCACCTGCATGGCCCCGGCGAATAGAAGCAGGGACAGTGCGCCATTCAGAAGGGCCGTGGGAAGATTGATGGCTCCGAGCACAGATCGTGGGGGAGCCTGAAGGTCATAAGCTGGTATCAACGGATTCAGGATCATGACCAGCAGGGAAACCAGCAATGAGAAGACCAGCACGCCGATCGTCACAGGAACGCGAAGCGTGTGGTGATTGAGAATGCTGAAGCCTGCCGCGAGAGTCAGAAGCAGGGCGAGGAGGCTGATGGTATCCATGCCTTCACCGCTGACCGCTCCCACTCCCTCCGTCAAGAAAAACCGGTAATGGACAGGTCCTCGAAAATCTTGACTGTCTGTTAAGTGGCACAAGCAGGGAAGACACCGGCCTACCGCCCTCGAAACGGGTGCCGCAGTAGACGCCGGTATCCTCCCTCAGCCAGCCCTCGCGCAAAACGCACCAGCCGCTTCATACGGAAATGCAGATCGTGCGAAAGCCAGTCCCCTGCGGAAACCTCCCGACCGAACAGGACGCCGGCGATCTCGCGCTGCGAGACCCCGCCGTCCATGCCGTCAAGCGTACGGAGCGCCAGGATCAGCCTGCTGACGCGATCGGGGGACAGGCGGGCCGGATCGCGGCCAGGCGGACGTCCGTTGAGGACGCGCCAGAGCCGCAGGGCAGCCTGGACACGCACCTCGAACAGCGCATCAAGCGGCAAAAGCACGCCGACCTGCGCGCCGGTGGGCGGCAGGACGTACAGCCGCAGGATCGTCTCCCCCTGCTCGATCAGCACTTCTCCCGCCATGTCGGGCGGCAGTCCTGTCCGGGCGAGGGAGAGCGGACGATACGCCGCGTCAGCCAGTGCTGTCGGCAGGGGGACAACAGCAATCACGACCGGCGATACCGCAACAGTCCAGAGGGCGGTACGCGGATCGAGGGCCGTGCGGACACTCTCGAAATCGCAACCCCCAGCGCCGGGCGAAGGCCTCGGCATCTGACGTGGACAGCACGCCCCGGCGCGCGGCGCGCTGAAGGGCGACCCGCTCACGGATAAAATCCCGATTGCGACTGACAAATTGCAAGGCAAAGGCAGTGGCGTCGAGCGACCGCAGGCCCTCGTACGCGCCCGCCGACCGCCAGATGGCGCGGCTCATGGCGTCGTCTCCGATGCGTAACGGGTGGGAACAGGGCAAGCACTTGCTCGCGAGCAGTATGCCAGACCATCCGGCTGCCCGCTACGCCCCGGTCCTGCAACAAGTCTTGCGGATCACGCAACGATTCAGGGTGTCAGTGGGGGGCGCCCCCTCGCAGGAGATGCTGGTAGCCATGCTCGGTCATCCAGTGCGCCCGCGCCAGATGGCTGTGCCAGCAGCGGTGGACGCCCTCGGGATCGGCCGCCGGGTCGCGGTGGAGCACGATCCGGGCGACCTCGCGCCAGTCCGCACCGCCGGCGTCGGCGTCCAGCAGGCGGAGATACGTGATCAGGTGCTGTTCGTCATAGCCGGTGAGACAGAACGCCTCCGGGGCGTTGTCGGCAACGGTCGGGTCGAGTGGGGGCTTCTGCATGACGGGTCCGATCAGGTCGGAGAACGAACGCGGCGCACCCTAGCCTGCCGCGTTTCATTACCGGAAGTCTCGTGAAGAAACATGACGCCGCGTCCTTGTCCGGACTCGATGAACAGGATGCCCGCCGCCTCCAGCGCACGGCGGACCTGGTCGGTCGTGCTCTCATGGACGCCGAGACCACGCTCGGATTCAAGACGCTTCAGCGCGGTCAATGCTACAAGGGCTTGTTCGGCGAGCCGTTCCTGCGTCCAGTTCAGGAGTGCCCGCGCCGCCCGTACCTGTCGGCCAGTGATCATCCATGATCACATCCGACAAGAGACAGGTACACGCCAGAAATACGACTATATTAGTCGCATAAGGGCAATTCAAGCGTATTTTTTCAAGGTGTGCCGCGTTCCGAATCGGTCGCGGCTGGTCCTCGCCAAGATGGGTGCGGTCCTTTGCCGGAGGCCCGCCAGCGTCCGCTGGGGAAGAGGCGACCCCGCCCGGAGAGCCGGGCGAGGCCGAGGCGGCTCACTCCCCGTTGCGCCGCCCGTTGGGCCGGGACCAGATCAGGCTGTAATCCTCGCCATCCTCGTCCCGGAACAGGTTGGCGTAGATCGGTGCGTTGAAGCTCGGATCGTCCAGCTTGACCGAGAGATAGTCGCGGCCCTCGTTGGAGGTCTTCTTCCACGCCGCCCCGATTTCGATCCGGCCGACGAAGACCCGGTGGCTGGGCGCGTTGTCGTTGCTCCGGTTGGCTTCGGCGACGAAGCGGACGTTCTTCGCCTGGAGGGACAGGGTGACGATCTCGCCCTGGATCTCGTTGCCGACCTTCTTGAAGGAACCGATGTTGGCCATGTGACTTCTCCTGCTGTTATCGGGCGGCGACCACCGCGGCCTCGATGGCGATCGTCCGCCCGAGGGCGAGCGACCGGGCACCCGCTTGCGGGCCGGAGCACCGCGCAGGACGGCGGCGGCAGGACTTTCTTGCCTCGCGAGGAATGGCGCCCTGGCGCCAGGGGAAGAAAGTCCTGACGACGGCGTTGCCCAAGGGCGATCGAGGCGAAGCCGACCTCGGGCAGATCAGGCCAGGAGAGGACGGGGTGGTCGTTGCCTCACAGCATCTCCGGGAGAAATGTGGCTGACCGGCCTGTTCCCGTCGGGTCGCGAAGAGACGGGCCAGGCTCCACGCGATTCCGGCTGGACGCTGTGCGATCCCGTCTTTTGACGAAGACGACACCAGGGCAATGTGCCGGTTGCTTCCGTCTGAGCGCCGGAAGGATGGAACTGGGGCGGTGGCGGAAACTCTCCCAGCCGGGCGGCCGCGTTCGCGGTCAGGATCATGCCGGCTGATCCGAGATTCAATGCCCCAATCGTCCCCATGCCGGCCGGAACAAGGGGCGCGGCCTATGCCTGTCCGGTCGGGTCGATCAGCGCGCGACCGGAGAGCGTGCCATCCTCACCATGAGCCGGCGTCGCCGGCGGGAGTTCCGCACCGATCCGGACCCAGGCCGTGCCACCGACAAGGACCGCGCCGATCACGGCGAAGATATGCCGCCAGAAAGAGGACGGGACGCAGAGCTGCGACACGTCGAGCATGGCGCAGTAGCCGGCGATGACGGCGGGAACCGTGTAGAGCAGGCCGAGTGCCATCCTGAACCAGACGATGGGCACCATCGCAAACGCCATCTGCCCGGCAGCCTGCGTTGCCGCACCGGCGACGATGCCGATCACAATGGCCCCAAGGTAGCCCGCGCCGGTATGCAGGCCGCCGAAGAAGGCGTTGAGCCCGACATAGAAGGGCAGCGCGTAAACGGCGACCACGAAGATCAGCCAGCAGAAAAGACCGAGAGCGGACAGGAGGATGAAGGGCGCGAAGATAACCATCTGCGATCTCCGTTGTACAGGATTGGATGATCGCGCTCTCCACCACCTCCCCAGCGCACGACTAATATAGACGCTTTGATCGCAAAATTTCATCAGGAAGTTACGGCAGCGGACAGAGCGTAAATCCACAGGCGGGGCCGCGCGCCCAAAGGTCAGAAAGCTCCCGCGTCATGCGGGAGCCTCCTCGTCGGCAGCCCGGTCGCGTTCCGCCAGCCGGGCAATCGCCACCGCGAGTTCGGCCTCGATCGCCGCCCGCTCCCGGCGGGTGAGATGGAAGCTGGTGAGTTCGGCACGCAGTTGCTGGATGGTGTCGTACAGCGTGGTCATTGTCCTGCTCCTTTCGTTTTGAAGACAGGACAGACGGGTCATGCGGGGACGGGCCGGGTCGTGGATCGCCCCTGGGTGACCGGCTTGCCGGTGGGTGGGGGAGCCGATTTTGTCGAACGGGGCAAGGAACATGGCGCGCGGCACGCGCGCGCCTTGCGTTCGGCAAAATTGGGGGCACCGCCCGTCCACGACGCGGTTCGGCCACGCATGGTAGGATGGGAAGTCTGAAGAGACGGCCCCCTCTCCACCGTTTGGCAGAGGTCCGTTTGGGACAGTCGCACGCGCCATCCGGCAGATCCAATTAAATGCATCTAAAATAGTTGCATACGGATAGAGATAGGCAATACTGTGTCACAGTCAGGAGGCGGCATGTCGCAGCTCTTCTCACATAGAGACGGCGCGCCACTGTCGGGTAGGCCGACTCACATAATACCCGGACCGATTCAAGCGGTTAACTGGGAAACTTGTTTTGTGTAATGAGACAGGAAGGGCATGACCATGCCTCATGACGAGACACTGCCAATTGTCGAACGCCACAGGCGGCGCGCATGCACTGGTCGCTTTATCGTTGCACATCCATCAGAAACAGCAGATCGACTCCATATGCATGGCGACTATTATAGTGTTAACGTGACGGCTCTCTCCGTGGCGTCTACCATGACCTGGACCTGCGGCATGACAGCCCTGGTCACAATCCGACGTCACGTCGCACGCTGTCTGGAAGACGGGCTAATCGATGAAGCTGAATTCTGGCTGAAGGTGCGAAACCAGGCTGAGACCCTACTGACAATGGAGAGAAATTATGGCGGCACGTATCATTGACCCGCCACATGCCGCCTTCCGCCCACGAGACTGAATTCCGGGATCTGGTCTTCGACGCCTGGCTGAAAGGTGCCCTGCGGCGCACGTTTGACAACGTGACGAAAGAGCCGGTTCCGGAGACGCTTTTGCGGCTGATCGAACCGTCTTATCCTCATGAGGCCGCCGGAGCGAAATCCGGAACAATGGGGGAGCCCATCATGGCGCAGTATGTGCTGTATAATTGCGGACCATCCGGAAACTGCTACAAAGTGCGCCTGTTTGCGGCGCTTGCCGGAATTCCGTTGAAAATCCTCGAGGTGGACCTGGCGGGAGGCGAACACAGGCAGCCCGCGTTCACGGCGCTGAATCCCTGGCAGCAGGTGCCGGTGCTTCAGGACGGCGAGATCGTCATCTGGGATTCGCAGGCGATCCTGGTCTATCTGGCAGAGAGATATGCAGAGCCTGAATGGTGTCCACCCGATCCGCTCTCTCGCGCGCGGGTGATGCAATGGCTCTCGGTCAGCGCCAATGAGATCCAGCATGGTCCCGCCGATGCGCGGCTGGTACGCAAATTCGCCTATCCCTTGAATTACGATCACGCCGTACGTCTCTCATCGCACGTCCTGACAACGATCGACGCCCACCTTGCCGACCGTGAGTGGCTGGCCTTGCATCTGCCGAGCATCGCCGACTGCGCGGCCTACCCCTATATTGCCCTCGCCCCGGAAGGGGGGATCAGTCTGGAGCCATACGATGCGATCCGCGCGTGGATGGCGCGGATCGAAGCCCTGCCCGGCTATGTTCCGATCGGATCTTAACTGTATGGATTGCACTTGGGAATCGCAGGAAATCGGCGCTGGAATTATTGAAGCGGCGGCGTTCACGCACCGCCTCCGAACCGCAGGACCGGGATACCGAGACGCTTCGCCTTATCGGCCAGATTTTCCTGAATGCCGGTTCCGGGAAAGACGATGACGCCGATCGGCATGGTATCGAGCAGCGCATCGTTGCGACGGAAGGGCGCTGCCTTGGCATGCTTCGTCCAGTCCGGCTTGAAGGCGATCTGCACGATCTCGCGGTGATCGGCCCAGCGAGACGCGACGAACTCCGCGCCCCTGGGCGAGCCGCCGTGGAGCAACACCATGTCGGGATGCTTGGCCCGGACCTTGTCCAGCCGGTCCCAGATCAGGATATGGTCGTCGAAGTCCAGGCCCCCGGTCACGACGACCTTGGGACCGGGCGGCACAAGCAATTCGCCTTCGGCCCGACGGCGGGCGTTGAGGAAGTCCCGGCTGTCGATCATGGAGGCCGTCATGGTGCGACGTGACACCAGCGAGCCGGTCTTAGGCCGCCACGCGCTCAGGGTCAGGCGCTCGAACTGCTCCTGCGCCTCATTGCGGAAGATCTCGTAAGCGTTGCGGCGCTCGATCAGGGTCAGCCCTTCGGCGATCAGCCGCTCCAGTTCCACCGAGCGGATCTCGCTGCCGTCCTGTTCCTGCTGGCTGCGCTTCTGCGCCTGCTCGTTGCGATCAAGCTCGCGTTCGACCTGGCCGACCATGCGATGGAAGATGTTGACCGTGGACCAGAGCAGCGCTTCGAGGTCGGATTCCAGCCGCGTGTCGGTCAGCGTCGCGGCGATGGCGTCGAAGATGTCGGCCACAGCACCCCCGATGCGCGGCGCTTCGGGCAGCGGCCTTGGATCAGGCTCGTCCTCGAAGGGACGGTAGCCATACATCTGGAGTTCGGCCAACACATGGGCGGTGGAAGAAGTGGCGTGCGGCGGTTCGAAATCGTCGGTCGTGCGGGTCATGATGCTGTCCTCTAGGTGTTTGGTCCCGGGATTTGGTGGTGCATTATTTTCACATGAGTGGAAGGATGCGCTATGGGCCAGGTTCACCACGAAAGCGCCACGACGACAGCGGCAGTCCGTCGAGCGATACAACATAGTCAAGAGAGCCTGAGGGTTCTGGCGAAACGCTACGGGATCAACCCGAAGACGGTCGCCAAATGGAAGGGGCGGACCGATACGTCGGATCGACGCACCGGTCCGAAGGTCGCATCCTCAACCATCCTGTCGACCGAAGAAGAAGCGATCGTTGTGGCCTTCCGTCGCCATACCCTGCTGCCTCTTGATGATTGCCTTTATGCGCTTCAGGCGACGATCCCGCATCTGACGCGATCTTCCCTGCACCGTTGTTTTCAGCGCCATGGGATCAGCCGCCTGCCCGAGACCGAAGGCGACAAACCAAAACGGTCGAAGTTCAAGAGTTATCCGATCGGCTATTTTCACATCGACATTGCTGAAGTCCGCACTGAAATGGGGCGCCTTTATCTTCTGGTGGCGATCGACCGGACCTCGAAATTCGCTTTTGTCCAATTGCACGAGAAAGCGACACGTCGCGTTGCCGGTGACTTCCTGCGTGCTCTGGCCGCTGCGGTTCCCTACCGCATCCATACCGTGCTGACCGATAACGGCACGCATTTTACCGATCCGGCCGGCAATGGATGGACACCCGAAGACATCAAGGCCATGCGGGCGGATGGTGTCCTGTTCCGGTGCCACTCTTTTGAACTGGCCTGTGCTGATCTCGATATCGAGCATCGACTGACAAAGCCGCGACATCCCTGGACGAATGGCCAGGTCGAGAGGATGAACCGCACGATCAAGGACGCCACCGTCAAGCGCTTCTACTACGAAACACATGACCAGTTGCGTCAACACCTCGCCGACTTCGTTACCGCCTACAATTTCGCCCGCAGGCTCAAGACCCTGCGCGGCCTCACTCCATATGAATTCATTTGTCAGCAGTGGGAAAAAGAACCATCACGGTTCATACATAATCCGCACCACCAAATCCCGGGAACAAACACC
>NC_010124.1 GCF_000067045.1 Gluconacetobacter diazotrophicus PA1 5
GCTGGGTCACTCTAGAGGATCTACTAGTCATATGGATCCAGGCGCAGCCTGGGTGAGCATGGCGAGCATTGCGAGGCCCCACCATCTGACTTGATCGAGGATTGTGGCAGCGCAGCCCCCCAAGTTGGGGGGCGAGCATCGGGGGTTGTCGTCCCGATCGTTACCCGGATGGGCGGAGACGGATGGCGCCAGTAGCGCAGCGGATGGCGCTATCTGGCTCCGGTGAGTTGGTCGGAAGACAGGCCGCGCGCGGCCTGGCTTGCGGCCTTACGAACTAGAGCGAGGACCAGGACAGCCCGCCAGGGCTGGCCTGCCCCGCACGTTCTTTTCCTCTTTCGCCCCGCCACCAAAACAAAGGAAGAAGGCAAGAGAGGAAGAAAGGAAGGCGAACAAAAAGCCGCTGCATCTGTATTCGGTGAGCCTCAAGGTGAATCCGGCCTGACTGTCGCGCGGCCAAAGCCGCGCCTCCACTTGGCCGGATCTAGCGCACCTGGATGCGCGAAGATCCTCAATCTGGAAATGAGCGGCCAAAGGCCGCACATCATAGGCAGACCGCGCAAGCGGTCTTCCGATTGCCTGGCCGGGGCAACCCGGCCAGGCCGCGCCTCAAGCCTCCTGTGGGGCCAAGGTCGCCGCGTCCAGCATACGGGCGCGGTCACGCTGCAAGGTGTCGAGGGTGTGAATCAGGGTGAACACATCGCGTTCGCCAGCGGCGTTTGCGCTATGCAAAAAGGCTTTTGCCGCCTCTCCTAGACTGGTGAGGTACTGCGCGGCTTCGTCATGCGGAATCAGCGTATTCCGACCATCTGACGACATGACCGCGATTCCGGTTTCTGTCGTCACGTCGTCCTCTGGCTCGAACGGGTAAACGGCTCCCTCTACTTCGGGAGCCGTTACCGCTGCATCCCGTGGGTAATGGACTTTCCACAGTTTCTCGTCTGACTGTTCGATCAGGTCGGAAAGGATAGCGCGCGCGGTGTCCAGATCGGGGGCCGTGACGGCAAAGGTCTGCGCTCCGCTGGTGATCTCGCGCCGGACATAATCAAGATGATAAACGGGCATTGGCCGCTTCCTTATGAATGGGGCGGCATGTCCATGACATGCCGCCTTTTTCGATTAAGCCGCGTGATCGGATAGCATCTGAGCAAGGTGCCAGACTGCCTTGTTCAGTTTAATATCGCCGTCAATGCTCTTGACGGGGCGGGCGGTGACGCGCTTGCGGTTGCGTCCGTCTTCATCCCAGCGGAAGCCGGTCATACCGCCACGAATGGCGCTTTCCTGCACGCGATTGGCAACGCGCCAAAGGTCTGCGCCCTGATCCGCTGCGCGGCGTGTGCGGAGATAGCTTTCAGGCGTGAAAGGCATCCGCTCGGCGTCGTCGCCATACTTGGCGATATGGACAGCCTCGGCAAAGCCCTTCTGCTGCCGCTCGGTGAGGGTCTTGCCGGACCATTCCCCGGCAATCTCAAGGGCTTTCCGGCTCTCGTCCAGAACCGTGTAAGAGCCCTCAATGACCTTATCCGTCACCGTTCCCTTATGAGGAACGGAAATCTCTGCCAGTCGGGCATCCTGCACCACCATGCCATTCTCGCACGCAAGGCGCATCATTGCGGCAATGATTTTATAGGCTGATGTGCCATCGTGGGAGTTGAGCAACGCAACCTCGGGGTAAAGGTCGCCAAGGTTCTCATACATGGGGCCGTGGTCCATGTGCCGGAACCGGATCAGGTGTTTCGTGTATTCGGCCTTGCCGGGAATACGGGAGTTTCCCTGCCGCGCCATGACCGGGAAAAATCCCTCAGAGCGGAGACCGCGCACCACTTCAATGGTGGGAATGTAGGTGTAACGATCGGAACGCGATTCATGTTTTGCCTCGGCAAAAATGCTCGGGGCAAGGCGCTGCAACTGCTCGTCGGTGAGCGGCTGAGCGTGACGGTGTGCGCTAACGCGAGAGAGAAAAGACATAGGGTGAGCCTCCTATGGGGTTTCGGAATATGAGGTCGGGGTGGTGTCCCGTCCTCATGTCTTTAATGTATCGCGATACACTAAGGAACGCAAGGAAAAATCGCAGTTTTCCGCGAAAAAATCGCCCGCCCGCACCAAAGCAAACCCATGCCTTTCGTTCGACCCTTAGCGGAGCGTAGGGGCGAAAGGATAGCGCAGCGACGCCTTTCGTCCCGACACCTACAGGTCAGCCGCGACCGCAGATCTAGTCAGATGCGGCCCGCCCTGGCGGGCCGGGAAACGCAGCCACGCGCAGCCACGCGCAGGCCAGGGCGCAGCCCTGGGTGAGCATGGCGAGCATGGCGAGGCCCCACCATCTGACTTGATCGAGGATTGTGGCAGCGCAGCCCCCCAAGTTGGGGGGCGAGCATCGGGGGTTGATCGCAAGGGATGCTTACCGAATGGCAGAGACAGACGGCACCAGGAGCGCAGCGCATGGTGCTGGCTGGCTCTGTGGAGCGACCAACGGGAGCGGAGAAGCAGCCCGGTCCCGGCCCGCCAGGGCCGGGATGCGCCAGCCTTTCCCTTCTCTTTCGCCCTACCACCAAAACAAAGGAAGAAGGCAAGAGAGGAAGAAAGGAAGTCAGGTCAACAGGTCGAAGATTTCTTTGAAAACCAAGGCCCTCTTGAGCGTGGAAGCCGTCAATTCTTTGACGCCTCCCCACACAATTTGCCACCTGTCTGCCTGCTTTGGCCCTCGGAAATGGCGATATGTGGCATATATCGCCAAGACCATGCTGCCCAACAATATAATGCAGGCGGCTTCCATGCCGATGACTTGCTTTGCGCTCATGGTTTTATTTTAACCAGTTCTGAGGACTTGAAAAATCTTTTCGTTGCCCGTGTGGCGGTGTCCCGGTAGTCCACCTGGCGCAGCCAGGCGAAGTGCAACGGAGCGCCTTTTGAACAGGCGGAAGGGCGCTTTAGGGTCAGCCCAAGGGAGCCTGTTCAAAAGGTGTGGACCCACCGGGGCACCGGGCGCGGCTCCGGGGCGCACGGGCAAAGAAAAAGGGAATCAGTCGAAAGACTGATTCCCTTGATGGAACTGCAAGCAGAAGCACCCAACGGGTGCTTGTGGTCGAAGACCACATTCCATTTCAAACGTGCTGCAAAAAGTGCAGACGCTCGGTTGCTTTAATTCGATAATCCCTATCCTGCTTAATCTGATCGGGGTGCATTTCCGGGCCAGGGTGAGATTCACCGTTGGCCCACGAATACATCCGAACAGCATCGTGATAGTCGAGAACATCGACTAGAAACTTGCCTAAAGATTGGCGTTTTTGCACACGCTCAACGCTAAATCCTTCGGATACATCGAGACGGTTTAACTCGTTGATTGAGTCCTCAACATGCTTTGCAAGACACGCAGCACGAGACAACTCATAAACAACGTGGTCATCATTCCTTAAAAATGAAGTCCGCTGATCTTCCAATGGACCTTTAGACAGCCATTCCAGCCGCTTTCCTTCCATATCCGCATTGCGAGCCAGAAACTCCGGGTAGGAAAACTGACGCGCGACAGAACTATCAAAGAACATAGGAACACCCTTTCCGGTCATGAAAAAAATCAGACTGGCGTTGTGTTCCTTGCGGAACGACAAAGCCGTTCCGCGTGAAGATTCTACGCCACCAGATTCCTGCATTACAAGAAGAATATGGCTGTTTTGCCCGTGTGGCGGTGTCCCGGTAGTCCACCTGGCGCAGCCAGGCGAAGTGCAACGGAGCGCCTTTTGAACAGGCGGAAGGGCGCTTTAGGGTCAGCCCAAGGGAGCCTGTTCAAAAGGTGTGGACCCACCGGGGCACCGGGTGCGGCTCCGGGGCGCACGGGCAAAGACGATTCAGTTTTGCGATAGTTTGCTGTATGTCGGATCTGCGGCCCCACTTGTGCAACCTGTGGAGCCGATCGGGGCCGCTCGGCTCCATACTGCCGAAGGAGGTAGCGATGATACATCACGCTTATGTGGTGGTCATACTACTCAATCCTGCGGCGACTATTCGCGGCGTCAGGCGGGTTCTCCGCAAGACGCAGAAGGTGCTTCAGGCGGTTGCCGCCGCTCTGAAGTCACCCGCTGAATAGTCTCTGAAGGAGGGTGGGGAGATTGCTTTTTGCGAGGCGTCTCCCCATCCACTTCGCAGTATGGGCACACAGGTTGCACCTTTCAAGGCTTGTTTGCGGTTTTGCCGTAAGCTGGCCGTGAAGGCTGATCTTCTGGCCCTTTGGGATCTGGCGGATCGCCCGGCTGATTGTCCTTGTAGGACTGTCAGACGGTCAAAAGGGGAGAATGGCTTGCCATTCTCCCCTTTCACGTTTCAGGCCCGTGTGGCGGTGTCCCGGTAGTCCACCTGGCGCAGCCAGGCGAAGTGCAACGGAGCGCCTTTTGAACAGGCGGAAGGGCGCTTTAGGGTCAGCCCAAAGGGAGCCTGTTCAAAAGGTGTGGACCCACCGGGGCACCGGGCGCGGCTCCGGGGCGCACGGGCCTCTATCGCTCTTTTGCTGCCCAGGCACACGCTACGCTCACTCCAATGAAACCGGCCAACCATAAGAGCGTGTTTACCAATTCCGCCTCGGTCTCGCGTATCGAGCGCACATAGCCGGGCTCGCCAATATGATCGAAGTCGAACGGCAAGGCGGTCGGATCTGAGTAGGTCGTGAGCCACCACATGGCGAACAGCACCCCGACAAATACCACCAAGGCGGGATAGAATATCTCGCCTGCGGGATCTTCAAAGTCATCCCAGGCAAAATAGACCAAGGCTATCGGCGCAAGTGCCCCGATGATCTTGCACACGATCAACAGCCCACCCCAAGCGTACACAGCACCGCCCACGGTAGGGGCATGTCCTGAAAACCAAATCAGCCATTCCCACACAATGACCAGGACCGCCCCAACGCCAAGATAAAGAGGCAACGGAACGCCGGAACATTTCAAACCTGATGAATACATATTCTTCTCCCTTGTGGTGAGGATCTGGAATGTATCACAGCCGCGTCAAAACTATGGTCAAATATCGCTAATTTTGACCCTATCTTTTGACATTTTAATCATGAGTTTTCTTGCGACAAAAAAGCCACCTCGCTATAGTGTCAAAAGGGAACGGTTTTGACAACACCAAGAAGGGCACCCCACATGCACACGTCAAGCATCGGAATAATTGCAGCCGCTATCTTTGCCCCTCTTGTCCTCGTTCTCTGCGCCGCGTTCGGCATGGGCCTGCCGCCAATAGTGGCGCGTCTCGGATGGGCGCTTTCAATCACTTTCCTCGTTTTTGGCGTTCTCATTTTCTTCATGACGAACAACCCCGTACCGAAAGGGTATTTCCCATGATTGACCTTCTTGAAAGGAACCGCCGATGACGCATCTACTTGGCACAGTTTTCCTATTCATCGGCTTTGCCGTCTTCGCATTTAGCGTTGTACCTTTTGCGACAAAGAAGAATCTGAAACTGTCATTGCTTCTAATTCTAGTCGGGTTTGTCGCCCTCGGTAATGGTCTGCTGATGATGCACAATCCGCATTTGTTTGATACGGCCCAAACGCCCAAATAACCGTCTAGGAATGGAGCCTCATGAATACCAAACAAAACTCTATAAGAAAGTACTTTTGGTTTATTGGTGATTGGCTAGATCGCCTGCCGTCTCCATTAAAAGAAATCGCTAACGGCGCTTACTTTTGCGTTTTATTCGTCACGGCGCTCGCCGTCATTCTTGCCCTCGGGGTTATCATCGCCGCCAGCCTCGGCTTCACGCTCAAACTGGTTGGCATCGCAACGCCGCTATTTATATCGTCACTCCCCGAAACCCCGTTCTTAAATCTCGTCCTAGTAGGCACGACCTATTCGCTCGTCCTGTGTTCAGTGGTTGGGATTTTTTTCCTGATCGGCTCAGCATTATCGGGAGAAACAAAGTGAAAAAATACGTCTTATCATTTGCAATTTCCATGCTGCCGCATTGGGCGCTCGCGGCATCGGCTGAGGGGTCTTGCCCAGGTCAGACGACGGCAAATATCCCTGAATACAATATCTCGGCTGGCACTGTTTTTACCGCCCTCAAGCCTGGCGGTGGAGATCCAAGCGGTGATCCGACCAGCTATGAATATCGTGATGCGGAAGGACACCGCTTGTTCCTCCCGGCAAACAAGGTGCGCCTTGTTACCTGCCAAGTTCAAAAGCATCCGCGAAGCGGTCCTTTTGATGCCGGTTATTCCTTGGTGTTCACCCCCGAAAAATAGCGAGGCTGCCTATGGTATCAATCATACTTCTAGTTGGATTTACTATTTTCATCGCCGCCACGGAAATCGTGCCGGGATGGAAAATGAGTTTCTTACAGAAGATCGCATTTTCCTGCGACCCGATCGCCGTCCTGGCTTTCCAGTTTCTTGATTCCAAGGTCGGCGGAACACTCATTCCCCTTCTCGGCGCAGCAATTCCTTTGCTTGCTGGAACTGCCGTCCTCGTGTTGAGCGCATGGATTCAGTCAATGCCGGAAAGCGAGAAACAAAAAATTCTTGACGACAAGCACGAATAGCAATTTCGGAAAGGCTCTGAAAATGTCCACAAAAGCGATATTCTACACCATCCTCGCGGTCCTGATGGCGGGAGTTGGTATTACGTTCCTGCGCGACATGATTCCGGTTGGCGCGCCGGAACCGCAAGCCTCTGTTCTTTACTTTACAGCACCCATTTGTGCCATTGGCGCGATAGCGGTTGCAGCTATGGCAGCATTAAACTTCACGAATAGAAACAAGCGCCCTGAGTAGGGCGTCATCACTGATGAAATGTTGCCTTTGTCAAAAGGCATTGTCCAATCGGGCCGATTTTGTCTGTGTTCGTTATGACCAGCCAGCCCATTGGTCATGTGCTGAATCCCGCAACCTTGTATTCACACCTGGATTAAAGCCCGTCTCACGAGAGTTTTGGAAGACGTGGCCGCAAGGCGAGCATGACCTTTTTTCCGCGCCCAACCGACAAGAGACCACTATGAAGATCGGATATGCGCGCGTAAGCCGCGCAGACAAGCAAGATCTGTCTATGCAGATCCAGGCATTAGAGAAGGAAGGGTGCGATACGATCTACCAGGACACGGCCAGCGCCAAGAATACAGCCCGCCCTCAGTTGCAGGAAATGCTACGATATGCGCGGCAAGGCGATGAAATCGTGGTCTGGCGTCTCGATCGGCTCTCACGGAGCCTGACGGATCTTATCAGCCTTACGGATGACCTGGGGGCCAGGGGCATCGGCCTGCGCTCACTCACGGAACCCGTCTATCAGACAAGCGGCCCAATGGGGCGCGTCGTGCTGCAAATCATGGCCGTGCTGGCAGAGTTTGAGCGCGCAACGATCATAGAACGAACAAAGGCCGGTCTTCGCGCTGCGAAAGAACGCGGCGTGCATGTCGGTCGGCCAAAGCTGCTTTCTGAGGACCAGGCCGCGCATGTCGTACAGGAGATTGAAGCGGGGCGTTTGACACTCAGTGAGGCGGCTAACCTGTTCGGGGTAAGTCGGTCCACGATCAGCCGAATACGGCGCGATATGAAAGCCACTGCACCTCAGATCCCCGTTAGCTGAGCGTTCCAGTCGTTCGCGTCCGGCCTGATTCTGATGGCCGGTGCGTTCACCAGATCCGCAATCATCCCGGCATACCTATCGCCTGCGTCGTTCGCGTCTGTCGCGGTTCCGACTTCCTGCACCCCTTGGGATACGCGGCGGATCTCCAACGCTGTAAGCGGCCCGAGGCCCCCACCAGTTGAGACGTAGAGGGTATCCCGCCGCACCCCCTCAATGGTCGCGATGCTCATGGCGTCAATGGCTGCTTCCGTCACCACAAGACGCTCGTACTGGTTGGCCTTTTCCCAGGCAAAGCGAAAAAGGGCCTTATCGCCGCCCTTCGAGAAGGCCGACCCCATAGAGGGGCCACGCATCTCCCATCCCGTCACAGGCCGCGCCTCAGCCGCGTGTGCCGCCCACATGGTGCCATAGGGGCCTTCTTTTATGTAAAGGCCCTCTGCGGCTCGCCTGACGGTCTTTGCGGGTAGCGCGCGCTGGCCGGTCAAATAGCGCCAGGTCTGAGATCCAGGCACAACCTCGGCCCGACTGTTCCAGCGATCGGGCAGAAGTGTAGCGGCGTCACGAACGGCGGACGGACGCACGGCCAGGGGCAAGGCCGGAGATAAACCAGCAAACGGGCGCAGGATGACCCGCGCCCGACCGAAATTCGCACCTGGTTCCAGATATTGGGCCAGGCCGAAAATATCCCCCTTCAACCCCGGCTCCAAAGGAGCAAACCAGCCTTTGCCGTGATTGTTCACAATGACAATCTGATGCCCTGATGGACCGTGCTTGCGAACGTATTTCCAGACGTGGCGGCTGCTTTCGTTCGGATACAGTTCAAAGCCGTGCCGTTCCAGCAAGACACGGCAATCAACATGATCGCGGAGATAATCAATTTCGGCTCTGTCATCCATAGGCAGAATATACCTGAAATTGAGAAGAAAAGGAAGAAGGAAAGAAGGCAAGAAAGGAAGTTATCTTTCCAGTTTCTCAGCCCATCCTTTGACCCACCCTTTCACAACGGATTTGACCGTCTTTTCCTCGTCATCCAGATCCCCATTCGGGGTGTATGGTGAATGTTCCGGGCGCGGCAGATTGTAGGTTTCATCCCGTGCCGGGGCTGGCATATCTGGAAACGGATTTATCCCTGTCTGCTTTACCAGGGCGGCAATCGTTTCCGTGTAGCAAGCTGGCCGCTTCTGCACGTTGGCACAGACGTACGCCCCCCCTTTTCTCAGGACTGGCACGTAAATGGCCTTCCATGTGTACGCAGGCACAAACACCTGGTCCGGGCCAATTGTCTCAATCGTCTGATCGAAGCCGGGGCCTGTAACTACCTCGATCACGCCTTGCTCCCGCGCAAGATCGCGGGTTGCCATTTCGATGCCTGTCCAGATCCCGCGATTCAATGCGGCTGTCTGAGCCACGATATTCGAGAGATTGAACGTCTCGGACTGTGATGTTCGATCAGGTTCATCATGGGACGGCACCATGTGTCCGCGATCATAGCCAGAATGGCGATAGTCGGCCAGTACGGGCGCATCGCTGCTAAGCAAGCGCGGGTCGGCTAGGAAGACGCCTGTACGAGTGACAGACATGCCGCTTTCAACGTCCCGGCCTGTCAGGCGCTCAGCCGCCCATAGTGGCCCGTGCGTGATAGCTGAATACAGAACACTGTAATGCTGATTGCACAGGAAAGTGGTGGCCTGGGCCAACTGCTGATTGACCAGGACAGGGGAAGGATCTGAATGGCAACCGGCTAAAGCCGGTTCAGTCATTAAGGTAAGGCTGGCGACCGCCAGCAATAGGATCTTCGTATCCATTGATACCCTCAAAAGCGAAAAGCCGCCCCGAAGGGCGGCTTCTGACTAGCCTGCCTTCGGTGTGAGGCAGACGGGCGAGCGAGAGGAAGGAGTAGCAGGCCGTGGCGCTGCTGCTGGTGTTCCTGCCGCCGGTACCGTGGGGGTAATATAAACCTGCTGTAGCGGTGCCCCCCACCCATACAGGTTCGCGGATCTCACCCGTCCAGGCGCAAGATCTAGTCGAACCTCGTCGGCATGAGGGATCTGCAAGCGCGGGTCGGTTTCTTCGCCACATGCAGACAAGAGCATGAGGGCGGGCAGCACCAGGGCGATACGCAGTTTCATCGTGCCCCCCCTTGTGAGAGGTAGGACGCACCGGGCTGAGCCCAGGTGTAAGCAATCGCCTTATGGTCAGGATCGACCAGGAGCGCGGTGCGAGATCCACCGATCAGGATAAGTGCCCGCGAAACCGTAGTGATCTGCGGATTGAGGCCCAATGGGGAAATAGGCTTATCCGCGATGATCTGTGCCTCTGGTGGGCAGTTCGGGCATTGTGTCACCAGGTGATAGCCGGTCGGACGCAGGATGAAGCGGGCGGCATCGGCAACGGTCTTCGCATTGGTCGGATACTCCAAGCGCGTTACCATTGTCATGCTGCTTACTGTCGGCAACGGCGCGGCGGGTTTTTCCGCGCACGCCGCCAGCCCGAGGGCTGAGAGAAGCCAGAAGGCTCTTTTCATCGGCCTGCCTCCCCATACTGAACATTCGTCAGATGGAAGTTATCGGCAGCACGATACTCCGGCGCGAATTGCTCATGGTTAAAGAAAATGAGGAAGGGCACCCGCCCGCCCCGAACAGTAACAGTCGGGCGAAGGCTCATATACTGCTGCAATGTAGTCTGTCCGCCCTGCTGCATATACTGAGCGCCGTTCTCTCCGACTGTGTTGAATGTGTTTTGTTTCTGCGAGAGATTGGACAGGACAGAAGGCAAGGACTCAACTGCGGCCAAACCGACAACAGCGCCCAACATTGGGCCAATGTGATAGTCGGTCTGATCGCCAATGCCGTTAATGCCGTAGCGATCCATCATTTCCTGGCCGGTAATGTGCATCGCGCCGCCATCTGGCTGCACGATATACTGCGGGATGAAAACAGCGCGCTCGCTGATGATCGAGTTTGTTCCTGAGCCGGTCCCGACAATGCGGCCCGTCACAACAGATCCAGCGGGGAAAAGAATATGCTGCCGGTCGATCGAAAGAATGGGCTGAGTCAACATGCCTTTGACTGAGCCCGGATGGTCACTGTTCGCGGTGAACTCCAACGTGGCGCGCGCGATGTAACCGACCGGGATCTTATACCGATCGCCAATTTTTGCCGGGGTAAAGTCGTCTGTCGTCTGATCGGCCTGCTGCAACCGCTGCTTGACGCGCGCGGCCTTGCGGTGCCGCTTCGCCGTCTGCGGGTCGTCGTTGTTCTCGTCGTCGTCGTCGTCGTCGTCCTGCTGGCTGGCCTTAGAAACGGCTGAGGGATCTGCTTTCAGATCCTCGTCGGTCAATAGCGGCTGGCCGGTCTGTTCCTGCCATTGCCGGTTGAGGGCGGTGATACCCTCCTTCAACCGCGCACCATTTGACAGCATGGCGGCAGGAAGCGGACGGGATGAAATTGCGCCTGACGGAAAGGCCATTTGGGCAAACGCTGGCAGCGGCGTCATCATGGCGGCTGCCAAAAGAACAAGTTTCTTCATGGGGAAGCCTCCTCACGCTGACGGAGTAGAGCGGCTTGCCTGGCCCGGATCTTATCGAGGCGGGCACGCAACTGCTGCTCACGTTCCTCAGATTGAATGTCATCGGACGTAACTTGCGGGGCCTGGGGGCGGGCGGCGTGCGTGGCGGAAGCCGAGGCGGCAGAAGACGCATTTGTGTTCTGCTGGCCGTCATCCCAGGTCTGCGGCTGACGCCACGCCTGCTTGATATAGCTTATGTCTGATGGGTCATCGGTCGGCGCAGGCTGCATGATCCCGGTGCCTGGTGCGGCTTCTTTGCTGCCGCCACCTGTCACCGCCTGTTCCCGCTCGGCGCTTTCGCGGCGTCGCTGCGCTGCCTCAACCTCTTGCTGATAGGCGTGCAGATCCATACCGGGCGCGTCTTGGGCAACATTCGCGGGTTTCTGGTCTTCATGGTGCCGCTTGTTGGGTCCATGAATCACGATCACAGCCACAAGCAAAAAGATTCCTGCGCCTGCGACGGCCAGGATCTTCTTGATGTGGTCGGTTTCCCTGAGTTTGCCCTGAAACTTCGTCAGTTTTGAACCGCGATGAACGCGGGCGGTGCCTTCCTGCTCAGATCCGGGTGGTGTGGTGTTTTGTTCGCTCATATCAGCCTCGCCGCTCCACCTTGATCTGGTTGGTGCCAAGCGTGACGGTCAGCTTGTCGAACAGGCCAGGGATGACATAGACGCCGGTAAGGTCGTCATAATCATACTGCAAAGCCACCGACTGACCTTCATGCTTGCCATTGATGACCGGCACGCCAAAGCCAGTCCGTGCAACGCGCACATAGGTCGTCTGGCCGTCATCATAGACCGCTGTAATGAGGTCATGGTTCGGCCAGAAATAGTTGGTGTGCAAAGCCATCTGGAACTGTTTTATGCGGTCCTCGGCCTGCTGCATTACCTGCGCTTTCATGGTCTCGAAACGCTGCTGATAGGCGGCTTCTTCGGCTGCGTGACGCTGTTCCTCAGCCCGACGCGCCGCGAGGGCCTGGGCAGCGCGCTTCTTCTGCATTTCGGCTGCGGCTTGTCGCGCCTGGGCCAGTTGCTCAGGTGTCCATGCTCCCGCATTGGGAGCGATGAACGGGTAAGGGATGACCAGGTAGCAAGAGGATGTGGGCGTTTGGACGCTCTTAACCGTGAAATCGAACCGCCTGCCGTCCGTCATGGCAACCGTCAGCCCCACGGTATCGGCCAGACTGGTGGACTGCATCGGACGCACCCACAAGTCGTTGCCGTGGTGGTCTTCCGTCCACGCGGAAGTGGCAACATGAGCCCACGCGATCGGCAGCGGGAACACCAGGTGAGCGGAGACGTTCACCGAAGCATTAAACTCGCGGGTGACACCCTGGGGCATCATGAGCGGTACGCAATTCTTTATCGCATTGATGGGGGTTGGTGCCGCACTGGTCGGCTGCGGAATGACGGCTGGTGCCGCGTCCGGCTGTGCGGGAGCCGGATTGACTGCCGAAGGAGTAACGGCAGCGGGCGACCCAGGAGCCCCATAAGGGTTCTGGACGGTCGGATTGATACGCGGGGATTGCGCGTGAGCGGTCGCAACAGAAGCCGTCAGCGCCGCGAGGAATAAAGCGGTATTCTTCATTTTAGTGTTCCTGATTCAGCGCCGTGACCATGTGATATGCGAGGATCTGCACACCCGGCCCGTTTTCTTGCAGTTGTTTCCAGTCCCGTTGAAGATTGGCGAGCGGAATCATTTTCCACGTCAGTTTCACAATCTTCTGCTCGTCCTTGTGCGAGCCATCGAGCCAGTGCTGAGTCACGTAAACGGTAGAGTCCACGATCACCGAATTACGATTGGCAGCGTCAGGATCGACCATTGTGCTGTGGTCAATCGCCTTCACGATGATGCTGTATTCGCCACCATTGCCGGACGCCTCAAAATCCGTGGCTTCCTGTGCTGCGTGGTCGTTATCAAGAAAGTCGCGCTGTAGCTGCGGCGTCATGAACATGGCGGCAAGGCCATAATCTGAGACGATCGTTGCCCGGATATGACGGAACCGATGTTCAACGAAATTGATAAGGGCCGAATTGATGAACGGCTCAAAAAAGCGGTTGGGGTTGCCGCCGTCGCTCCAAAGCTGCGCCTCGCTGCGCCCGTCTGGCGCGACTTTCACCCAAGCGATCCGCACATCATTGGCATAGCGATCATCGGCACGCCGCCAGCCCATGCTGGTTACAATCATGCCGACCACCAGACCACCCGCCATAAGCCGCCAGAAATTCAGTTCTGACCGAAGCTGCGCGACTTCGCGCTGGCTTCGTTTGCCGCTCAGAACGGCAACGCGGTCGTGTGTGGGTTCATCCATCACGCCGCCATCTGGTGGCAACTGAACAGGGCTGGCGACCGCGCCAGCCCGTGATACTCGTTTCAAAATCTTATCTAACATGGTGAGCCTCATGTTGTCAGAGGAAGACACTAAGCGCCGCTGTGCCAGCGGCCTTAGCGCCGTTCGCAATCATCTTCGTGGCGTCGAGGTTGGCCGATCCGGTCAACATCGAGGTGAGGACGCCAGAGAAGAAAAGGAGTGCGAGCGAGACGATCGACATTGCCCCAAGCATGATGAAGGCAAGGGTGTTGTCGCTATCGAGAGCCACGATTGATCCGCCAGGAGCGGCCCCGAGATTGTAGCCAAATGCTGACGCCAGAACGATGCAGATAACCACTAGGCAGATCCGCGAAATGAAGCCGAAGAACGCTGCCCAAAACAGCATCCTGATCCATCCATTGAAAATGAAGGAAAGGCTTTCATGAAACACAAACATGAAGCAGACTGGCCCGGTCAGAATAGCAACGGCACCGACTAGAGTAGGCCACATGCAGCAAAACAGCGCGGCCCCTGAAAGTATGACCTGAAAGAACAGAAGCATCAGATTGCACACCATATCGGTGACACCAAGATTCCAAATGCTTTGGTCTTGAAACTGAAAATTGGCCCACACCTTCATGATGTAGCTGGCCGGTTCCATCAGTCCATCGCCGCCCATAGCCTGCTTCTGGACCAAGAGGCCAAGGTACTGCCCTGCATCAACGATCGTCCACGTCCAGCCGCCATAAGTGGCGAAAAGAGCCTGAGCGATAATTCCCAAAATCAAGGTGCTGATTATTTCAGCGTATGGCGCATTGAAAACGGCAGTTTTCGAGACATTTTCAATCAACTTCATCAGCCAGGCACCAAGCAGGAGCGAATAAGCCCACGCGGTGTAAGTGCTGGAACTGGTGATGTTGTAGGATGACCCCAAAATGGAATTGACGCGAGCCTCAATGCCATTGATGGCGGTGAGCATCGCGGTCGAGAAAAAGCCTGGGGTGCTAAGCTGGTCGGCGGTTACGCTCGCATGAGCATGGCCCGCAAGCCCGATGCTGGCGACTGACACGGCCACAAAGACCCAAGCGAAACGCTGTGCCTTCATGGTCACTGGCCTTTTGCATTGGGATTGAAAAGCGGGGGCATCCCCCCCTTCGCATTGATAAGCTGGCGGATATAATTGATGTCGGCCTGCACCATTTCGTAAGTGATTTCACCGACTTCCGGCTTGAAAGATCCGACCATGCGGACGCGGCCATAAAGGCCGTTCAATTTCTCGATCTGGCTATTCAGTTCGCTAACGGACATTCCGCCGTAGTGCCGTTCGACATAGGGCATGGTGCCGGGAACCATGCCCTGAGAAATATAACGGTTCCGCACATTTTCCCGGCAGCGCAGGCGAGGCATGATCCCCGAGACATGGCACTGGCTTGCCTCGGCCTGGCGGATCTGACGGTCCTGGGACTGCCAGGCCGCGTCGATGAACGGCACGCCCTGAGCATGGGCATGACCGCACACGAGTAGGGCAAAAGAGAGGGAAAGCAGGATTTTTTTCATGTTTATCTTAGTCTCCTGACGCTGCGAAAGCCTGCACCTTCTGCAAATGTTTCAGGTTCTTGTCGGCAATCGCGTTTTCGGTTTCGAGGCGTTCCAGCTTCTCTTGCACCTGGTTGTCAGCGATCACCTGTTGCAAGCGGATATTCATATCGTTCTGGTGCATCTGCGTGCTTGACTGCGCCACCAGAAGTTCGGTCGCCTGTGCTGTGTCATCGTCGCCTAGTTCGTTTGATGCGTCGTCCTGGTCCTGCATCATCTGCGCCGTACTGGCGCGTTCCTGGTTCACGGCAGCAATCGCATTGGAATACTGCATGAACTGGTTGGTATCGCGATTGGCGCGGTCATAGCCCAGGCTGCTCGGCCCGCTGCTGCTTCCTCCAAGTAGCGTCCCGACCTGGCTCTGTGCGCTTGTGCCGGTCGTAGGCAGGAAATAGGAATCAGAAATGACCTCACGCGCCTGCGTGAGATAGCCGCCAGAATACGGGTCCAGAGAGTTATAGGCGTTGTTGAGGCCCATAATGGCTTGGTCGGCGGTGATATGACCGTCCAGGTTCACGCCAGTAAGAGCCTGCAAGATACCAAGCCCTTTCGCGTTCTTTACCTGCTGGATGAATTGCTCGCCCTGCATGTAATACTGCTCACCCTGCATGGTGTATTGCTCACCCTGCTGAATGTAGGACTTGGCGGCTTCCAGATAGCCCAGGTCTGTATTGGTCTGCGTGGCAATGTCTGACGTAAGAACCTGGGCGTGAGCATGGCGCGCGCTGGCGAACGACAAGGCGGCACACGCCGCAAAAAGAGCGATCCGTTTGGTCATCATGCTACCCTTTCCTCCTTTCCGAGTTTGCCCGCCTTGTATCGCTCCACGGCTGCACGGAGCCCTTCGGCGGGTCCATATTCGCGCATGAGAAGGTCACGCTCAGACGCTTCGCGCGGATGGGACGTGTTGATGACGTACTGCTCAGGCTCCACGCGCAGTTTCACCTTTTTGGCGACGCCAAGATCCGGCTGCACAATCACCGCTTCTTCGCGTGGTGTGAGTTTCCGAATCATGTCGATCACGCCGGGAGTGATCTTGAACGCCTGCTGATAGGCGCTTTCATCCATGCGTGGATCTGCCATGAAAATGAACTGCGTGGCCGCACCGCGCAGCACGTCCCAATCTGGCAGCGTGGCGTATTCGCGCGCGCCCTGAGACCACATGGTGATGCCAGCCATGTGCTTACGCCAGGTTCTCGCCTTGGTGGTGATGCGCTCCGCGAAGCCTGGAACAGAAAGCGGCAAATGCGCTTCGTCAACGTCCAGTTGCTTCGGGATCATCCGCATTGCCGGATCTTCAAACAGTGTGGTCACACGGTAGAAAAGATCCAGAAGAACCGGCTTGATGATCTTGGGCGTCTCTTTGAACTTGTGCAGATTGATAACGCCGATCCGCTTGCTGCTGTCGCCCATACCATCCTGGCGGGCATTGAAAATGCCGTCATAGACGCCGTTGGTCATCCACCGGGCAAACTTGTAGCCAAGTTCTTCCGGCAGGTGCGCCAGCATGTGCCGGAACGTCCGAAGGTTCGGGTTGCTGATTTCGAGGGTGGCAATAATGGCCTCATCAAGCGTCTGCTGTTCACGGCCTGTCAGGACGCGCGTTTCCTCGTTGTCGTTCACGTCCAGAAGCAGGCGGCACAGATCAATGATGTGGCTGGTAAACGCGGTGTCACCCACACCACGGAAGGACACGAAAGGGTCGATCCCACGGGGCTCGCCCGATGCGTCATCCTCGCCAAGCCGGATGATCCCGCCATCCTTGCCGAAAGCGTGCGCCAATGGTTCGGAACCGGCGTCAACGTCCAACGAACGAACAAAGCCACCATACTTGAGAAAGTGACTGGTGATCGTGTTCTTGAAGAAGGTTTTACCTGAACCAGTAGGGCCAACGGCAAAGGTGAAGGCTTTTCCGCCAGCATAGGACGAATAATAGAACGGGTTTCCGTCCTCTGTTTCAAAAATGTATTGCGCTTCCTCGCCGCCCAAGTCTTCAACCTCGGGGGTGCCGATCGCGGGCGCAGCGTACAGCGATACCGCCCCGAAACGGGATTCCGTTCCGACCGTGGTTCTGTCGGAGTTGCGATAGCCGCCGATCTGCAAGGATTTGAAGGCATTGGGCAGGCCCGTCTTTTCCCATACCAAGCGCGCCTGAGTGGCCTCCATTGCCGTTGTCATTCTCTCGGCGTCTTCAATCACCGCGTCGGGATTGTCGCCAAAAATGACCACCTGGCCCGAGATTGTGCCGAAACGCTCGTCCAGGCTTGACGCCCTTTCAAGCTGCTTCTGTGCCTCTTTGATCTCGTAGGTTTCGGTCGCCTGCCGTTCTGCCTCTGTCGTCGGCTGGCCTTTGAAAAGCTGCCGAACGTCAACGCGCTGGCGGTCCAGGCTGTTGCGGGCGTTCTGGAACAGAAGATAGCGCCGAATGGCGCTAAGAGGCGAAAAGTTGATATTGATTATATAGTTGCCCTCTTGGGCGATAGGAGAATGGTCTTTCTGCCTCGTCCACATGCCAATGGGATTTTCGGGCGTTTTGACCAGGCCCATGCTCACGGCATAGTTGGGCACCAGGCCGTGCAGCATCAGCATTTCGGCCCCATGATAAGAGACCGTGCTAACATCACCATCCATCAGCACCGCGTCTAGGTCATCCTCGGGAGTGGTCAAATACTGCCCGAAGCGCAGATAGCGGGTGTTCATGGTGCCGAGAAACTTGGCGAAGGTCCAAAGCTGGTCCAGTGGCATCCGCCGCGCGGAGCCCATTGCCATTTCCCATTTCTTCCGGGCGTCCTCGCAAGCGCGTTCCAGTTCGCGAAGCCGCTTCGAGATTTCTCTTTCGCGCAGGAGCATTTGACCTAGAGCGGAGAACCGCTGTTTCACCTGCTCGCGCGCATCACTGTCGAACAACGCAAACGGCCCCTGCCGAAGCAGAGACGTAATCAATCCGCCTTTTGATGCCTCTGGATCTTCATAGACAAGCACATGAACGAGCCGGGACTGTGCAAGCCCGCGCTCGTTCAATGCGTCCTGCCGTGCCCGTGAGAGTTGAGTATTCACGGGGCTATTGGGGCGGTCCCGCAAGGAAACGCCGCAGTTTTGTGCGTGAACGTAATACTGCTGGATTGTCATGTTTGTTGGCACGGTCGAGTAGATACTGGCCGCGATAACTGACAGACGCGTAAGATCTTCGGGCAGCAAGCTGTCAGGGTCGATCCCCGGCAGTTCCAGCGCCATAATCAGACTGCCATTTGCATCCAGGATAGCATTACCAACGGGGCAGATCAGGGGGCATAAATCCCCCGCCAAGACTGTGCTAACGCTCATGCAGATTCCTCAGTAGGTGAAGTAGGCGAAGATTGCCGTGAGGTTGAAGATCACGATTGTTGCGGCGATGCCGCGCACAGCGATGCCAAGCGCCCCGGACTTGGGCGCGAAGGCCCACATAAGGGCAGCGATGACGAACGCGGCCAGGCAGGCCAGTTCACCGAGCGTCGTGGACATGAAGTTGCCAATGTCCTGCATCGTGGACGAAATGTTCGCCAGGATGCCGGTACCTTTCTGCTGGATCGTGTAGCCGGGCGCGGCCTCGGCTTCACTGGCCGTAATGATCGTGCCCGCAGCGGCAGCAACCCCACCCCGAAGGATGGGCAGCGGCGTTGAACGGCGCACGGTCGAAACATCGTGGGTCATCTATCACTCCGTGATGATTTTGATTTTGCGTCGTGGCTTTTTGCCGCCGACACCTCGCTTAAAGCGCATCCGAAGGCGACGCATAATGACGAACAAAGCGTTCGGATCTTCCTTGTAGATTTCATAAAGGACAAACAGCGACATGGCGGCGATCAAGAGACCAATCCAGACACGCGACATGGCGGCCAGAAGCAACCCGAGCCCGATGCAAAACGCGAACAGGGTAACGGGAATACCGATGGCCCGCTTTGACGTGTGGAGCGGCTGAACGTCTTTCACTCTTTCTTCAAAGTCGATATTCACGGCGTCCTCCTTCGCACTATTTTTACCACACGATGTACGCAATAAAAACTATTTTCATGCACAATTTGCGTGTAAAAAAATATGCGCAAGCGACGTCGGAATTAAACGGCATGAATTGATACCTTTTATTCCTTTCCACCCGGCGTTGCTTCGCGTAGGGTTCGTCGGATTTGTCTGAAACAGACGCAGCGGCAAAGACTGGCGCTGTCCGTAGCCCGGTGCGGTAAACCACGAGAACGATGCGGAGCCCATGAGCAAACGCCTTACATTCCTAATCTCCGGGGATCTCGAACAAGACCTCGATATGGTGATCGGCAAGATCAAAAAGCACGGTGTCGCCATGACCCAGGCTGACCTGGTGCGACTTGGCCTTTCAACGGTTATTCGGGTTCTGAATCCAACACTCGATAAGAAGTCAAAACAGCGGATCTATACACAGTCTGATATAGAAGAAATGATGAAGCCGTACATAGAACTGGCAACAGAAGCAGAGCAAAAAAAAGGGGGTAAACCATAAATGGTTATCCCCCCTTTGTGTTCTGGCCTGTAAACAGAAGCATCCAAGGGATGCCTAGAGCGGAAAGTGATTCCGCTCTCCCAAGATCAGACGTGTTGCAAATCCTGCAAACGCCTGGAAGCATCGCGAATACGCCCGCAAAGAACTGACTGCCTAGCAGTTAGCTCTTTGCCTGAGAGTGTCAGTCTGGCGTCTTCAAGGTCGCGATGCGCTCCGGCATAGTCGGAGACAGCATCTCGATAATTGGCAATATCATTCAGGTAAGCCCCGAATGACCGCCTCATATCAAGTCGCGTTGGGTCGATTTGAAACGATAGCTGCTCTTCATCCTGGATCAAACGATCCGCAATGGATCGTTCGAGCGCAGCAATCCGATTCAGTTCCAGCCGTAACTGGTCATCGTCCAGAAGCAACGCCAACCGCTGCGAGCCGTAAATACCCTCTCTCAGTTTCCGATAGCGTACGTCCTCAAGGAGACCGTCAGCCATCTGATCGCGCAGATCCGCAAATGCGTTCACTGAAACACCTCTTTCCGATTTCAGAAAATCCATCGGCGATGTGTTCCAGGCGGAACGACAACCGCCGTTCCACGCGGAAAGGGTAACTCAAACGAGTCGCAAAATGCAACTAATGGATGCTCTCAAGGTGACTACGATATGCGGCAATCGCGACTTCGTTATACTCATGTCCGGTCTTCACGCGGTGCTTCATGAGCAAGTGCGGTTTCTTCTGTTCGTCAATCCACATGATTTCCTTAACGCGGCGCGTGACGCGGCGCGTTCCATCTTCCTGCTGCTCAACATCCTTGGCGATATAGATGGATATATCCAGGTTGCTCAGAATCAGGTCACTGATTGAATGACGGTCCACGTTCGTTGCCTGGCGCGCAAACAGGGTAATCAGGCGGTCTATGGTGTCGATCGCCCCGGATGTGTGCAGGGTGCCCAGGCAACCGCCATGCCCCGTTGCCATAGCATCGAGGAAGGCGGCGCAGGCCGCTGGCGTACGCAACTCGCCCCCCACCAGCCGGTCGATGCGCTTTCGTAGGATTTCTTCGATCAGTGTCACCAGCGTTATGATCTGGTCGTCAGACAGGGCGCGTTTCCTGCGAGGGGCTTCAAGTTCCACCTTCCTCTTTCGCCCTGGGGCAAGGTTCTCGTTGGTGTCCTCCACAATCCCGACGCGCTCGGCTTCGTCCAGAAGAAACAAAAGGGCACGCAGAAAACTGGTTTTACCTGATCCAGTCCCGCCAGTGACAAGCATATTCAGCTTGGCATTGAGACCTTCGACAATCAGATCCGCCGACCGCTTCTGTATGGCTCCCCCTTCAATAAGATCCTCCATCGTCCGGTGGACAGCGGGATAAGGGCGGATGGACATGCACGCACCATGCACCGAGACAGGCGGCAGCGTGGCATTGATCCGCGCGCCGTCCGGCAGGCGGGCGTCAAGAAGGGGGTTTTGCCGATTGACCACCTGCCCGACCGAATTTGCGATTTGCTGAATGTATCTGCTCAACTCGGCTTCGTTCGGCCAGGCTACATCTGTATCTTCTAATAGACCGTTACGCTCCACATAGATGTTATCGTAATGGTCTATGCAGATCTCAGTTATGGTTTTGTCTTCAAGCAAGCCCTTTATCGGCCCACCATAATGAACAAGCAGTTCATTTACTTCTGTGTTAGACTTTCTCATTCTGGTTTTCCCCCCATGAACTCTCCGCTTCAATCAAGGTGGACAGTTTTTTATCAGCTACAGCGAATTTCATTTCATCGGTGAAAGGCGGAAGGCCGTCACATAGTCTTCCGACAACCCATTCACTCGCGACCCCAGGCGCGGCCTGGAAGCGCACATATCCAGGCATCTTCGGCGGAAGATAGGGACATTTCCCGTTGCGCTTGATCCTCCCCCACTCAAGGGCGGTGAACCGGCGCAATTCGGCAACCTGCTCGCGGACACCCTTGAACCCCGGCAGGTGGTGAAAGCGGGCTATGACATAGCGAATAGCTGTGTCATGGCGTCGGTGCCGAATGGCGACTTGGATTTCCTCTTTCCAGGTCTCCATACGTGAGCGCGTCATGCGCCACGTCCAGCGCGGCACCGACCCTGTGCCGGGTAAACGCACCACCTCAAACTCATTAGCCCAGGTGATGCGGGTATGGGCGTCTGTTACCTCTCTCAAGCCCTGCTCCCGCTCTCGAACGGTGCCCGTGCCTTCGGTGACAAGGAGCCACCAAAAAAAATGAGGCGAGCGGTGTGCAGGGTGAGCAAACAGGCGCGCGTTTGCCTTGCCCGCCAGCCGCGCACGATACCTCTGCATCGGAGTACGGTTGAGCCCGTACATATCCGCAAACTTAGCCTCTAGGCCGGGAAAGCGATCGGCACGAACGATGCCGCCTACATGCCAGTGATAGCCGCGTGAGACAGCGGTAAGCACGTCCTGCATGGTCGAGGTTTTGTGGACGTAGATAAGCATGGGCCTCACGAATTATGCGGTTACAACGTCACCGCATAATCCCAAGAGAGGGCATATCAGCGGCGCAGGGCATGAGAGAAGCGTTCGGAACGGTTCAAAATCGTTCGATTACGTTCAATTCCGTTCATAAATGTTCAAAATCGTTCGATTTTGTCCCGCAATTCGTTTCGTGCTTGATTTCATACAAAAAAATTGAACCTCGGGCCAGCGAAAATCGCTGTCCCGAGGTGATTTGTATATTTCATATAAAATAAGCGGAATCCAAACGGCAAGCCGTTTGGATACTTCATATATAGAAGTTCCTATGTTCAGGCGTGACAACGGCTGAACATCATGCGAAAAAAAGCGTGCAGACCTCCATCTGCTCGCTGATGTGACGACAGTGAGACGGGAACGGCCAGCCAAGCCGCAACGTCCACTCCCGAAAGGGGCGGAACTCCGAGAAGAAGGAAGCCAGCGCAGAACGGCGTCAGCCGGTGCGCGCAGCGACGTGCGAGAAGGACACCCAAGCGTCAGCGAGGGTGCCCGCCAAGCACCAGCCGCAAACACCAGACGCCGGGCGAAAGAGAGGAAGGGAGCCGCTGCCAACGGCCACTATCCGTAAGGGTGGTGCCGCCAGCACAACCCGTTCTCTCGTCCGCGTGGGGCTGCGGCCTGACACGTTCCTGACACCCGAGAGGCTGGCAGGAACGCCAGTCAGCCACAGCCAGGTGTTGCGGGTCCGCGCCAAGACCGCACGACTGGATAACCAGGCCGTGCGTCACCAGCGCCGGACCTAATCACAACCACATGGAGCCGAAGATGATTCTGACCCGACACGCCATCCGCTTGCGGCTGGCGATGATCGCCAGTCGGACCCTCATTTTCGACCGGGGTAGGAACCCGGATCGAGTGCAAACAGGGCCACCAGGCCGACCGCAACGCGGTCGATCCAGGTGCCCGCCAAGCACCCGGTTCGACCATTTCCCCCCTAATCCAAGGACGCCCTGCCAAGGCTCCCCTTCCATCGAAACCGCCCACGAAAGGAGAGGATCGCGGTTTCTCTGACTTCTTGATCTCACTTGCCATTAGCCGAGCCACCTTCGGGTGGCACGTCCGACGCCTAACCAGTGTCGGGCAGAGCCGCGCCTAACCAGCGTGGTTCGACCTGTTGCTGTAGCCGGATGCCTTTAATCGGGCTCGTCCGGTTGCAACGGGCGCTCAGGGGTGAAACCCCCCTGTTCGACCCAATCACCGCCTTCCGCACGGGCGACCGTGCCGGTCTTTGACAATCGAATACGATTTAGAAGCACACCAAAAGAAGTTGGGCGACGTGGACACGGCGCGCCCTCCCCTCGGTTGGCACCGAGGGCGAGGGCGCTGCCTGCCAGATAGAAGAATCGGTAATCAGTCCGATCCACGGGCGGCAAGGGATTGTCGAACGTGTGCCAAGCAGGTGGGTGGCAGCATGGCGGGAAACCGCCATGAGTCTCAGAGGGGAAACCTGGATGGGATGGTACCAGGGGGCGCAAGCCGCCTGGATCGTCGGATAGCTCAAGCCTGTAACGGCAGCCAGTAGGTTGCTGCTTGGAGAGAAAGTGCAAGTGCCGGGGCCTACAGTGTCCCGGTGGGTAAAGTTGGAAACCATGATGTGAGTAAGGGAGCGGCTTTGGAACTTCGCGCCCCCCAAATTGGCCGTGCATAGCGCGGTCGAAAGGCTCTGAGAGCCTAGCGTTCATGGTGAGACGCTTGCGTACTGCTCGTTAAGATCTGTCTGGATAACACGGGAAGGGCTAAGGGCTGCGTCGGGTGGTTCCGACGCGATAGCCTATGCCTGGGAGCGGTCTGAGTAGAGTGAAAATCTGTGCGGCGGTTTATCCGAAGCTGCATGGAGAGGTTGCGTCAAACGGGGGTGGTTCCTCGTGCAATCAAAGTCTCGAAAGGACTAGGCAACAGGGTAATCGGCATGGCGCTTGGCGGCGCCGTGGCAAGTGTGACCTCGTATGAGCCGGGTGGCACCGACTTATGCGAGGCGAGAGGATGGGTGGCTCCCGTCCTGCTCAATCGTGTCAGTCATCCGACTGGCACCGTCATTTCTCAGCAAAACAAGGAGTATCTGTGATGCCAACGGCATCTATCGGCGCTGTGCGCCCTGACTTGGCGCGGCTTGGGGGTTCCCCGGCTGCAACTCGACGGGGTGCAAGGCATAGGCCATTGCGCTCCACCTGGCGCGCTATGGCAGGTCGATCCGCTCGCGGATTTCGGCCTGCTGGATCGTCCAGCAAATCAACCTGTGTTCAACGCGGCTCAGCCGCAGGGAGAGGAAATGGAAGGGTATTCGCATTCGGCTTTGGTCGGGTGCGTCAGCACCCTCCAGGCCCACGATCTGCAACTGACTGCATGGGATGCAGGCCCCACGCGAAAGCGAAGCTGCCTGTCTTACGATGGGCGCTTTGCCCGAACAATGGGGATAACCCCGATCAAAACCGAAAGGGAGAAATTGAAATGCTTATGATCTTGCTTGTGTTGGCGGCGATCGTCTTGGCGTCGTCGCGGATCTCTAGCCTGACTTTGGAAGAAGGCACGAGAGGAAGAAGGAAAGAAGGCTTTACTTATAGGCCGACTGCCCCCGTTCCTCCGGTCCTTCGCCACGGTACCGCTAGGAACTGCTTTTGCCCGTCCTTGGCCGAAGCATCTGCCATCTGGCGGATTGCTTGGCTCGGTGCCGGGATGGCCTCTAGCGGTCACGCTAGGGGAACTGAGCCGATAGGTCGGCGGAAGACCCAACCCTTGTTGGGCGATCCGACTGCCAATCGGATCAGGGCTATCAGTAAGAGAAGGTCGTACCGTTCTGGTAGCGGCAATAAAGCCTGGCTTGATGGATGGGGGAAACCACGCCCTCACCCGTCTGCCACTGTCGCTAGACCTTTCGGGTATCCCATTGGGATGGCCTGACTGGTGGTTGTTACCGGGGATGAACTTAATTGTTCATCCCCGGCCCATTTCATCACGCCACCGAGGCTCACCGGAAAGGATGTGAAATGCTGTCCTCTTACAGCGCCCACAATCAAACGATTTTCCAGTTTCAGAACGCGCTTGATCCCGCTGTTTTTTGGGCGATGTGCGTCACCTTACTCTGCTTGGGGATGGTCGGCCTGACGCCGCTGCACCCGCATAAAGATCTGTCATCCCACGGGATGCTGATGCTCGCCCTTCGGCGCGTGTGCCTGGGACTTCTCGCCATAGAGACCCTTTTGTTTCTCGGTCTCGCTGCCAGCATTTACATGACCTTTGGCGATGACGTGCTGCACAACCTGGTCAAAGTGTATGGGTGGAAGTGGGGCTTCCGCCTGCCGGTGTTCTTGCTTGGCGGAATCATCTGCCGCCTGGTGTATCATCGGTGGTTCCTGCCGAAGCTATCCGCTCTCCTGCGGAAGATGCGGATTACCCAGGATGAAGACACCGTATCGGACATGAAGAATGAGATTGGCCGGTACAAGTCGAAAGACTTTGATCCGTTGTCCTACATTCGGCCAGACAAGATTTTTATTGGCCTGAATGGCGAAACCGGCCAGCCCGAATATGCCGACATGACCATGTGGGATGAAACCAATAAAATGGTCGTCGGGGCGACCCGATACGGTAAGGGCGTGACCTATCAGATCTGGGCCGCTCAGGCGATTAGACGCGGCAAGACGGTTATCTATATCGACCCCAAGGAAGATAAATGGATGCCGAAGGTTTTGGAGCAGGAAGCTAAAAAACTCGGCAAGACGTTCCTGTATGTCGATATTGCTGACCCTAAAGAGCCAGGCAATTACGCTCCATTTGCACACGGCACCCCCGAAGATCGGCGCTCCCGGTTCTATGAAATCATGGGACTGGTTGAGCGCGGAACGGACGCAGACCACTACAAGGTGACTGCGCGCCGGTACCTATTCAACATTTTTACAGATACGTCACAGACCGGATCTTTGCCCGCATTGCTGAATACCGTGCAGCGCATCCACGACACGGACACGGGAAACAAGGAAGAAGATCAGGCAAGGCGTAAATCCTTGGGCACCGTCCTGGCTCGGCTGATGGAATGGGCCAGTTACGACACCCTGAACGGCAAAGCCGGATTCAGCATCGAGAAGACGCTGCTGAACCCGAATGGCGCTGTCGTCTATTTCAGGGGCTCCCTGGATGACCAGATTGTTCTGGCAGCAACGCAGACCTTCTTGATCGAAGTCCGGCAGGAAATCAAACGGCTGGAAAAACAGCGTGCAACGCATGTGGAAGTGCTGGTGGATGAATTGCGGTATCTCGTGTCTGATACCGTGCTGAGCGCCCTGGCAACGATCGTGGGCGAGCGTGCGACCTTTGCCCTGGCGTTCCAGAACTTCGGGGATCTCGAAAACCCGAAAGACAAGAGTATGAATGGCAAGGCCGTGCTGCAAAGCGTCAGGGTAAATTGCCAGGTCAAAGCGTTCTTCGGCGGGTCCGATGCTGACACCGCTGAATGGATCGCCAAGACCACGGGTGACACCAACAAGCGGGCCGTGCGTATGGAAAAGACGGACGTAAACGCAATGGGCGGTGAAACCTGGTCGGCACAACGAACCTTCGGTGACGTGCAGGAGTTTGTGATTCCCGAAAACGTAGTGAAGGCCCTGCCTCCAAAGGTGGCCGTGATGATGCAGCCGAACAAGCTGGCAAGCATCGTTTACGTGTCACCCATCAAAGTCTAGGAAGAAGGCAAGAGAGGAAGAAGGAAAGAAGGAACGCAAAGCCCCCGCCTGGGGGCTTTTTTTTGCCTATGCCCCGTGGGGATCTCGGGACACCAAGCCGGTTGGTTTCTGGCCGCAAGCGGAGCATTTCATACGGTCGAGGATCTGATAGATCCGCACGCGATCGGAAATATGCCGCGCCCTGGCAAAGTCTCCAAGCTGCTCTACCAGTGTCCGGCCACAGGCGCATGACAAGCGGATGTAGCATGTGCGCCGGTACCAGACCGGATCTATCGGCTTCGGTCTGTCATAATTCGCTGCCATTCGTGCCTGATAGCATATCGAACGTAACAAGAACAAAAAGTTAATTGGAAGGTCGGAAGAAGGAAAGAAGGCAAGCGAGAAAGAAGAAAAGAAAAGCCCCCGGAAACGGGGGCTAACTCAAGGAATATACTAGATTATCTCTCGTGCCAGGGCACCGCTCTGCGGATCTCTAGGTCGGCCTGGTCGATTGCCAGGCCGCTTTCAGCCAGTGCTTTCATAAGGATGGCTTTCTGCGTCAAGCCTTCCTTTTGCGCGGCCTCGCTCAACGCCTTCATCGTCAGGGGTGAGACTTTGACATTGAGATTCACCACCTTGGCCCGTGTCTTCACGGTCGCCGGTGGCGCTGAGGGGTTGGCCTCACGCGCGGCTCTGACCGCTTCTGCGGATCGGCTAGAGGGCGGCTCTTTCCCGACCGCCGATGTGGCGGCGCTCAAGATTTCCTCGGTGGACGGGCGAGGCCGGGACTTAAATGAAGGCTTCTGTGCCATTAGCTATTCTCCTGAGCCTGAACGGCCAGCCAGCCCAGGCTATCCAGTTCGGCAATGAGGGCGGTGATTTCGTCACGCGCGGTTCCTGACGATGGCAGAATCCCCGTGAACGAGACTTCGGGATACGCGGCCCGCTGCCCCAGGGTCGTGGTAAGAGGCGACACCGCCAGCTTACCGACTTCCTCGACCACATGAGCGGCAACGCGCGAACGGGTCTGCTTGTTGAGCAGAAGGCGGGCATCAATCTGCCGTCTGGTCGAACGACTGAGGGTGTTGATCTGCCTGGCGGTATAATCTGCCTGGTCCACGTCAGCGGCTCCGACTGAAACCGGAATCAGCACATGGTCGGCAATGGTCATGGCGACGCTGGCAGTCATGTTGTTGAAGCCTGCCGTATCAATGATGACGACGGCATTGCCGCTGTGTTCGTCGGCCAGATCCAGCAGCTTGTTTTCGTCGGTCTCATACACGCACGGAAGCGGCGTCTCACAGATATGCGCGGCCCACTGAGACAGGGCTTTCGTGGGGTCGGCGTCTATCAGAAAGCAAGGCGTCTTGCGGTTCGCCAGGGACAGGGCAATCAACATTGCGACCGTTGTTTTCCCCGGCCCGCCTTTGCTCGATGCAATCGTGAGAATTGACATGGGTGATCCTGCTTGTGGTGAGTGGACGCCCGGAAATCCGGGGAAATCCTTATGCAAACCATAGATTGGAAGACGGAAAGAAGGCAAGAAGTTTTTTCTTCCCTTCGTCCCCTAAAGGAAAGAAGGCAAGACAGGAAGAAGGAAAGAAAATCATTGCCCAACGCTCCGCGAAGCCGTATAGTTTGGGTGCATTTTAGACGCATCAAAAGCGCATAAAATGTGCCTCACCACATGGACGCATGAGGAAGAAAGGAAGCCGTCTTGCCCGAAGCGCAGCCACACCAGGAGAAAGAGGAAAAACCAATTCCCTGCGGCCCACATGCCGCGCGGTCGCTGCTCTTGCGTGAACTGCCGGAAATCAAGCGGCTATTAGACGCAGAACGCTGGTCGAGAGAGTCCATAAGGCTCTATCTCGAAGCCAAATATGGGGCGGCTTTTAGCATGAGCCCTAGCGGCTTTAGAGGCTTGCTCTGGCGTGTAATGCGTACCGTTAAAACACCAGGGCAGGGCACCCTTCCTCTGCCGCTTCCTCCTTCGTCTCAGCAATCAGGATCTCACTATGACGGAAACAGCCAACCAGGCGCAGTCACCCGAGAAGCTAGACAGCCAGATCCCCGAGAAGGGGAACAGCCCCGCCGCCAGTCGTGGGAAGAAAGACGTTCAGGCCGGTTCCCAGGATCAGGTACAACAGTCGTCCACAGAAAGAAGCCAAATCGCGATGAACTCTACTGACGTGCATTTCGTCATGCAGGGCAAGGGCGGCGTGGGAAAGACCACCGCTGCGGCCCTGCTCGGCCAGTACCTCAAAGGTATCGACCCGGAAACCGTCTGTGTCGATATTGACCCGGTGAATAGCTCATTCTCGGATTTTCGGGCGTTGAACCCGATCGCCCTGGAAATCATGAATGAGGGCGGAATTGACCAGCGCGCTTTCGATACGCTGATGGAGAAGATTGCGGAAACGCCGCATACATTTGTGGTGGATTCAGGTGCAGCCACCTTCCTGCCCCTCACGCAATACCTGGCCGATGGGCCGGTCTTTTCGATCCTCAAGCAGTTCGATCGCCGCCCTGTGTTTCACTCAATCATCACTGGCGGGCCTGCCCAGGCCCACACGATGCAGGGCCTCGCCACGCTTCTTGACAGTATCCCCGAGGATGCGGACGTGGTGTTGTGGATCAACGAATACCACGGCTTCGGGAAAGTCACGGACAAGGACGGCCAAGAGGATTGGGAAAACCTCGCAATCGTGCAGAAAAACAAGAGCCGCTTCCGCGCGATTATTCAGCTTCCGACGCTGAACCAGCAAACGCATGGAGCGGACATGCGGGATATGCTCAAGCAGGGAATGACCTTTGAAGAAGCCATGAAGCCGGGATCTGGCTTCAAACTCATGGCACAGGCCCGGCTAAGAGATATTTGGTCTCACCTGCAAACGGAACTTGCTCATGTCGTCCGATCCTGACCAGACGGATGGTGATGGCCTCAGTGTTGAGGCCATCAAAAAGCTACTGGCACAGCACGGCCTTCTGATTGATGAAGACGACCCTGTGTTCCGGTTCCTTCTGGCGAACAGGCTCGTTCTGAACGCCTATTTTGCCGAAGCAGAAGCATCATTTACCCGCACCAGCAACCGGATGAAGTCAAACGCCACCAAGGCGATTGTCGAGGCGGAACGCCAGGCGCGTGCCGCCATACAAAATGCAGGCGGCACCATTGTTACCAATGCCGCGCAAGATCTTGTTCGGGCGCTCCGTGAGGAAATAAAGCCCATTGCTGAGCCGATGCGGTGGATGCCGTATGTGTTCATCTTTTCTCTGTTGCTGAACCTGGGGCTGTTCCTGCTTCTGCTGTTTCGTTAATGGCGCGGCTTTGGCCGCGCCTCCCCTTAGTGCATGACCACAGAACAACGGTCTCTCATGCCGTAAATGCTCGGCAGGAGATTGAGCGCGCCGCCCTCGGCCGCCCGCACGATCCCCCGGAAATATCCGCCTTTTGAGTATTGGTAATGCTCGTCTGTGCGCGAGGCCATAAGGGCGACCGCCACAACAGCGGCCTTGCGGCCAAGAATCATGCAGCCGGATGCCCAAGCATCACGGGAAACCCCCATTCGGGCCGAAAGGCGCTCTGCCGCATCGAGCAATGATGCCCAAGTCGGCTTGCTCTCTGCATCGTAAATCCCGGCGTAGGAAGCCAGGACAGGGACAAGGCGGACCAGTTCGCGGGGAGTAAGGCGGGCATCCTTGATAGCCTCGTCCAGCAAGCCAGAAGGGGCAACAGAGAGGGAAGGGGCCTCTCCCTCCTTCTCTCCTGCCCTATTGGGAGCGTCGTAAGACGCGGCAATATCACTTGCCCGATCAGGGCTCTGCTTAATGGTTACAGTCTTTTCAAGACTTAAGGGGGTTGTAGGTATTATGGACGGTCGGGAAACTGACCGTTCGGGGTCATTATTAGCGGCATATTCACACGCCAATTCGTCATCGAGGTCGATGCGGATGGCCTGCAACCGCGAAAGCGCCGCCTGGATCGCCGCCGGGTCTCTGGCGCTCTTGGCAACCTGGGCCAGATCCCGGATCTGCTGCGCCTGGGCGGGGTCCACGCATAGGGCCATGCACTCGGACGCCTCATGCCGCGCTTCACGTCTCAGGCGCTTCACGCTGCGTTCTAGGGCCTTCCGCTCCTTTGCCACCTGGCTCAATTCCTCGACGCGGATCGCCAGCGGTGAAAGGTCGAAACCAACCGCATGGGTTATGCGTCCACCGTCCCGATAGTCTCGCCGCACATAGCGGCGTCCTTCACCGTGGGGCAGGATCAAGCCCGCCTCGATCAGTTCACGGGCAAGTGTTTTCAGTTGGGTTGTGCCCACCCCAAGGATCTCGCTCAGGTCGGTATTGGAGCGCCCAAAGATCGGCAACCAGCGCCCTGACCAGTCTTCTGGCTCGCTCTCTTGGAGCATAAAGGTCAGATAACGAACGGCTTTATCGCTCAGATCAAGATAATACGATGCCTCAGTCCACACGGCCAAAACCTTGGCGCGTGTGATCGCCGGGAAAAGGCGACCAGCTTCCTGCCTGGCGCAGAGGATCTTGCCCCGCATGGCTTTTGCATCGTCGGACAGCAATCGCCGCCCCCGCTTTGCCGCTGCCTCTGTATCACTTGATTTCCATACCCTCATAGCTCTGCCCCTTTTTAGGGCCGTTCGATTAGGCACAAAGACTCGGTGCCCGCAGTTACCTGCTTGCTTTCCGACCTGCCGATGCGCTATAAGGCTGTTGCGAGCGAGCCTTACAGGTTCTTAGGGAAGGCCCGATGCTTATGGGAGCGTCGGGCCTTTCTTTATGCGTTGCTCACGGCCATTCTTTCAATCAATCCGGCTTGCATAGCCTGCCGAATGAGCCAGTTCATGGCGTCAGCCCTATTGCTGAAACCACGTTCCACCTTCACTCGCTCCAAGCAATCCACCACGTCTCCGGCCAGCGCAAGCGTTTGGTACCGATAGCCCTGGGCCAGCAGTTCCGCTTTTCGCCGTGCCGCATAGCGGCGGTGCTTATGAGAATCTCGGATTCCATTGCTCATCCGCGATTCCTAACACTTTTTTCAGCCACAAGTCGAGTGCTGACACACGAACGATTCCCGTGCCGCCCTTTTCGCGCTACAAGCGTGCGTGGTGGTGCCTTTCGAGGTGCTATCCTGCCTTGTGGTGAGGCAGTAGGCCCCGCCCTGGCGACATACAGTGAGCCTGTTGCTGCATAGGGTGGGGCCACCCATAAACTCCCCCGCATAAAAAAACCATTGCTGATGTGATGCGGAAAGCATATTTTTTCCGCATTTCATGTGCATAATAATATGCGTGTCAACTTGGGAGTTAGGATGATGGGTCAGAGACCTAGCCTAGCAAAGCGCCTTTTCCGGGCGGTTATCGTTTTCCTGGTGAGCCTTTGATGGCACCGCCAGTCTGGCTTGCCTGCATGATTGCCACCGCTCACGCGTATCATTTTCCTGTGCCCGTGCTGCAAGGCATCCACAGCGTTGAAGGCGGGGCGGTCGGCACGGTTGCACACAATAAGAATGGAACCTCGGACCTGGGCTTAATGCAGGTCAATACGTCCTGGATTCCGGTTCTGTCTTACGCAACCGGCCTAGATCAGCCCACTATAAGGGCCAGGCTGACAAATGATGCCTGCTTCAACGTCGCAATGGCTGGCGGCATCTTGGATCTGTACCGGCAAGAAGCGCACGGGAATATCTGGAAAGCCGTTGGCTTCTATCATTCCCACACCACGCCGCTCAGCCTGGGCTACCAGGCTCAGGTTTTGACCGCTTCGATCAGCGATATGTTGAAACAAATGAAAGAAGAATGATGCAGCTTCGCTTAGCTATTCCTTTGCTCGGATCTCTCGCAATGCTCTCAGCTTGCAATCCTTACGATCCGACGCAGCGCACCATAGGCGGCGGCGCGATCGGGGCCGGTTCCGGCGCTGCTATCGGCGCATTGGCTGGTGGTGGTCGAGGCGCTGCTATCGGCTCGCTCGCGGGTGGTGTGGTGGGAGCCGCAACCGGATACCTCACCACGCCTCAGAACAGGCCGATGAACGGCCAGCCCGTGCAGCCTGGTTACAACCAGGGCACGGCATACAACCAGGGCGCAGCCTATCCCAACCAGGCGCGCTATACGCCTCAGCAAACGGTGCAGACGACACCCACCTATCCGAATCAAGCTTCCGGCAGTCAGGGGGGCAATAACAGGGCGTATCAAGAGGCATATAAGAACGGTTATGCCGCCGCGCCTGGCTACACACAGCCGACACAGCAAACCTACTCGTCATACTAAAAAAAGGGCCGGGGATCTTCCCGGCCTTTTTTCCATCCAGCGCGCCGCGCCTCTAACCGATAATTTTTTCCCACGGGATATGATTCCCCGGCCTGCCTTCGATCACGGGCACGCCTGCATCGTCTGCCGTGCGTTCGATCAGCCCCATTCTTTCATCCCCGACCTGCTGAACGACTGCCACAATGCGGCCCGTCTCAAGAGACACGATCACGGCATCCAGAATCGTGGTGGCGAGGGGAGAGGAAGCCAGGACAAAACGCGCCAAGCCTGTATCTTTCGGACGAAAGAAAGCGTCTTGCAGCCGCACGGCAGGGCAGACGTAATAGCCTTGGGGCACCTGGTCATAGATCCATCGGAAGATGGTCAGCCTCTCGCCCTCCAACAGCCCGCCAGGCTCAACCTGGAACATGGGCCGCTTGCTTGCTTGCCCTCGCGCTCGGTTGAGAACGTAAAGCAGGGCAATAAATGCCAGAACTATTATCAGGCAGCTTACTAGAAATGATCCCATTCCATGATCCTTTAGATTAACGGGCTTCTGCTGCTCTCGTCTTCGTCCCTTACGTGCAATCCCAACTCTTTCAGACCGCGCACAAATACATGCCGCTTACTGATTCGAGCCTGTGCGGCATAATCTTCGATCTGCTTCCAGAGATAGCGAGGCAACTGGATCGTCGTTGCTACCTGCTGCATCGGATCGGTGTCGTCGCCATACTGCTGGATTGGCCGCGCTCGGCGCGCAACAAGATCCTCGTCGTCAACTTGCATTCCGAGTTTCTGCAAACCGGCCACAAGAACGGTCTTGGCACTCGTCTGCGGGTGCGTCTCCGAATACTCGTGCATTTCGTTCCAGAGATAAGCGGACAACCTCACGTAAGACCGGAGAAGTTCGCGCCGTGCTTTGGACGATCGTTTAGGCACAGATGCCAATATCAAGTTTCCTATCTGCAACATAATCTTCGCCCTAATGTATCACAGCCGCTCAGTGATAGGCATAGCCCTTGGCGTTCCGCCTCCCGGCCCGCACGATCGCGATGCAAAATCTCTGCTCGTAAGACAGGATAGAAAGCCCTGGCCGGATCTTCCGATCGCAACCCCAAATCGTAATCTCGCGCTCGCGTGACACCAGGCGACCCGCCGCCCTCCTGGCTCCGTCACGGCTCTCTTTGACCGCGAGGATCTGCCCGCTGCTTTCGTCCACCAGGTGATAAGCGCGCACCTTCATGGCACAGCCCTCCCGACCGGAGAACGCTGCTCCACGCGCTTCAAACCGGCCAGAAGATCCGCAATCTGGCTTTCGGAACAATCCCGCCCGCCCAGGCGGATAGAGCAATCTCTGCCGACCACGATCGGCATAAGGGTGTTGGCGATTACCGGGCTCAGCCTCAGCCCATTGCGATCTGACACAAGCGAGCAACCGCCTGCCAAACCGGCCAGCCGGTGAGCGAGATCCTGATAAGAGTGACGAACACAAGACATAGGGTGAGCCTCCTATGGGGTTTCGGAATATGAGGCCGGGGTGGTGTCCCGTCCTCATGTCTTAATGTATCGCAATACATTAAGAAAGCAAGAGAAAAAGCCGCGCGCCGCGACTTTTCCGGGTAGTCTCTATTAAGGAATAGCGCCGTACATCGTCTGAATGAGCATCACGGTTCCTTCATTGGCTGCTGCCCCTGGACAGGAATTGAGATAGCGCAGCCGCGCCGCTGCGGTCTTGCTTGGGGAATATCCCCAAAAGCCGAAGCGAATAATCGAGAAGTAATGGCCGATGGAATCGCCGCACCCGCCACTAGGCGACCCGATGCCAGCCATCCCGGCCATGCACACTAGAACCGTGCAGGGATCTGCCGCTTTGGCAGGAACAGGGGTTGCCAGCAATCCGATCGCCAAGGCCAACAGTCCCGGCGCAGACCATTTTACGAACCGCTTTGTCATCTTCTGACAGGCTCCAAAATACAACTGAGAACATATTTTCATATACCATCAATATGCTTTCAGTCACTCATTCTTTGCTGTGATTTCCTCATTCACGTCAAAGGCCAGCGGCTTCAAACGCGGGCACGGATTATCCTTCAAGTAGCTGCTCATGCCCTGCATCCACTCGCGGATCTCACTTCTGAGGGGCGGTGCCTCTCCATTCAGGGCACGCCTGAGACTGGTGAGGGACATACCCGTACGACGGGCAAGAACAACCTCATTCCATCCAATATGCACCATCAACTGACGGTCGGAATATCCTTGGCGTTTCCGCCTGGCTTTTTCTTCCGCCGTCAAGACAGCGGGGCGTCCTCGCCGCGGAATAACGCTACTCACGAGAGCCCCGTTTATCTTCAATGGTAAAGACTGCTGGCTTTCCTTCACCCGGCTTTTGGCTCCTGCGGTTGGCACTGTGCGAATGTTCCACAGATCCGTTATGCCGCGAAGCCGGGGGATCAATCATCAATAAAGTCATGTCGGGTGAGCCTCCGAAAATCCCTCGGCCTGGTGGTGACAGGCCGAAAGACTGCAAGAAAAAACTTAACTCTTTGCTGAATCGAGGAACCGCAACTCCCCGCCATTTTCCACTATTGTCTCCCATACCTGAATAGTGCGGCCTTCCTTTTCATAAGTCCGGCATTGCAACCGCCCGTTAATAAGGACCAATCGGCCTTTACCGCCCGCCTTTTCCAGCTTCTCGACCAGTCCTTTCTGGAACGTGACCACTTTGTGCCAGGTAGTATGCTCATTCCACTGACCACCTTCGCCCGGCCAGGTGTTGGTATCGGCCACCGAAATGGTGGCCTTCTTGCGGCCATTGCCCAACTCGACAATTTCAGCGTCCTGGCCGACATGACCGACAATGACATGCACGCTCGACATATTCATATCTCCCTAAAAAGAGAAGGTTCTCATACCCGTCCTCATGTCCTTAATGTATCGCGATACACTATGGAAGGCCTGCTTATTGGATCAATTCCGGCCTCCAACGCTCAATAATTTTGCGAAACTCCGGCCCCAACGCCGGATCGAATTGATCCGGGTACTGATGAACACGGGCGATCAGCCCAAAGACCGCCTGCATATCGCGCGCGATACTGGCATCCAGTGCCCACAGGCAGGTGAGGTCGAAAGAGCCACACTCCCCGGCGTTCCACCACGCCAAAAGAAAATCTGCCGCTCTCCGGGCCTGCCCCGTGTCGGATTTGGCAAGATCCACAAGGCGAAGCAGCGCCTGATATTCGATATGTTCATGAGCAAGCATTACGATTTCCCTGTGACATTGCCACGGCGTTTGCACTGGATCTCGGCAATCTTATCCAGCACCTTTGCATCCCGTGCAGCTATTTCATCGAGCCGCGCTTGTTCTTCCTCGGCCTTGAGTTCAGCAATCACCGCTTCGTCGATTTCCATTGCGCCGATTTCATCGTGCCAGTCTTCCAGATCATCGCATCCTGCGGGACAGCACCCCCACTCAATGCCGTGCTGGCAGCACCCCTTAAAAGCCTCTCGTTCTTCTTCCGGGGTCATGTAATCGCCCGATGCCTTTGCGGCATCGCGCAAGCCATTCCCCTCGTTTCCCGGCAGGCCAGCGGCTTTCTGGTCGATTATCCGCGTGAATCGCTTGCAATAGAACTCATAACTACTGCCTGAACCTGCCATTGCTTCTACGCGGGCATCATCAATGATTTCCTGATACTCGCACATATCAGCGCCTTTCATCTGCGCGCCTTCCACTGAGCCAAGCATGAAGCAACGTCATGATGTTGCACGCACGGCAGCATGAAAGCGTCTTTCTCGTCTGTATCCAACCGATAAAGACCAGCCATGACGATCGCCTCAACCGCGAGACATGCCAGCATGACGAACGTGATCTTGGCCTTCTTCTGGTCTCGCATAGGGTGAGCCTCCTATGGGTTGCAGGAACATGAGGCGGGGTGGTGTCCCGCCCTCATGTACTTAATGTATCGCGATACATTAAGTACCGCAAGAAAAAATCGCGGTTTTCCGCGAAAAATCTATCCCCCGCTCTTGCTAAGAGGAAAGGCTGAAAGCTGGTATGGCGAAGAAGGCACGTCTTCTTCAATCTGGTCCTTTCTATTCCACGGGCGGTAAGGCGGTGACACGATCTTGCCGTCCTGCTCATAAAGCCTGCCTTCCACCAATGCGCGCAATACATCGGACAGGTAGAGCGGATCACCTGGAAACCATCGGTGAGTATTCCAATGGTCCAGAACGGCGCGGCGAACGGGATCGGGCAACGCCTCCACCTGTCGGCGCACATCACGCCAGATCCTCGCCCGCCTGTCTCTGCTGGCCTGTTGCTGCCGTGCCCACGTTTCTGCACGGCTCTCCATCACGGCATCCTCGTCCGGCTGCTGCTCCGCTATGAACGCGGCCAGCAAAGGGGCGGAATCCCGCTCCCGCTGCTGCTTGCGGCGCAAGGCGGCGCGCTTCCTGCTCGTGTCGTTGAACGGGTGCCGGTCCCACTTCTTAAACCGCATTGCCGGAAGCCTCCCGCCTGTAGGCTGCAAGGTATCCTTTCAAGCCGCACGGGCTGGCCGGATAGATGGGATTCCTCAGCATCCGCCACGCATCGAGGAAGGCGCTACGCTCGGCATCTGGCATCGTCTGGATCTCCCGACGAATAGCCCGCCAAGCACGGGCCTGCCGATCGCGGAGATAGCGTTGCTCTGGCGTCCACTGTAGCGCCTTGGGGCGGGGCTGCTCCTTCATGTCAGGAAAGAGCCCAAGCGGCTCTGAGGGGCCAACCTCGACCGGCTGCGGGGGCATAAGAACGCTTAGATCCGTCACGGCGACGCCATACGGCCACGGACTGAAACGCATAGGGTGAGCCTCCTATGGGTTGAAGTGAGTGCCGGCACGATGTGCCGGCACAAGTCTCGATCATGCAGCCTTCGGCTGGCGGGCCTCGAACAAGGCTTTGAGGGTCATCAAGTCGCCATCCTCGCTATCCCGCCCGTCATCGTTCGCGGCTTCCTCGCGCGAATAAACGGCTCCATCGTTCATGACGAAACAGGTGTCTTCGAGATAGCTGGCCGGGGCCAAATCCGGCGTCCAAGCCTCTCCGTTCTCTGCGCGGCTGAGCATTTCCATGTAAAGATCAAGGCCCGTGTCCTGCTCGGAAACCGGCACAGCCTGCACCAGCCAGTTCGTGGGGCACTGGCCGCGCTCGCCGTCATACGGCACGGCCTCGGGGTCCACGAGAGCGAGGGCAGGGCGGTGAGACAGGAAGGCATCAATGGCCGCTTTCCAGTCTTCGCGGGAAGCCTGTTTCAGAGGATCAGAATTGGCACCCTCGGCATGGACTTCCAGAATGGTGGTCAGGATCTCGCGCATGTCCGACACGGTATCGGCTGCATCGACCGGCACGCTGACGACCAGATCCCCGAACAGGTGCGGCACGGCATGGCGAGCGGCCAGCACCTCAGCGTCATTCCGCACGTCCTGAATACGGCCAACGGGCCGGCCCTACGTCATCGACGGCCAGCACGTCGCGATCGGCGCCAGCATCGGATCGGCATCCTATCCGGCGGATGCGGGTTCATCCGATCTGCTGCGGCAACATGCCGATATCGCGCTGTACAAGGCCAAGGCGCTGGGGCGGAACTGCTTTCATTCGTTCGATGCCGGCCTCAGCTACGAAATGCGCAACAAGGCCCGGCTGGGCGACGAGCTGCGCGCGGCCATCGGAAGCAGCCAGATCTGCCTGCATTTCCAGCCGCTTTACACCATGCCCGACAACCAGATCGCCGCCTGCGAGGCCCTGGTGCGCTGGAACCACCCCGTACGCGGGATGATCCCGCCGGATCAGTTC
>NC_010125.1:0-80000 GCF_000067045.1 Gluconacetobacter diazotrophicus PA1 5
CAGACCATTCAGAAGGGGAACTAAGCTTGACCGGGAGCGCTCGGGCCGGGAAGCCAGCCCTTCGGCCGGAGTGATCGACAGCCAGAGCATCAAGGCGCCGCACGCGAAAACAAGAGGTTACGACGCTGGAAAGAAGATTGTCGGGCGCAACCGGCATATCGCCGCGGATACGGACGGACGCCTGCTGATGGTCAACCTGACGCCGGCGGACATCTCCGACAGCGCCGGAGCGCAGATGATCCTGGACGCGATCCGCAAGCGCTGGCCGTGGGTCAAGCATCTATTCGCGGACGGTGCCTATGACCGGCTCCAGTTGATGGACAAGGCTGCCTACCTGGACTTCGTCGTCGAGGTGATCCGTCGCAGGGACGGAGCGAAAGGCTTTGAGGTTCTCCCCCGGCGCTGGGTCGTGGAGCGAACCTTCGGATGGATGACCCGATGGCGACGCCTCGTGCGCGATTACGAGCGTCGCATCGATGTCTCACAGGCCATGATCTTCGTCGCCATGGGCGCCAATCTCACCCGAAGAAACGCTCATCCATGACTTTCCAAACAGGCTCTGACTATATGACACAAAATTTAAGCATTAAGTATCAGGTTTGAACCAATGAATGCCAGAGCCAACAAAGCCAGATCAAAAAATGCACCGGTCTATCCGTCTGTCGGTCGGGTGCTCACGAAGCTTGAGGCGGACATTTCACTTGCGCGCTGGGCCCGGAAAATCTCGGTTGATGATTTCGCAGCTTCCATGGGTGTCTCCCGCTCAACCCTGCATCGTCTGGAGAAAGGAGATGCGGGGGTACCACCCGATATATCTGCAAGGCGTTCTTGACCGCGCACGACGCATCCCACAAATAGTTCTGATGGATTATGATTTTGCCAACCTATCCCATTCTCAATTTGAGGATCTGTGCCGCGATCTGATTGGTGCTGAACTGGAGGTTCGCTTCGAGGCCTTTCCTGAAGGGCCTGACGACGGGATGGACGGTCGGCATGTCACAGCAGACGGCGCAATCATCCTGCAGGCCAAGCACTATCTGCGCTCCGGGTCGGTCAAGCTCCTTTCGAAGATGAAGGCGGAGCGTGCGAGCATCGATGGGTTGGGGCCCAGTCGATACATCCTGACGACATCGGCCACCTTAACCCCTAAAAACAAGTCCGATCTGGCCGGCGCGATCGGACCCTGGCTGCACAGCACCAGCGATATTTTTGGTCAGGACGACCTCAACGGCCTGCTGCGAAAATTCCCGCATATCGTCATCGCCCATCAAGCGCTTTGGACGCAGGATAGCGCCGTCCTCAAGACCATCGTCACACAAGCTGTCTCCGACGCCTTGCCAAAGCCGGCGCCGATGCCGACAGCCCTCGCCCGGCTATTGCCGACAGTCACCAATTCCGATGTTGAATCACCGGCACGTGACGTTCTCTTCATCCTGAAAGCGTCGCCATTGGACGACGAGTTCACTCTGTGGCTTGCGCCAAAACTGGAGGCAGAGGGCTATCACGTCTTTGCCGACATCCTGACTTTGCAGCCGGGCGATCGCGGGCGCCGCGACGTCAGTCGCGCGCTTGAGCACCGGGCAGCGAAGGTCCTTCTCGTGTGCCGAAATGCGACCGCCGATGACCAGGCGATGCAGGACGACATCGACATCGCACTCGACGTTGCCAAAACGATCAACGATAATCGCTTTATCATTCAGCTCAAGCTCGAGCCGGGCCGCAAGATCAAGGGGCTCGGCGACTCAATCGCCGTCGATTTCGTGCGAGGCTGGGGCGAGGGCCTGGGAACACTCCTCGACACACTCAAACGGCAGCGCGCACCAAAACAGGCGGATGTTGCCATCATCAACCCCAACTGGGAGATTTTTCGTCGAAGGGACGCGATCCCACTCAAGAATGAGCCGGAGCGGCTCACTTCCAATTGGCTACGGATCGTCGAAGCCCCAGATGCCATTCACTTTTACGAGCCATCCGGCGTCGTCGATCTTGACCGTATGAAGCGCTTTGCGGCGAACCACCCTTTTCCTGTTGCCGTTCAAGGAGGCGGCATCCTCACCTTCGAAAGGGAAGATGCGATCGCCGAAGCCTTCGCATCGGTTGGGCGGTTCAAACTGAAACGCAGCATCCCACTGGATCGGCTCGTCCAGGAGGGGGATCGCAAGCTGCGGCTCGGGAAGCAGCCGGCCCAGAACCTGATCCATGTCATGATGAAACAGGCTTGGTTCGCCTTCTGCCGGGAAAAGGGGCTGATCGAATACCAATTCTCAGGCGGATCCGGCTTTCACGCCTCCCCCGCGATCGCGGCGATCGGCCAGCGCATTCCCTGGGGCAAACAGGGTGACCGCCGATCCTCTATGCTGCGCAACCGCGCGAAAGGACATATCTGGCAGTTCGGGGTCACTGCGCTTCCGAATTTCTGGCCCTTCTGGCACTTCAAGCTGAAGTCTCGCGTCCTGTTTGCCGGCGACAATGGGACCGCTAATGGCCTTAAGATCGACGACAAGCGGAAGATGCACAAGCTGCGGCGGACGATCTGTAAGGGCTGGCGCAACAAACAGTGGTATGGACGCATGCTCGCGTTTCTCGAATTGCTGTCGGGAGAATCCGCCTATATCCGCCTTCGGCTATCGGCATCAGAAGATGTCGTCCTGGAAGCGGCTCCCATCCTGTTCTCATCGCCGGTCAGCACGGACCTGCCGGATTCGCAGAGCGGAGACGATGAAGAAACCGACCTGAGCACACTGGGTCGTCCTGAATCCGACGCGGAGTATCCGGCATGAAGTTCCCGGAGACATCACTCATTGTCGACCATATCCATGAGCCCGATCTCGAATTTGCCTTCGGACAACTGAGCCCCCACCCGAAAGATGGCCTGTTCCTCTACGGCCCGCATGCCCGTTCAAAAAAAATGCGCGAGATTCGAGTCGGCGTGGTTGGGACGACGGAAGGGATCGGTCATTTCCGCTCCTGGTCCCGTAAAATCCAGCAGGTCGTCTCCGTCCCGCCGCCGGGCAAGGGCGAAAAGCAGGATCGCCTCCACCTCGCGAATTTTCCCGGTCTTGAGGAAGCATTTGGCATCAGCTTCGAGCCCGACGAGATCAGCACGCTCTCGATCCCAGCGGCGGACATCGAGAAGGCGACGAGTATCGTCAACCTGCACGAGGCCGTCGACAAGGTCGCCAAGCTCTTCATCGACCGCGTGCGTAAGCATTTGCGAAACGAAGAGCAGGCGGTCGATGTATGGGTGCTTGCTTTACCCGAGATCATTTATGACCGTTGCCGCCCTGAATCCCGCCGCAGCGGGGTCACCATGGCTCCGGGTGAATTCGCGCGGCGCCAGAAGGCCAAGAAGGTCCTGCCACTTCTGGTGGCCGCCGGCGTGATCGATCAGACGGACGAGGACATCTTTGCTGACGTCCCGGATTTCCATCGGCGCATCAAAGCCGAGTTCCTCAATATCGCGCCGACGCAGTTGGTGCGCGAAACCACGCTCGCGCCTGAAGCCTTCAAGAACAAGGCTGGCTATCCGCTACGCAAGACACAGGACGCTGCGACGGTCGCTTGGAACCTTGCCACAGGCCTCTATTACAAGACGCAACCCAAGCCGCCGTGGCGCCTGGCGACGATCCGCCCAGGCGTCTGCTATATCGGGATGGTCTACAAGAGCCTCCCCCATGACCCTGACGGACATGCCTGCTGCGCAGCACAGATGTTTCTGAACGAAGGAGACGGTGTCGTATTCCGCGGGGCTAACGGTCCATGGAAGACGGGCGACTATGAGTATCACCTGAAACCCGACGCAGCTAAGCGGCTGCTCAGTCTTGTGCTCGAGACATACCAAGAGCTCTATAACGAGCCGCCCTTGGAGCTATTCATTCACGGCCAGACCTACTTCAACGACGAGGAGTGGAACGCATTCTGCGCGGCCGCACCCAAGGGGACCAACGTGGTCGGCGTCCGGATTCGAACGACTGGCGGTGAAACCAAGCTCTTCCGTGATGGGGATTATCCGGTCCTGCGGGGCACGGCGCTGTTGCTCGATCAGCAGACCGCCTACCTCTGGACGACTGGCTACGTGCCCCAACTGGATACCTATATCGGGCCTGAGACACCAAATCCGCTCCACATCACGATCATGCGCAGCAAATATGCCACGCCCGAGATACGATCGGTTCTCGAGGACATCATGGGCCTAACCAAGATCAACTATAACAGCTGCAACTTCAACGATGGCCTCCCGGTAACGGTCCGGTTCGCGCGCATGGTCGGGGACATCCTCACGATGGGATCAGCCAAGGGACAAGAGAAGCAGCCCTTCAAATACTACGTCTGACTGCGGGGTCGCCGCCGCTGCCCTTCCGTCGACCGCCAATCTTTCAAGTGAATGTGCTGCTCCTCGTCCCCATCCCTGTTCATGATATGTTTGAACATGGATAAGCTGGAGCGATAGCGGCTGCCGCCGGCGGGTCGCTCGAGACCACGACAAGAGCCGTCAGATCGGTAAAATGCTCCCGACTGAAGATCATCTTGAGCGCGCCGTCGGGTGAATGAATGCCAAGGATGGGTCGGGAGCCGTCATAGTCATGAGCGCAGGGAATGGCTGCTTTCCGATATAGGTGCCCCATAGCCGACAACCGGCTCCCCCCCCCATCGCCGTCATTTTCCGTCGTTAAAAGGGTGAAGGGTGATCTGGTGTTGCTGCGGGAATAAAAAGGCGGCACAGCTTTTTGGAAGGGGTGGAGAAGACAGCGGGAGTTCCTCTGCTAGGCGCTCGACCAGTGTGTGCGTTGAATAATAGACGTATTCGTCGCATATAATGCGGATATAGCCTTGCGGCTTGCGACGATTAAGCGTCATATTCTCCGCGAGGAGTGCCGGGAATATGACGCGATACATTCATCAGCATGAAGACTGGCCGGGCTTCCGGTGGGATAAAGACACTATCTCCCATGAATTGGCTGCGGTGCGTCACCGGCAGGGGCGGCTTCTGGGGCGCATGGAAAGTCTCGGCTTCGATTTCAGGTCGGAAGCCGTAATCCAGACCCTAACGGAAGACGTCATCAAGTCGAGCGAGATTGAGGGTGAAAACCTTGATCGCGAGCAGGTTCGCTCCTCCATCGCCCGGCGACTGGGCATGGATATTGGCGCGCTGGCACCGGTGGATCGGGATGTCGAAGGCGTCGTGGAGATGATGCTAGATGCGACCCGGCATTATGCCGATCCGCTGACCAAAGAAAGGCTGTTCTCCTGGCATGCGGCTTTGTTTCCCACAGGACGAAACGGGATGTCACGCATTCTGGTTGGCGAGTGGCGTGATGACAGAACCGGATCAATGCAGGTCGTGTCAGGTTCTGTCGGACGGGAGAAGGTCCATTATGAGGCGCCGGCAGCCAGCAGGGTGCCCGTAGAGATGCAGGCCTTCCTCAACTGGTGCAATGCTGGGCATGCACTGGACCCAGTGCTGAAGGCAGCCATTGCGCATCTGTGGCTTGTTATACCAACTCCGGTCCGCCCTGACTCATATGTGATTGCCTGACGGTATCGTTCTGGAACGAGCTGTGATTCACAGGATGCCGAACCGGGCGGGAGGCATCCGAATGGGCGGGGCGTTAGCGTTGCGTGAGGATTATGATGCGGCGGGACTGCGTGCTCTGGCGCGGACAACGAGGCATGCGGGCCAGGCGCGTCGGCTTCTGGCGCTGGCGGCGATCTACGATGGTGCGTCACGCGGAGACGCGGCACGACTGGCTGGGACGGATCGGCAGATTGTGCGGGACTGGGTGGTGCGTTTCAACGCCGAGGGCCCGGATGGCGTGCGGGATCATCATGGGGGCGGTGTCGTTCCCCGCCTGACACCAGCCATGTTGGAAGCGCTGATGCGCCGGATCGAGGACGGCCCGATCGCTGCCGTGCATGGGGTGGTGCGCTGGCGGCAGGCTGATCTGGGGCAATGGCTTTATGAGGAATTCGGCGTCTCTCTTTCGCGCAGCCGGCTGAGCGCCGTTATCCGGGGCCTCGACTTCCGCCTTCTGACGGACGCCCCCGGCACCATGCCCAGATCCCGAGGCCCAGACGTTTTAAAAAAGCTTCCCCACGTCATGGCCGGGATCCCGGGCCCGGCATCCCGGCAAGGCCATCGAACTCTGGTGGGGCGACGAGGCGAGGGTCGGCCAGAAAACGAAGCTGACGCGCCGCTGGGCCAGACGCGGCACCCGTCCACGCGCGCCTGCCGATCAGCGCACACGTTCGGCCTGGATCTTCGGAGCGATCTGTCCGGCGCTAGGCAAGGGAGCGGCCCTCGTCCTGCCCTGGTGCAACCTCCACGCCATGAACCGGCATCTCGACGAGATCTCGCAGGCCGTAGCGCCGGGCGCTCACGCTATCCTCATCGTCGATCAGGCAGCGTGGCATACCAGCCCGAAACTCGATATCCCCGCCAACATCACCATCCTGCCGCTCCCGCCACGCTCGCCCGAACTCAATCCGGTGGAAAACGTCTGGCAGTTCATGCGCAATACCTGGCTGTCGAACCGGATCTTCCGCACCTACGACGACATCGTCGATATCTGCTGCCACGCCTGGAACCAGCTCGTCGACCAGCCCTGGCGCATCATGTCCCTCGGGCTACGACAATGGGCACATGGGTTTTAACAAACAGGAGTTGGTATCAGATCCGCCACGACCGGAAGGATTACTACGCAATCCTTGAGGCCACCCAGAAGGGCGATATGGACATCACGCCCTGGCTGTACTGGTTTCTGGGGACTCTGGATCGCGCCTTTGATCGTGCTGAACTGGTCCTGGAAAAGGTCATCCGGAAGGCCCGCTTCTGGGACAATCTGGCCGGGCAATCGATCAATGACCGTCAACGCCTCATGCTCAATCGTCTTCTGGACGGGTTCGAGGGCAAGCTCACATCATCCAAATGGGCGAAGCTGGCGAAGACGTCACCGGATACAGCCCTGCGAGATATTAATGATCTTGTGTCGCGTAATATTCTGGCCAAGGAGGCGGCAGGAGGAAGAAGCACAAGCTATGCGCTGGTTTTTCCCGAGACGTAAGAGCCCGATCCGAAAGTTCTTCAACCGTGACAATGCCTTGCTGTCCGTCGTGTGAGCATTCGGATCGAGGCGATCAATGTCCATGCGGTTGAGGAAGCAATGGATTGTTCCCAGTCTTTGGCGAGCCGCCTGCACCGTCCCAGCCATGCGAATGTCCGTTCAACCACCCAGCGGCGCGGCAGGATCTGAAAGCCCTTCGCCGTATCGGACCGCCTGATGATTTCAAGGGTCCATTTTCCCATGGAGGCGAGCGCGGATCGCAATTTGTCGCCAGCATAGCCGCCATCAGCGAAGATGTGGCGCAGCCAGGGAAAGCGCCTGCGTATCGCTGCCAGGACATCAACAGCCCCATCACGGTCCTGGATGTCGGCGGCATGAACGAGGAGAAAGATCAGGAAGCCGCAGGTATCCGTCACAATATGGCGCTTGCGGCCCTTGACCTTCTTCCCCGCGTCATAGCCCGAAAGCCCGCCACTTTCCGTGGTTTTCACCGACTGGCTGTCAATCACGCCCGCGCTCGGAGAGGCTTCACGCCCCTCGATCTCGCGCAGGCTCATGACCAGCACCGTATTCATGACTTCGAACACTCCGGCACCACGCCAGGCGTAAAAATAGCGCCTGACGGTCGAGACCGGCGGAAAGCATTTCGGCAGCAGGCGCCACGCACACCCGGCCGAGGCTATGTAGAGCATCGCGTTGACCACCTCGCGCATATCCGTAGTGCGGGGGCGACCGCCCCGTTTCGCCGGGGGTACAAATGGCATGATCAAAGCCCACTCCCCGTCCGTCATATCCGATGGATATCGCAACCCTTCCCGGCTATGTTCACGTCGGGCAATACCAGTCCATGTCACCATTCACTCCATCTCTTCGCAAAGACGGATGAATCACAACAGGCTGGTATTGTTCAAAAACTTTCGGATCGGGCTCTAAAACGCTGACCGGAAGCAATATGCCCGGTTAAAGGATCCCCCGATCCAATTGTGTGTCGGGAGAGTTGTTGCCAGTGGTTAGAGCCTGTTTGGAAAGTCGCTGAAGTGTGATTCAAGCTCTGGATGTGGACGCCAGAGCAGAGAGGCCGCATGGCCAGGATTACCCGCAAGACGAAGCGTTATCCGTCTGATATGACGGAGGAGGAATGGGCGCGCATCGCGCCACTGATGCCCGAGCCGGGACGCACGGGGCGTCCGCGCGAGATCGAATTCCGCGAGGTGATCAACGCGGTTCGTTACCTGGTTCGATCCGGCTGCGGCTGGCGAATGCTGCCGATCCATTTCGGGCATTGGCGTACGGTCTATGGTTGGTTCAGGGAATTGGCCCGGCGGTTCCTGTTCCAGACCATTCATGATGTGGAACTGATGCTTGACCGGGAGCGCTCGGGCCGTGAAGCCAGCCCTTCGGCCGGAGTGATCGACAGCCAGAGCATCAAGGCGCCGCACGCGAAAACAAGAGGTTACGACGCTGGAAAGAAGATGTCGGGCGCAAGCGGCATATCGCCGTGGATACGGACGGACGCCTGCTGATGGTCAACCTGACGCCGGCGGACATCTCCGACAGCGCCGGAGCGCAGATGATCCTGGACGCGATCCGCAAGCGCTGGCCGTGGGTCAAGCGGGTCAATGCCGTCGGGCGTCTCGCCCGCCAGGCCCAGGATGACGGCCTTGTCGGTGGCGTGACCATGAGCGGTCCAGGCCAGCGAGCCATAGAGCGTGACGCGCACCCGCTCGACGGGCATAACGGGGGGCAGATGAGCGGCCAACAGCCGGGCAGATCGCCTTGGCCGATCCGGACAGCAAGCTGATGCGCCGATCCGACGCGCATGAATACCGGCAAGCCTACAATGCCCAGGCCGTGGTTTGTGCCGAGGGCAGCCAGTTGATCTTGGAAAATGGCGTCGTTGCGACGACGGCGGACGCGCCCAGCTTCGCCGCCACCATCCTGGGTATGGAGGAGAGGATCGGCCTGCCACGAACCGTCCTCGCCGACACGGGTTTCGCCAGCGGCAAAGCCGTCGAAACGTTGCAGGCCAGCGGCGTGGACCCGCTGGTCGCCATCGGACGCCCTGTGAATCGGCGCCCTTATGACTTCCGGCCAGAACCGCCACCCAGGGAGCCGCGCCGGATCACCGAGCCCTGGCGCCTGGAAATGAAGGCCAGGCTGCAACAGAACCCGGCAAAAGCCCTTTACGCCTTACGCAAGCAGACCGTCGAACCGGTCTTCGGTATCATCAAGAGCGCCATGGGCTTCACCCGTTTCCATCTCCGTGGCCTCCCCAACGTCGCAACAGAATGGACGCTCGTCGCCCTCGCATATAATTGCCGTAGGATCACGCGACTGACGGCCGCATAAACGCCGTCGTCGCCATCACTCATCACTACGGCAGCGCCCAATCCGACAGCCTGCTTAGAGCCCGATCCGAAAGTTCTTCAACCGTGACAATGCCTTGCTGTCCGTCGTGTGAGCATTCGGATCGAGGCGATCAATGTCCATGCGGTTGAGGAAGCAATGGATTGTTCCCAGTCTTTGGCGAGCCGCCTGCACCGTCCCAGCCATGCGAATGTCCGTTCAACCACCCAGCGGCGCGGCAGGATCTGAAAGCCCTTCGCCGTATCGGACCGCCTGATGATTTCAAGGGTCCATTTTCCCATGGAGGCGAGCGCGGATCGCAATTTGTCGCCAGCATAGCCGCCATCAGCGAAGATGTGGCGCAGCCAGGGAAAGCGCCTGCGTATCGCTGCCAGGACATCAACAGCCCCATCACGGTCCTGGATGTCGGCGGCATGAACGAGGAGAAAGATCAGGAAGCCGCAGGTATCCGTCACAATATGGCGCTTGCGGCCCTTGACCTTCTTCCCCGCGTCATAGCCCGAAAGCCCGCCACTTTCCGTGGTTTTCACCGACTGGCTGTCAATCACGCCCGCGCTCGGAGAGGCTTCACGCCCCTCGATCTCGCGCAGGCTCATGACCAGCACCGTATTCATGACTTCGAACACTCCGGCACCACGCCAGGCGTAAAAATAGCGCCTGACGGTCGAGACCGGCGGAAAGCATTTCGGCAGCAGGCGCCACGCACACCCGGCCGAGGCTATGTAGAGCATCGCGTTGACCACCTCGCGCATATCCGTAGTGCGGGGGCGACCGCCCCGTTTCGCCGGGGGTACAAATGGCATGATCAAAGCCCACTCCCCGTCCGTCATATCCGATGGATATCGCAACCCTTCCCGGCTATGTTCACGTCGGGCAATACCAGTCCATGTCACCATTCACTCCATCTCTTCGCAAAGACGGATGAATCACAACAGGCTGGTATTGTTCAAAAACTTTCGGATCGGGCTCTTAGCGATACGCTGGCCGCGAAGGACGGCACCGATGGTTTCTATACGTCGAAAGCAACGGCGACGACGACGGCGGACGATTTCCGCGTCGGCAGCAACATGGCGTATTTCAATGGTCGTGTTCATACGGGGCCGATCAGGCATGATCTGGTCATCGGTACCAACGGTTAGAGCCTGTTTGGAAAGTCGCTGAAGTGTGATTCAAGCTCTGGATGTGGACGCCAGAGCAGAGAGGCCGCATGGCCAGGATTACCCGCAAGACGAAGCGTTATCCGTCTGATATGACGGAGGAGGAATGGGCGCGCATCGCGCCACTGATGCCCGAGCCGGGACGCACGGGGCGTCCGCGCGAGATCGAATTCCGCGAGGTGATCAACGCGGTTCGTTACCTGGTTCGATCCGGCTGCGGCTGGCGAATGCTGCCGATCCATTTCGGGCATTGGCGTACGGTCTATGGTTGGTTCAGGGAATTGGCCCGGCGGTTCCTGTTCCAGACCATTCATGATGTGGAACTGATGCTTGACCGGGAGCGCTCGGGCCGTGAAGCCAGCCCTTCGGCCGGAGTGATCGACAGCCAGAGCATCAAGGCGCCGCACGCGAAAACAAGAGGTTACGACGCTGGAAAGAAGATTGTCGGGCGCAAGCGGCATATCGCCGTGGATACGGACGGACGCCTGCTGATGGTCAACCTGACGCCGGCGGACATCTCCGACAGCGCCGGAGCGCAGATGATCCTGGACGCGATCCGCAAGCGCTGGCCGTGGGTCAAGCATCTATTCGCGGACGGTGCCTATGACCGGCTCCAGTTGATGGACAAGGCTGCCTACCTGGACTTCGTCGTCGAGGTGATCCGTCGCAGGGACGGAGCGAAAGGCTTTGAGGTTCTCCCCCGGCGCTGGGTCGTGGAGCGAACCTTCGGATGGATGACCCGATGGCGACGCCTCGTGCGCGATTACGAGCGTCGCATCGATGTCTCACAGGCCATGATCTTCGTCGCCATGGGCGCCAATCTCACCCGAAGAAACGCTCATCCATGACTTTCCAAACAGGCTCTTAGGAGGCGCTTTTCTTTGCATTGGTGAGGCTCAGGGAGTGGCAGGCGCTTGGTGCGCAGCATCCCATAATGGAATGACGGGGGTGTTTTCATATCACGTGGAGGGATCGAAGAACCGTTGATTGATGTGCTTGGCTGGTGATTTAAGGCTTTTGGCGATTTGATTGATGGTTTTTGGTTGGCTTTTGATCTGCGCTTTGAGCAGATCGGGGACTGCTGTCCGGCTGGATGACTACGCGCTCGCGTTCATCCGCTCCAAGAAGAGGAAGCGGCGCATATTATAGACGATATTGGCCAGGCCGATCCTCATGGTGGCCCGGGTGATACCGATAGTTCGGACGAACAAACCCATTTGCGATTTCTGATCGGCAAAGACATGCTCGACACGCGAGCGGATGACCGACTTTCCAGCATTCGATTTCTGGATATGTTGGGGCATAGGCTTGAGATGCGGCTTTTTTCTGTGAACCTTTGAGACAAAACCCTGCTTTTCCATGAAGTCTTCGTTGGCTTTGGAGCGGTACGCCGTGTCGGCCCAAACGCTTGAGGCCGTATTGGTTTTATCCAACAGCCCGTCTCGCAATCGCGCACCATCACTGGCGGCGGCATCCGTCGTCTTCCATTTTCGGATGAACCGGAATTTCCGATCGATGGAAATGTGCGATTTATAGCCAAAGAACGGGATGGCGAGATCGCTGGATGGCATGGTTCCATCATCCTGCCGCTTTGCTTTGGTGAACTTCAGTGTCCAGCGCGCATGACGGTCCTTGTGCGACAGCTTTGCGGGTTTGTCCTGCCAGTCTTCAGGAATACGCCCTTCCCGAAGATCGGCTTTCTCAGCGTTCGTATTGCGCTGCTTGGGAGCAGCTACCAGTGTGGCATCCAGGATCTGGCCGGACATCGGGAGATAACCGGCGTTCCGCAGAGTTGCATCAAACCGGCCAAACAGTCTTTCAATGGCTCCCGCCTGGGTCAGGCGTTCACGGAACAGCCAGACCGTTTTGGCATCCGGCACACGGTCCGACAGCCCCAGGCCAAGGAAACGCATGAACGACAGGCGGTCATTGATCAGATACTCTGTCCGCTCATCAGACAAATTATTCAGCGTCTGGATCATCAGGATCTTGAACATCAGTACCGGATCAAACGGCGGACGCCCGCCTTTACTGCCGTCTGAATACGCCAAAGCCTGCTCCAGATCAGGGCGGAAGACTTCAAAATCCACAGTCCGGGAAAACGCTTCGAGCTGATCGCCAAGCCCGCTCAATCGGGCAAGCCGCTCTTCAACGTCAAAGAAACCAGACTGCTTCATAGCGCTATTCCCTCAATCAACGCAGAAGAAATGGAATCACAGAGAAAGCCGCAAAACCAGAGGGTTTTTCGAGCCCTCCACGTCGGCATCCCCCCAAATCAGCCAATCAACCTTAAAGAGAGACTTATAAGAATATCAATTAATATTGGCCTCACCCTGCCCCCTATTTGCCTTTCCCATAATGCTTGGCGTAGATATTGACCATACGAAACAAAGGGGAATTTCCCTGGGTAAAAGCCTATGGGCAACTGTAACGTGTCGGTTCGAGTCCCGCAGTTCGCAGACCTGGAAGGGTGCTTCTTTTTCTGAAGAAAAAGAAGCAAAAAGACTTTTATTCGTTAAGCTGCATCGCAGCACCCGGCACAAAGTCCTCAAACCAATTGAAAGTTTTTTGATTCTTTTTTCAAAAAAGAACAAAGACTACCGCACTACGGAACCCGGATACGCGCAACGATCCACGGGCGTTCCTGCCGGTCATGGCCGCCATGGAAGACCGGCAGGCGTGACCACTGGCCGACCGTCAGCCACAGCGTATCGCCCTGCAGCGCCAGCCCGTCCGGCGAGATCAGGCGCGGGTCGTGGGTCACCATCGACAGCGTGCCGTCGGTCGCGCGGTGCAGGATGGCGTGGCGTTCCAGGTCCGTCAGGTACAGGCTGCCGTCCGGCGCGGTCGCCATGCCGTCCACCACCCCAGTCTCGCCTTCATCGCGCACCGTTTGCGCCAGTGCCGCACGGCTGGCAAGGGGATTGCCCAGAACGGCAGTCGGCGCGCTGTAGAGCCGGCGTCCGGACAAAGGCTGCCAGTAGAGCGTCGCACTGTCGGGGCTGATCGCGATTCCGTCCGCGCCGCCCTGGCCCATGGCGGGGTGGGCGAGGTCGAAGCGGTGCATCTGGCCGTCCACCTCCATCGCAAAGCCCGGCGTGGCGCGGGTGGAGGCGTCGTCGTCCAGCACCCGCCATGCCTTTTCGCTCGCCAGGTCGACGACGATGATCGCCGGATGGTCGGCCAGCGACGTATCGGTGACGAAGGCCAGGCCCGCGCGACCGTGCGTCAGGTCGATCCGCAGGTCGTTGACATGGCTGTCCGGACGGATGGCGGGGGCGTGCAGCTTCAGCGTCCTGACCCCCGCGCCGCCCGGCGCGGGGTCGATCATCACCAGCGCGGGCGTTGCCGGGCCGGGGGTGCCGGCCACGGTGCCCTCGTCGACGATCCAGATCCGTCCGCGCGCGTCCAGCGTCATGCCCAGCGGCGAGATCAGCCGGGCCTGCGTCGCGGCGTCGGGGTAGGGGGCCAGGCCGGGTGGTCCGTCCCTGGTCACGGTCAGGCGGGCCAGCCTCGGCCCCGCATGATCCTGCGCGCTGCGGGGAAAGCCCAGGATCACGCTGCCATCGGGCAGCACCACGATGCCCGACGGCTGCATGTCGGCAAAGCGCGCCGCGACGGTCACGTTGCCCGAGGGGGGCGCGCCATAGTCCACGCTGTCCGCCGCGCGTGCGCCCCAGGGCGCCGCCAGCGCACAGAATAGAAACGCTGCGATTATCCGCTTACCGATCTGCTCCGTCCTGCCTTCGGCACCCATCGTATCCCGTCTCCGCCAACATTTCGTAAAACCGTGACTGACGCACAATTGATCGCATGCGGCAGCGCCCGGTCACGGCTTTAACTTTGCGTCATGTCCCAACCTTGGACATACCGATACCATTGTGCATAGCTATGCAAGACAGCCGCAACCCTAGTTTCCGGAGCGCCGCATGACCGACAAGAGCTTCCTGAGTATCCTGACGGGATCTTTCTCCACGCCGTGTGCCGACAACCCGACGGTCGCCATGATCGAGGCGGCCTATCGCCATCACGATATCGACGCGCGCTACATCAACTGCGATGTGAAACCCGACAATCTGGCCGATGCCGTTCGCGGCGCGAAGGCGATGGAATGGGTGGGATTCAATTGCTCGCTGCCGCATAAGGTCGCGGTGATCCAGCACCTGGACGCATTGTCCGAGGCCGCGCGGATTATCGGGGCGGTCAACTGCGTGACGATCCGCGACGGCAAGCTGACCGGCGACAACACGGACGGCAAGGGCTTCCTGGCCTCGCTGAAGGACGTCACCGACCCGCGCGGCAAGAAGATCCTGCTGCTGGGCGCGGGCGGCGCCGCCCGGGCGATTGCCGTGGAACTGGGACTGGCCGGCACGGCCCATATCACCGTCATCAACCGCGACCCGGCGAAGGCCGAAACCATCGCGGCGCTGGTGCGCGACAATACCCGAAGCGACGCGACCGCGAAGCCATGGGACGGCGAGGCGCGCGTCCCGGACGACGTCGATATCGTCATCAACGCCACCTCGATCGGCCTGGGCGACAAGGAGGCCATTCCGCCCATCGCGCTGGACAGCCTGAAGAAAGGGCACATCGTCGCCGACGTGATCCCGAATCCCCCCAGGACACACCTGCTCCGCGAGGCCAAGGCGCGGGGCTGCACGCCGCTCGACGGGCTGGGCATGCTCGTCAATCAGGGCGTGATCGGCGTGGAATTGTGGCTGGGCAAGACGCTGGATGCCGGCGTCATGAAGCGCGCGCTCCAGGACATTTTCGGTTCGTCCGACTGATGTGAACGACGGCAGCGCCCGATCGCGAAGGGACCCGGGGAATGGCAAGCTCAAGCACGGCCGACATTGCGCGTGACACCGAAAACAGCGAAAGGCACCGGCGGGCCTTTTCGGTCATGCCGGCGATCGAGCGACTGGGCGACCGCACCGTATCCGCGCGGCGCTATGTCTCGGTCGCCGCTGCGGTGGCGGCCGTGGGCGGGCTGCTGTTCGGATACGATACCGGCATCATCGCGTCGGCGCTGATCTTCATCACGCAGACATTCTCGCTGTCGACGTCGGGACAGGAATGGATCGCGGCGGCGCTGAATATCGGGGCGATCTTCGGCGCCGTTTCAAGCGGGCCGATCTCGGACCGGTGGGGGCGGCGCCCCGCCATCATGGTCGCGGCCGCCATTTTTATCGTGGCGTCGATCGGATGCGGCATGGCGCCCACTGTCGGCGTGCTGATCTTCGCGCGGCTGTGGCTTGGCGTGGCGATCGGCGCGACGACGCAGATCGTTCCGGTCTATGTCGCCGAACTCGCCCCCGCCGAACGGCGCGGTGGGCTGGTCTCGCTGTTCCAGCTTGTCTTTTCCCTCGGGCTGCTGCTGTCCTTTTTCGTCGGCTACGAATTGTCGGGAACGGCGGACTCCTGGCGGCCCATGTTCATGCTGGGGGTGATCCCGGCCGTGCTCCTGGCCTTGGGCATGATGTTCCTGCCCGAAAGCCCCCGCTGGCTGTTGCATCACCAGCAGGAGCGACGCGCGGTATCGATCCTGTACCGGCTCCGCGGCCACCATCGGCATGTGCGTCGCGAACTGACCGATGTGCTGACGGCGGCCGATACGGAGACCACCAAGGCAGGATGGGGGGACCTGCGCCGTCGCTGGGTTCGCCCGGCCCTGATCGCGGCCCTGGGCATTGCGGCCCTGTCGCAGCTCTCGGGCCCGAACGTGATCGTCTATTACGCCCCGATCATTCTCTCGCAGACGGGGCTGGCGCATTCCGCCGCCCTGCTGACATCGGTCTCGGTGGGGGTGACATCGACCATCACCACGGCGATGGGCATCGCGCTGATCGACAGGGTCGGCCGGCGGCGGATGATGCTTGTCATGCTGCCCTTTGCCGCCCTGTCGCTTTTCGTGCTCGGCGCCGTCTTCCTGGACCCTGCGCCGCTCGGCGGCGTGCGCATGGTGCTGATGGTCGCCTCGCTGCTGGGCTATATCTTCTTCAATTTCGGCTCTCTCTCGGTCGCGGTCTGGCTTGTGGCGGCGGAGGTCTTCCCACTCGCCATCCGCAGCAAGGCCATGGGGCTGGCCAGCGCGACGGTGTGGCTGTGCGACACGATCGTCTCGCTCGTCACCCTGTCGCTGGTCCAGGCCATGGGCACGACCGGAACCTTCTGGCTGTTCGGCGTCATCAACGTCATTTCCTTCCTGTTCGTCTGGAAATACGTGCCGGAAACGGTCGGGACGACGCTGGAGGACATCGAGGATTCACTGCGGTCCGGAACGTTCCGGCCGGTTGGGCGGTAAGATCACACCGTGAACTGCTCGGCCAGGATCCGTTCCGACAGGCTCTGGTCCGGGTCGAACAGCAGCGTCGTCTGCATGGCGCGGTCCTCGGCGATCTGGACCGAGACGACGTCGCGCACCTCGGTGAAGTCCGCGACCGCTGCGACGGGGCGCTTGTCGCTTTCCAGGATCGTGACCGTCACCTGCGCGGTCGAGGGCAGCAGCGCGCCGCGCCAGCGTCGGGGGCGGAAGGCGCTGATGGGGGTCAGCGGCAGCAGGTTCGCCGATAACGGCACGATCGGCCCGTGCGCCGACAGGTTGTAGGCCGTCGATCCCGCCGGGGTGGCGACCAGCACGCCGTCGCAGATCAGTTCGGGCATCCTGACCCGGCCGTCCACCTGGATCTCGATCTTGGCGGCCTGCCGCGTCTGGCGGAACAGGAACACGTCGTTCAGGGCCAGGGCCTCGGTCACGGTGCCGGATTTCGTGGTGGTGCGCATCCGCAGCGGGTGCAGCGTGGCAGCCTGCGTCCGGACCAGGTGCTCGGGCAGGTCGTCGGGGACGGCGGGGTTCATCAGGAAGCCGACCGTTCCGCAATTGATGCCGTAGACCGGGGTCGGCCGCCCCAGCATGGTATGCAGAATTTCCAGCATGAACCCGTCGCCGCCCAGGCAGATCACGGCCTCGGCCTCGTGGGGCGTATGCTGGCCATAGCGGGCGATCAGGTCCGCCTGCATCCGGCGCGCGGCGGCATTCGGTGCGGCGACGAAGGCGAAGCGGCGCGGCGCCCCGCCAGAGGGCCAGACAGGGGGATGAACGTCGTTCATCGCGGGCCTGCTTTCATGGAGGACGCGGGCCGGACGGGGCGCATCCCGGTCACGCCGTCAGGCGGCGGTGGTCCATCACCGGTATCCCGGCGCGGACACGGGCGACGTGGTCCAGGTCCAGGCGCGCCGTGACCCACCCGACCCCGTTCGATGCCTGGGCCACGACGGTGCCCCAGGGATCGATGATCATGGAATGCCCATATGTCCGCCGGGCATGGCCGCCGGCATCGATATGGGTGCCGGTGGTGCCGCAGGCCACGACCCAGCACTGGGTTTCGATCGCGCGGGCCCGCAGCAGCGTGGCCCAATGGGCCTCGCCCGTTTCGGCGGTAAAGGCCGCCGGCAGCACGATCAGGTTCGCCCCCCGCTTGCGCAGGGCCAGGAACAGTTCGCCAAAGCGGATATCGTAGCAGATGGCCAGGCCGGCGGTGAACGGCCCCACCGGCACCGTCACCACCGTATCACCCGGGGCATAGGTTGCGCTTTCGCGGTAGCCCTCGCCCCCCGGCGTGGTGATGTCGAACAGATGGATCTTGCTGTAGCGCGCGTGTTCCACCCCGTCCGGGCCGAAGACCAGGGTGGTGTTCAGCAGCCGGTCGCCATGGCGCTGGCCGATGGACCCGCCATGCAGGGTAATGCCGTGGGCGCGCGCGGCCTCGCTCAGGAAGCGATAGAGCGGTCCCGCGCCGGGCGGATTCGGGATGGATTGTCCGGGGGCGGGCAGGTCCTCGGCGTTGGCGAACTTCACCTCGGCCGTGCCGCCCAGGCAACTCCATATTTCCGGCAGGACCACCAGGTCGGGCCGGTCGGCGGCCACCGCTTCGGCGATCAGGCGGCCGGTCTGGGCGATATTGTCCGGCAGGGACGCGCCGGGGGCCATCTGGATGACTGTGGTACGCACCGGAAACTCCGTCCGAGGAGGTGGGTCGATGGCAGGGTTGTCCCACCCGCTTGGAGCCTGTTTGCAAATGCGCGCTGGTGGCGATCCGACGCGCGTTTCTTGCGCTCCGGTGCTCACGGCCATCAAGGCCGCTCCGCTCCGGTGCTCAAAAACACACGCCGGACGCGGCCGAAGGGCCGCTCTCGCTCACCAGCCCACATTTTCAATCAGGCTCTTGGAGGCGTTTGAAACAGTTTCTTATAAAATGCGTCCCGACCGGCCTGCAACATCCGCCGGCATCAACGCGGCTCGCCCCCTTCGGCGTGGCCATGATCCGGTCTATGGTTTCATCCCCTGCCCGGCCTGGAGCGTTCATGGCTGCCTCCTCTTCCCGTTTCGTGATCTATGCCGCCCTGTCGGGCAACCTGCTGATCGCCATCGTCAAGTTCGCCGCCGCCGCATTGACCGGCAGCGCCGCGATGCTGAGCGAGGCCATTCATTCGCTGATCGATACCGGCAACCAGGTTCTGCTGCTGGTCGGCCTGCGCCGCGCCGCCCGGCCGGCGACGCCGCTGCATCCGTTCGGGTACGGGCTGGAGCTGTATTTCTGGACCTTCGTGGTGGCGTTGCTGATCTTCGGGGTCGGCGCCGGGGTGTCGATCTTCGAGGGGGTCAGCAAGATCCGCCATCCCCATCCGGTGGACCATGCGGTGGTCAATTATGTCGTGCTGGGCCTCGCTATCCTGTTCGAGGGCGCGGTCTGGCTGACCGCGCTGCGGGAATTCCGCCGCCACGGCAAGGGGCGACGGGGCTGGATCGAGGCCGTGCGCCATAGCAAGGACCCCACCGTCTTCACCGTCCTGTTCGAGGACACGGCCGCCCTGTGCGGGCTGGGGGTCGCGCTGCTGGGCACGATCCTGTCGGAATGGCTTGGCCAGCCGATGCTGGACGGAGTGGCGTCGGTGCTGATCGGCGTGATCCTGACGCTGACCGCCGCCGTCCTGGCGTGGGAAACCCAGTCCCTGCTGACCGGCGAGGGCATGGCGGCCGAGGGCCTGGCGCGCATCCGCGCCATCGCCCTGGCCGAACCGGGCGTGCTGGGCATGAACGAGATCCGCTCGATGCATTTCGGGCCGTCCGACGTGCTGGTGGCGATCAGCCTGGATTTCGATGACGGGCAGAGCGCGGGCCACGTGGAACGCAGCGTCTCGCGTATCGAGGACCGCATCCGCGCGGCCTTCCCCGAGGTCAGCCATGTGTTCATCGAGGCGCAGGATGCGTCGTCCCGGCGGGCCAGGGGGCAGCCGTCACCGGATCTGGGGATGATCTCTTCCTTTTCCTCGGAAAAGGAACGTCCTATTCCCCGGTAACGAAGGCCCCCACCGGATACCCCTGCGCGAACAGCAGCGTCCGCAGGGTGGTATGATCCACCCGGTTGCCGATCGCGGTACGCACGATCGGCTTGCCGTGGAAGGCGATGCCCAGCCCGGCATCGCGCAGCATGTCCAGGTCGTTCGCCCCGTCGCCCACCGCCAGCGTGGCGGCCAGCTTCAGCCGCCCGGCCTCGGCCAGGCGGTGCAGATGCGCGCGCTTGGCGTCCGGGCCCAGGATCGGCTCGCCGACCGTGCCGGTCAGGGTCCCGTCGCGGATGTCCAGCGTGTTGGCGTGGTGTTCGGAAAACCCGCACAGCGCCGCGACCCGCCCGGTGAAGAAGGTGAATCCGCCCGAGACCAGCGCGGTGCGGGCGTTGCGCGCGCGCATGGTGGCCACCAGGGTGCGTGCGCCCTCGTTCAGCCGTACATCCTTCCAGGCGGTTTCCAGCAGCGACGCCGGTAGGCCGGCCAGCAGGCCCACACGCTCGCGCAGGGCGGTGGCGAAATCGATCTCGCCATTCATCGACCGGCGGGTGATCGCGGCGATGCGTTCGCCGATGCCGGCATGGGCGGCCAGGTCGTCCAGCGTTTCGTTGGCGACGATGGTGCTGTCCATGTCCGCGATCAGAAGCCCTTTGCGCCGCCCGCGCGAACGCGTCAGAAGGGTGTCGATATGGCGCGGGCCGAACACGGCGCGGATCGTGTCCAGCGTCGGCATGCCCGGACCGGGGGCGGGGCAGGGAATGTCCACGGCCTCGCCCGGCGACAGGATGCTGGGCGGCCCGCCCTTCACCATGTCGCGCGCGGCGCTGACATGGGCATCGGTCAGGGTCGTGGCGTCGCGGTTGGCGACGAGCGTAAGGATATGGGACAGCGACATGGCGCACAGGCGTGTGGCAGGGATGACCGCATGACGCAAGCGGCGGATGCACGGGACCGGCCCGTGCTGGTGATCGCGGGGCCGACCTGCTCGGGCAAATCGGCCCTGGCCATGGCGGTGGCGCGGGCGGTGGACGGCACGATCGTCAACGCGGATTCGATGCAGGTCTATCGCGACCTGCGCATCCTGACCGCCCGCCCCACCCCGGCGGACGAGGCCGAATGCCCGCACAGGCTGTACGGCGTCCTGCCCGCGACGGAAACCGGCAGCGTGGCGTGGTGGCGTGGCCGCGCGGTGGCGGAAATCGAAGCCGCCTGGGCGGCGGGCCGCACCCCGATCCTGTGCGGGGGCACCGGCATGTATCTGCGCGCCCTGACCGACGGGCTGACCGACATTCCCGACCCCGGGCCCGAGGCAAGGGCCGAGGCCCGCCGGCTGGTCGATGCCGAAGGGCCCGCCGCCCTGCATGACCGCCTGGCCGCCGTCGATCCCGAAAGCGCCGCCGCGCTGCACCCCGCCGACAGCCAGCGCGTCGCCCGCGCGTGGGAGGTCTGGTCGGGCACCGGGCACGGCATGGCCCATTGGCGCCGCACGGCCACCCTGCCGCCTCTGGCCTGCCGGCGGGTCGCGGTCCGCCTGGACCCGCCGCGCGATACCCTGCGCGCGGCCATCGCCGTGCGTTTCGCCGCCATGGTCCAGGGCGGGGCACTGGACGAGGTCCGGGCCCTGCTGGCCCAGGGTCTGCCGCCCGCCCTGCCGGCCATGCGCGCCCATGGCGTGCCGGAACTGGCCGCCCACCTGCGCGGCGACCTGACGCTGGACGAGGCCACGCACCGCGCCGTGCTGGCGACGGGGCGCTACACGCGGCGGCAATCGACGTGGTTTGCCCATCACGACCTGGCCGGACCCGCCGACAGCCTGGTGATCGGCACCCGTATGGGTGGAGATGCGCAACAAATGGAAAGAAATTATGCGGATGCCGTTTCTTTTATTCTAATGCGCATTGACGTGGGCCGACAGTTTCCCTAAACCCAGCCGACATTCCGTCCGGGCGGGGCCTGTCGGGCCCAATCGGAACCACCGGACGGAGGAGCAGGGATCATGAACGCGACACCGAACCTGAACGATCTGAAGCCGACCGCGCGCGCCCAGGCGGGGGACGTCGTCCTCTCCGGGGCCGAGGTCCTGCTTCGCGTTCTCGCCGATCAGGGGGTCGAGGTCGTCTTCGGCTATCCGGGCGGCGCGGTGCTGCCGATCTATGACGCGCTGTTCCGGCAGAACGCCATCCGCCACGTGTTGGTCCGGCACGAGCAGGCGGCTGTCCACGCCGCCGAGGCCTATGCCCGCTCGACCGGCAAGGTCGGCGTGGTGCTGGTCACCAGCGGCCCCGGCGCCACCAACGCGGTGACCGGCCTGGTCGACGCGCTGATGGACTCGATCCCGGTCGTCTGCTTCTCGGGGCAGGTCGGCGTGCCGCTGATCGGCACCGATGCGTTCCAAGAGGCCGACACGACGGGCATCACCCGTCCGGCGACCAAGCATAATTACCTGGTCCGGCGCCCGGGCGACCTGGCCCGCGTGGTGCATGAAGCCTTCCACATCGCGCGCAGCGGCCGCCCCGGCCCGGTGCTGGTGGACCTGCCGAAGAACCTGACGGTGGGCCCCGCGCCCTATCAGCCGGCCTCGCGCGCGCCGCATCCGTCCTATCGTCCGCGCACGGAACCGGACCGCGAGGCCGTGTCCCGCGCGGTGGCGGCGATGAAGGGGGCGAAGCGGCCGCTGTTCTATACCGGCGGCGGCATCATCAATTCCGGCCCCGGCGCCGGGGAATCGCTGGGCCGTCTGGTGCGCATGACCGGCTTTCCCTGCACCTCCACCCTGATGGGGCTGGGCGCGTTTCCCACCACGGACCGCCAGTTCCTGGGCATGCTGGGCATGCACGGCACGTACGAGGCCAACCTGGCCACCCATGGGTGCGACGTGCTGATCGCGCTGGGCGCGCGGTTCGACGACCGCGTCACCGGGCGGCTGGACGCGTTCTCGCCGGACTCGTTCAAGATCCATGCGGATATCGACCCGTCGCAGATCAACAAGATCGTGCAGGTCGATGTGCCGGTGCTGGGCGATGCCGGCCGCGTCATCGACATGATGATCGAGGAATGGGAGCGCCAGAACGGAGCACCGGACAAGGCGGCGCTGGCCCAGTGGTGGCAGCAGATCGACGCCTGGCGCGGCATCCGCAGCCTGCATTTCACGCAGGACATGACGCCGTCGGCCATCATCCGCCCCCAGCATGCGGTGCGGCGGCTGTATGAACTGGCCATGGAAACCGGCCGCGACACCTATGTCTCGACCGAGGTCGGGCAGCACCAGATGTGGGCCGCCCAGCATTTCCAGTTCGACCGGCCGAACCGCTGGCTGACCTCGGGCGGGCTGGGCACGATGGGCTATGGCCTGCCGGCGGCGGTGGGGGCGCAGATCGCCCATCCCGACGCGCTGGTGATCGACATCGCGGGCGAGGCCTCGACCCTGATGAACATCCAGGAACTGGGGACCATCGCCCAGTATCGCCTGCCGGTGAAGCTGTTCATCCTGAACAACCAGTATATGGGCATGGTCCGCCAGTGGCAGGAACTGCTGCATGGTTCGCGCTATTCCGAAAGCTACAGCGCGGCGCTGCCCGATTTCGTCCGCCTGGCCGAAAGCTTCCATGCCAGGGGTATGCGCGCGACCTGCGTGGGTGAACTGGACGACGTGATCCGCGCCATGCTGGCCGAACCCGGTGCGGTGGTGGCCGATATCTGCGTGGCGCAGGACGAAAACGTCTATCCGATGATTCCCTCCGGCGCGGCCCACAACCAGATGCTGCTCGGCCCCGAACAGGATGGCGAGGTCACGGTCAGTGCCGAGGGACGCATGCTGGTCTGACCACGGCACCCTCGTCCCCCGGCCGGGCGGACCCCGGCCGCGTCTTTCATCGTTCACCGGCACGGGGCACGTTCCCCGCCGGTCCCTTTCAGGAATGAATCCATCATGACCACGCAGGAGGAGACGACGATCTCCGCGGTCATTTCCATTCTGGTCGAAAACGAAAGCGGCGTGCTGGCGCGCGTGATCGGCCTGTTCTCGGGTCGCGGCTACAATATCGAAAGCCTGACCGTGGCCCCGGTCGAGGAATCGCGCCACCAGTCGCGCATCAATATCGTGACCTCCGGCACCCGCCAGGTGATCGAGCAGATCAAGGCGCAGGTCGGGCGGCTGGTGCCGGTCTACCGCGTGGCGGACCTGACGACGCTGGGCCCGCACGTCGCGCGCGAGATGGCGCTGGTCAAGGTCGTCTCGTCCGGCGAGGCCCGGACCGAGGCCTTGCGCATCGCCGAGGCCTTCCGCGCCCGCGCCGTCGATACGACGGCCACATCCTTCGTCTTCGAGCTGACCGGCGCGACCGAGAAGCTCGATTCGTTCATCGACCTGATGCGTCCGCTCGGCCTGGCCGAGGTCTCCCGCACCGGAGTGGCCGCGATCATCCGGGGCCCCCGGACGATCTGACCACGGGTCTTTCCTTCCATCTGTCTCAACAGGAGTCTTCCCATGCGCGTGTATTACGATCGCGACGCCGACGTGAACCTGATCAAGTCCAAGAAGGTCGCGATCATCGGCTACGGCAGCCAGGGCCACGCCCATGCCAACAACCTGAAGGACAGCGGCGTCACCGACATGGTGATCGGCCTGCGTCCGGGTTCGTCCGCGGTGGCCAAGGCCGAGGCCGCGGGCTTCAAGGTGATGGGCCCGTCCGAGGCCGCCGCCTGGGCCGACGTCGTCATGGTCCTGACCCCGGACGAGGGCCAGGGCGCGCTGTACAAGGAGCATCTGGAGGCCAACCTGAAGCAGGGCGCCGCCCTGGCCTTCGCGCACGGCCTGTCGATCCATTTCCGCATCATCGAGGCCCGTCCCGACCTGGACGTGTTCCTGATCGCGCCCAAGGGCCCGGGCCACACCGTGCGCTCCGAATACCAGCGTGGCGGCGGCGTGCCCTCGCTGGTCGCGGTGGCGCAGAACGCGTCGGGCAATGCGCTGGAAATCGCGCTGTCCTATGCCTCGGCCAACGGCGGCGGCCGCGCCGGCATCATCGAGACGAGCTTCAAGGAAGAGGTCGAAACCGACCTGTTCGGCGAACAGGCGGTGCTGTGCGGCGGCCTGGTCGAACTGATCCGCGCCGGGTTCGAAACGCTGGTCGAGGCCGGCTACGCCCCCGAGATGGCGTATTTCGAGTGCCTGCACGAAACCAAGCTGATCGTCGACCTGATCTACGAGGGCGGCATCGCGAACATGAACTACTCGATCTCGAACACCGCCGAATACGGTGAATACGCCACCGGCCCGCGCATCGTGACGCCGGAAACCAAGGCCGAGATGAAGCGCGTCCTGACCGATATCCAGGACGGCACGTTCGTGCGCAATTTCATCCTGGAAAACCAGTCGGGCAATGTCGGCTTCAAGGCGATCCGCGCGCGCAACAACGCGCATCAGATCGAACAGGTCGGCGAGAAGCTGCGCGGCATGATGCCGTGGATCGGCAAGAACAAGCTGGTGGACAAGACGCGGAATTAAAGTTCTTTTTTGAAAAAAAGAACCAAAAAACTTTGATTCGTCTGGGAAACATGTGCCGTGTGCATACGAGGACCTAAAACGAATCAAAGTCTTTTTGCTTCTTTTTCTTCAGAAAAAGAAGGCCCTTAGCAGGCTGTCGGGTTGGGGTACCTGGCTCTGGCGATCTGCGGTAAGCTTTCAGGATGAGCAGCTTCATTCCGTTTGATCGATCGCAGCCGTATCTTCTGCCGCCGGATCTGAAGTCATGGCTGCCGTCGGACGATGTGGCGCATTTCATCGTGGCGGCGGTAGAGCGGGTGCCGTTGAGGGCATTTTCCGTTCCTGTGCGGACTGGCGGCAAGGCGCAGTATCATCCGCGCCTGATGCTGGCGCTGCTGATTTACGCCTATGCGAACGGCGTGTTCTCATCGCGTCGGATCGAACGGGCGACATATCGTGATATCGGTATGCGCTTTGTGGCGGCGAACCTGCATCCTGACCATGACACGATCGCGACGTTCCGGCGCGGCAACCGCACGGCGATCGAGGCAGCGTTCATGCATGTACTCCTGCTGGCACGCGAGACGGGACAGCAAGGTCGGCTTCGCCAAGCTCTATGACCGCAAGACCCCGGTTACCGCTGCCGACCTGCTCAACGACCGCGTCATCCCCTTCTTCGAGCTGCACGATCTCCCGCTCCAGCGCGTGCTGACCGACCGGGGCACCGAATTCTGCGGCTCTCATGACCGCCATGAATACGAACTCTATCTGGCGGTGGAGAACATCGACCATACCCGCACCAAGGCGCGCAGCCCGCAGACCAACGGCATCGTCGAGCGCTTCCACAAGACCATGCTCGACGAGTTCTATCGTGTCACTTTTCGCCGCAAGATCTACGACAGCATCCACGAACTCCAGGCAGACCTCGACGAATGGATGGATGACTTCAACCGCAATCGCACCCACCAGGGACGATACTGCTTCGGCAAAACCCCGATGCAAACCTTCCTTGACGCAGCCCACCACGCCCGCGAAAAAGATATCGGGCGCCACGTCGAACACCACATGAACGCGTAGCATCCACGCCGGCCACTTCAAGCCGTCCGTCAGATTAAGTGCAAACTTCTACACGTAATCGGCCGGAATGGCAAATTTGCTATGCGCCAGCATTCATATACAATCTGAATTATGCAACCCCGTCGAATACTTTTCTGACCTGCTCGCTCAAGGCTCTTACAGATTACGCTAGGTCAGCGCTCGCCATGTCTGATAGTAAGGGCTGATAGTCCGTGATCGGAATCGACCTATTTGCGGGAGCTGGTGGAATGTCGCTAGGGGCTGAAAAGGCCGGGGTAGTGACAAAATTCGCCGTCGAACTGCATCATGCTGCATTCGAAACGTATCGGTATAATCATCCACAGTGTACCGTACTGCAGATGGGAGTAGAGCATCTACAGAACTTGGCTATGCCTTTTGCAGCCGATGATCTCATCGTATTTGGCGGACCACCTTGCCAAGGCTTTTCCACATCCAACCAACGAACACGCTCAGCGGACAACAAGAAGAACTGGATGTTCCAAGCTTTCGTCGCATTTGTGCAACGAATTCAGCCTGCCTGGGTTATATTCGAAAACGTAAAAGGTATTCTTGAAACCGAGGGTGGTCTCTTTGCAAAACAGATACGCTCGGAACTTGAGAGCTTAGGTTATCGCTGTGAGCAGGGGCTACTCAATGCTGCCGACTTTGGTGTGCCGCAATCTCGAAGCCGCTTCTTTATCATCGGTAGGTTGAGAGCCGATCCGCCTTCACTTCCGAGTGGGGTGGGGCTTCCTCGGATATCGGTAGGTGAAGCGCTTCATGATCTTCCTTTGTTATGCAATGGTGCCGATATCGACGTGCTTCCATATGCGAAGGCAGGAGAGACCGACTACGTTCGTCGCATGCGAGGCGACTTGACGGAGTGCTCTGGGCATCTGGTATCGCGCAATGCTGAAGCGATAATTGAACGTTACTCATTTATCCCGCAGGGCGGTAATTGGGCCGATATTCCTGAGAAGATGATGGCTAATTATAGAGACCGGACGGCTGTGTCCCGAGGTGTGGTGTAGGAGCGAGTCTGGCTGCTGAGGCGGCCATCGCCGGTCTTTGATAGGGTTCGGGTGCGAACTGAACCTGAAGGACCTGACGATGACCGACGAGAAGATGGCGCTGCTGGAGCTTGTGGAGCAAGCGTCGGATGGCGATTTTGTTCGTGAGATGCTGGCGTTCGCTGCCGATCGGATGATGGAGATGGAGGTTGAGGCCCGGACCGGTGCGCCGCTTGGCGCGCGTTCGGCCTCCCGCTCGACCCAACGCAACGGCTACCGCGCTCGGAACTGGGACACCCGGGCGGGCACGGTGGAGCTTGCGATCCCGAAGCTACGCAAGGGCAGCTATTTCCCGACCTTCCTGGAGCCGCGGAAAACGGCGGAAAAGGCACTGCTGGCGGTCATCCAGGAAGCCTACGTCCAGGGTATTTCCACGCGATCGGTCGATGATCTCGTCCGCGCGATGGGCGCCGGGGGCATCTCCAAAAGCCAGGTCAGTCGTCTGGTGGGCGAGATCGACGAACGGGTCAACAGCTTCCTGTCTCGGCCGATCGAGGGCGATCCATATGACAAGTATCTCTGGATCGACGCCACCTATCTGAAACTGCGCCAGGGTGGCCGGATTGTCTCGATTGCCGTGATAATCGCCGTGGGCGTAAATACGGACGGCCGTCGTGAGGTGCTCGGCGTGGCGACGGGACCGTCCGAAGCGGAAGCGTTCTGGACGGATTTCCTGCGCTCCCTGGCCGATCGCGGCCTGCGCGGCGTGAAGTTGGTGGTGGCCGACGCGCATGCCGGACTGCGGGCCGCGGCCGGTCGCGTGTTCAATGCGACCCTGCAACGCTGCCGGGTGCACTGGCTGCGCAATGCGCTCGCCCATGCCCATGCGAAGCAGCGTCCTGCCATCTCGGCCCTGTTGCGCACGATCTTCACGCAGGAAACCGCCGAGGATGCGTCACGCCAATGGCGGCACGTCACCGACAAGCTGCGCGAAGGCTTTCCGAAGCTGGCCGAATTCATGAAGCGGACGGAAGTGGACGTGCTTGCCTACATGGGCTTTCCTCGGGAGCATTGGACGCAAATCTCGTCGACGAACCCGATCGAGCGGGTGAACAGGGAGATCAAGCGTCGCTGCGACGTCATCGGCATTTTCCCCAACGATGCCGCCATTATCCGCCTCGTCGGCGCGCTGATGCTCGAACAGAACGACGAGTGGGCGGTCTGCCGACGTTACATGACGCTGGAAGGACTGGCCGCCATCAGCCATAATCCCACAATCAGCCTGCCCGCCGTGGCCGCCTGATAACCTCGAACCCTTCGAGGAACGGTGCTCCTACACCACACCTCGGGACACAGCCGACCGGACTCGATGCCATACTGGCATCTATCACAGGTTAGACTCGGAAAAGCCTTCGGTTGTCATCGGGAACTTTCGAAAAAATATGCTGATACATCCTTATGAGCATCGTGGTTTGTCCGTACGAGAAGCTGCTCGGCTGCAGTCGTTCCCCGATAATTTCGTCTTCAAGGGATCTATCGGATTTCAGCAGCAGCAAGTAGGCAATGCCGTCCCGCCATTGCTAGCTGAAGCGGTATTTAATACCGTCGTAGCAGCCCATCATAATTAAATCGGATGTTATAATATAAAATTATTGTGGAAATTTATTTTAAAAACTTACTTACGGAAAAATTCTATATTTTTAATATGCGATAAATGTTATTTTTAGTTATCCGTTCGGCTAAATAGGAAACATCAGCGATTGTCGGTATCGGGGGCTGCGCGCCCCCGCAACCATGAATTCCAAATGAAATCAAACGCTTAGGCCGCCTTAAGGGCGGCCTTTTGCGTTTGGGACATTCGCGCAGGATGCGTATAGGATGCAACTGGGAGTGAAACTCCAGCGTAGGTTGGGCTTAAAACAGGCCACATCACGACAACGCGAGCTTTATCGACGCCTTATTGATCAGTGGAAATTACGCGATCTGACGACGATGCGCTCATTGACGGAATCGCTGTGACCCTGCCCCGAACGTGCCCTCAGTTTTGAGTTAGGGTCTGTGTATTGTTGTATGCCTTGGTGGCGTGTTGAGCGAAAGCCTCTGGCGTCATGCCATTGAGGCTGGTGTGAGGCCTGACGGCGTTGTACAATCCTGCTTCACAACACCCATCTGTCTATATGACTGTTTCGAATAAGTTTTCTTGTGCATGTGTTTGTCCTACAAGCTGACTACGCCGTGTTTTTGCCTGGCGGGCGATAAGCTTCGCTTTGTCGCTATCGAGGATATGTCGGTCGAATATCCAGGGACCGTCAGGCAATGGGTGCGTTGCGGCGATCTTTCCGGCCTCGGCAGCAAGCCGTAGCGTTTTGGGGGCGATGCCGAGTAGCTTCGCAGCTTCACCCAGATTGAGGCACGGCTTTTCTTCATCAGGCATGACCCGACAGACCGGGATCCGATGATGCGAGCGCATGGAAGTCACCCGTTCGCGCGTCCAGCGGTTTCCATTCCCGGTCCGTAGCCCGTTACGGTTCAGAAGGCTGGCTATCACATCGTCATTGGCGATACGGACGAGATCGCGCACGGCCGCGATGATGTCGGCGCCGGTGCTGTTGCGCTGGCCGCGCCGGCGGCGAGGCAGGCGCAGTTCGGTGTGGATGCCCCCTGCCCAATGGATGGCAAGCACGATTTCCGCCGTTTCGGTATCGAGATCGGCAACAACCTCTTGCACCAATGTCCGGACGATCCGTTTTTTAAGACGGACGTCCGTTGCTGGCGCCTGCCAAACGGATTTGAGATCGTTCGCCAGTTCCAGCAACGAGAGCGGTTCGCATGCGGGTTCGTGCCCTCGTGCCGCGTCGTGGTCGACAATCCTCTGCTCGATCGTGGACGCAGCAGTCAGCGTAGCATTCCATCGCCGTTCCAGTTCTCCGGTCACGAGCCTGTTTTCCGGATCGGCTGCATTGTATTGGCGGAATGCCCGTTCAGCCTCGTAGCGGGCCGCCTGAAGATCGCGTGCCAGAGCTTCGCGTATCTGGTCGCGCTGCTCATTGATGGTCGCCTGAGCGGTGACGGCGGCCTCGATAGCACCGGGTCCTACGACCTCGAGCAGGGCCGTCTCGATCGCGTCATCGACCCGCAATCCACCAAAGGCGATACAGCGCGGTTCCCCACTATCGAGCCAGCCGCGCACACAGCTGTAGCGCGGGATATTATGTTTGGCTCCCGTGTAGCATACCGTCAGCTTGCGTCCACACCGGTGACATCGCAGCAGACCGGCCAGCAGCGCGTTCCCGTGTTTGGGCGCGCCATGATGACGTCCGGTCGGCACGTTCTCGCTCACCATGCGGCGGATCGCCTCTGCCCTGTCCCAGCTCACATAACCATCATGCGTGCCAGGAATCAGGGCAAGCCAATTTTCGCGAGGTTTACGCTGGCGCTGGGCATTGAACGCACTGCCGTCATATGACGCGGCCACGCCGGTTTTGCCATAGGCATAGGTGCCGCCATAGATCGGATTGGCGATCATGCGATGGATTGTGGCATAGTCCGGCCGTCGCCAGACAACATCGCCGTTCCGACGTCGTGCCGGCAGATCCAGGTCATGCGTATGAAACCACAGGAGTGCCTGCCGTGCGCTGCCGAGTTCGGCGACCTTGTCAAAAACGAGGCTGATGGCTTCCTGAACCCGCATGTCAGGGTCTTTCTCATAACGGTCGCCAGTTTTGATAAACCCCACAGGCGCACCGACCACGAGTTCGCCGCGCCGTGCTTTCTCATAACGTGCCGTCAGGGACCGCTGACGCAGAAGGTCCAGCTCATATTCGTTCAGGCTGCCCTTCAGACCGAGCAGGAGCCGGTCATTCCCGACACGTGGTGCGTAAATGGCCTCCTGATCGATCAGAAGTGTGTCGACGACACGGCACATTTCGATGAGTTTCTGCCAATCGCGGCTGTTCCGGGAGAAACGGGAGACCTCCAGGGCCGCGACCGCACCGACACGCCCCAAACAGACCTCGGCGACCATGCGGTCGAAACCTGCGCGCGTTACGCCGCCCGCTGCCGAGCAGCCCAGATCGTCGTCGATCACGTCAATCGTCTGCCAGCCCAGCTGGGCGAGCCGTTCGCGCATGGCATATTGCAAGGCGCGGCTTTCCCGGTTGTGCTGCACCTGGTGCGCGGATGATTGCCGCACATACAGAATTGCCCTGCGCTCCAGATGACGCGGGCTGATCTTGTCACGGCTCATCGCAGGCCTCCTGCACGACACCGGGTCCGCGACTGCGTACGTGATCGAGGATCAGGCGAGCCATCATCGACTGTAGATCGTTCCGCGCCTGCTGGGGGAGGTCCCTCCAGATCAGGTTCGGACTGGGCCGATCGGCTTTCTTGTCGTCGAACAGATCCGGCTGCGCCGATATGGTCCCCACACGGGAGCGCTGTCGTCCGTCGTGTCGCATGGTCCTCTCTCCGATTCCGGTCAGGAGAGAAGCCTGCGACGGTTTCAGATGGGTCCGACGACAAAAAGCCCGTCAGCAACGATTGCAGATCGTAAAGCGCTCCCAGGGACACGGTCGGATCCGGGGCCAGCCGCATCCCGGCGCAAGCCGCGCGATCAAGCATCCACGCCGGCAATTCAAGGAGCCTGACCCCTCCCGTGTCAGACAGGCGACAGCGGGAAAGGACTTGGCCGCCCCGCTCAATCATGTCCTCGACGCACACCCGACGCCCAAACCAAGGGTGCCAGGGGTAGAGAACCTCCCGCTCGTCGGTATTATGGGTCTTGCAGAGCCGCGTTCTACAACGAGGTCCGACCGCACAGCGCCATCGGCAACAAGCCGCCGATATCGCTGCTGAACGGCTCTGCGGCACACCTGCCGGTTGAGCCTTGACCCCGGGAGATTCCAGCTCGCGCTGGCCCAAATTCGGGGAGCACGTCACGTGGTGGTGGTCGACGAGAGCAAACTGGTCGAACGGCTGGGGTCACCATATGCCCGTGCCTGTCGAGCGTCTCGTCGCATCCTGACGCTGCCGTCCTTGTCCGGTCGGGCCGAACGGGCCAACCGGACAAGGGTTCGCAGGGCCGGGTGCCGTTACTGCAGTTGCTGCGGAGCCGTGGGATACGGGGCCGGGCCGGGCGGCGGTCCGTAGGCGCCGGGGGGCGGCGGGGGCGGCGTTACGCCGGGGACGATATTGCCCTTGCTGTACATGCACTGGGCATAGGCTGTGTCGTACTGGCCCTGGATTCCGCCCTGGGCGCCGGCACTGCCCGACGAACCGACCGCCGTTCCCGCGATCGCCCCGCCGCCCGCGCCGATGCCCGCGCCATACCCGCCGCCCGCTGCGGCGCCGAGACCGGCCCCAAGGGCCGTGCCGATCAGGCCGGCGGCGAGGGCGCGATTGTTGGCGTGCTCAGCCTGTCCCGCCACCTGGCTGGCGGCAAAGTTCCGGCATAACCTGTCGTCGGCCTGGAAGATCTCGAACGGCTTGGTCGGCGGCGGCATGACCTGGACCGTCGGACCGGACGGCGTTTCCGCGCATCCCTGAAGGGCAAGCGCCGCCAGCGAGGCGACGACCAGACTGCGTTTGAACATCATGGAATCTCCGTGTCATGGAAATGTCTGGAAGGATCAGCGTGAAGCGGGCTGAAACCCACCGGGACAGGATTGGACCTGAGGGTAATAGCCGGCCGGAGCGTTGCAGTAATACAGGACCTGCACGGGGGGCGGGAGCGCCATGGGGGGGCGGCGCGGCGGGGCCCATGCCTTCACCTCCGTTCATGGCCTCCTCGGCGATCGTCTCGGAAACGACCGTGGGATATGGGTAGACGGGCGCATCATAGAGGTACCAGGCCCCCCCCCGGTATTCCACCACCAGCCATATCGGCCGTTGTGATATTCCCGGCCCCAGTGACCGCCGCGCCACATGGCGAGATCGTGGTCCCCGAAACGATGCACGTCCCGTCCATGGAAGCCATATCGTTCGGGGCCGCGACCGAAACCGGGACGTCCGCCCGCGTGGCCAAAGCCCGGATGGCCGTCGAAGCCCGGGTGCCCGCCCATTCCCGGATGTCCTTCGAACCCCGGGCGTCCTCCGAATCCGGGATGCCCCCCGCCGCCGCCCCTGGGCGCCGGTGCCGCATGGGGCGCTGCGTGTTCTTCACGGGCGTGAGCCGTTGCCGTTACCATCGCGCCTGCAATGACCAGAGCCAGAAGGGGTTTCCCGATGGACGTCAGTCGCGCCCTGGCGGAAAGTCTTTCTGATGTGGCAATGATAGAGAGATTTTCTACCAAAAAAAGTCGGTGCATTACAAGCAAAACCGGATAAGTGAAACAAAAACGTAATCGGCGCGTGTAGCGCCTAAACAATACTCCAATAAATTACTTGGCATTACAACCCCCCGAAATCACGGAAAGGTGCGGTATATGAGATGACGTATTCGTGAGCATGCGCGGAACGAATGCGGCAGGCCGAGGCGATGTCCGAGCAAACCTCATGCCAACACGGCGCGTGAAACGGCGTTTTTGACAGCTTATAGTGTGTCGCGTAGCCTCTGCCGCGATAGTTCCCGGAAGGGAATGAAAAGGGAAGACGGATGACGGCCTGACACAGGCCGGTATCGGTCGTCCGGCATTCCCTCGCCCCGTCATCCCTTAAGGACCGCCGGATGACCGATTCCGAAAATGAAGGTAACAGTCTCGACCTTCGCCATCAGGAGAAGATGCGACGGCGTAAGGAAATCCAGGACCGGGAAGTCGCGGGGAAATCCGTGGAAAAAGGGCTTCTGGTCGTTCATACCGGGCCGGGGAAGGGCAAATCGACAGCGGCCTTCGGGCTCGCGCTACGGATGCTGGGCCATGGACGGCGCGTGGTGGTCGTCCAGTTCATCAAGGGCGCATGGCAGACGGGCGAGCGCGCGGCGCTCGCCCGTTTCGACGATCTGCTGGAGTGGCACACGATGGGCGAGGGCTTCACGTGGGAAACCCAGGACCGTGCCCGCGATATCGCCGCCTGCGCGCGGGCATGGGACGTGGCGAGGGCCGCCCTGGCGCGCGACGACGTGGCGCTGGTGATCCTTGACGAACTCAACATCGCCTTGCGCTACGACCATCTGCCGCTCGACCGGGTCCTGGCGGGTCTGCGCGCCCGGCCGGCGATGCAGCATGTCGTCGTGACCGGGCGCAACGCGAAGCTGGATCTGATCGCGGACGCCGACCTGGTCACGGAGATGACCCTGGTCAAACACCATTTCCGGGCCGGCGTGAAATCGCAGGAGGGGATCGAATTCTGATGGCCCGCGCCTTGATGTTCCAGGGAACGGGGTCGAGCGTGGGCAAGTCGGTGCTGGTCGCGGGCCTCGCGCGGGCGCTGTCGCGGCGCGGTTTGCGGGTACGGCCCTTCAAGCCGCAGAACATGTCCAACAACGCCGCCGTCACCGCGGATGGCGGCGAAATCGGGCGGGCACAGGCGTTGCAGGCGCTGGCATGCGGTATCGCGCCGTCGGTGCACATGAATCCCGTCCTGCTGAAACCGCAGAGTGCGACCGGGGCCCAGCTTGTCGTGGGCGGCAGGGCGCGCGGCACGGCCCGGGCGCGGGACTATCAGGCGATGAAGCCGGCCCTGATGCCCGAAATCCTGGCCAGCTTCGGGGCCCTGGCGCGCGAGGCCGACGTCGTCCTGGTCGAGGGCGCGGGTTCGGCGTCCGAGGTCAATCTGCGCGCGGGCGACATCGCCAACATGGGCTTCGCGCAGGCGGCGGATGTCGATGTCGTCCTGATCGGCGATATCGACCGGGGGGGCGTCATCGCCAGCCTGGTGGGCACGCAGGCCGTCCTGGACCCGGCGGATGCGGACCGGATCAAGGGATTCATCGTCAATCGCATGCGCGGCGACCCATCCCTGTTCGCGACGGGCATGTCGGCGATCGCGGCGCATACCGGCTGGCGGCCGCTGGGGCTGGTACCTTACCTGACGCGGGTCGAGGCCCTGCCGGCGGAGGACGCGGCGGACCTGGCTGCCGGGGGCGATGCGTCCGGCGCGCTTCGGATCGCCGTGCCGCACCTGCCCATGATCGCGAATTTCGACGATCTCGACCCGCTGCGGGCCGAGGCCGCGCTGTCCGTCGGGATCGTGCCGCGCGGGCGGCCCCTGCCGGTATGCGACCTGATCATCCTGCCCGGATCGAAGGCGACGATTTCTGATCTATCGGTCCTGCGTCAGGAAGGATGGGATACCGACATCCGCGCGCATGTGCGGCGCGGCGGGCGGGTGCTGGGGATCTGCGGCGGATACCAGATGCTCGGCCGGACGATCGCCGACCCGGAGGGGGTCGAGGGACCGCAGGGCGAGGTCGAGGCGCTCGGCCTGCTGGATGTGCGAACGGTGCTGACGCGGCGCAAGCGCCTGTCCGAAGTCGCCGGCGTCCTGCTGCCGGAAGGGGCATCCCTGAGCGGCTACGAAATCCATGTCGGCCGGACCGATGGGCCGGATCGAACCCGGCCCTTCGCCCGCACCGGGTCCGGCCCGGATGGGGCGGTGTCGGCCGATGGCCGCGTGTGGGGGACCTATCTGCACGGGATATTCCGGACGGGGGCCGCCCGGGCCGCGCTGCTGGCGCGACTGGGGACGGCGCGCATATCGCCGCGCGACCATGGCCACCTGGTGGATGACGCCCTGAACGCCCTGGCCGACCATCTGGAGGCGCATGTCGATATCGAGGCCCTGCTGGCCCTGGCGCGGCCGGTCGCGGGTCTGTCCGGCGCGCCTTGACCGGCACACCGGGCCAGGTCGATACCTCCCGGTCGATTTGACCCCGTCACGCATTCTGCTAGACGACGGAAAGGAGGAAATCGTTGAGCCGCAGAAACCATTCGAATATGACAGCCTAGCGTGCCGGCCACGTTCATGGACCCCATGCCCGCCCATGGCGGTCAGGTCCGCGCGGTCATGCGGGCATTCCCCGATGCCCCGGCGCCGTTCGTCGACCTTTCGACGGGGATCAGTCCCTATGCCTATCCGTTCGCGATGCCCGATGGCGCGGCACTGACGCGCCTGCCGGAACGGGATGATGAGGACAGGCTGCGCCGGGTGGCCGCCGAAGCCTATGGCGTGGCCGATCCCGATTGCGTTGCGGCCGGCCCGGGCACGCAGATGCTGATCGCCCTGCTGCCGTTCCTGCTGGGACCGCGCGCGGTAACGATCCTGGGCCCCACCTATGGCGGCCATGCCGACGCGTGGCGCGGGGCCGGCGCGCGGATTCATGAGGTCACAGGGATGCAGGACCTGGAAGACGCGGCGGCGGTGCCGGGCGGCGTGTGCGTCGTGTGCAATCCGAACAATCCCGACGGCCGCGTGTGCGATGCCGCGTGGCTCGCGGCCCTGGCGGACCGGTGCGCATCGTACAGCGGGATCCTGATCGTCGACGAGGCCTTTGCGGATTTCGAATCCTGCAGCATCGCGCCCCTGTTGCCGCATCCGGGCCTGATCGTATTGCGTTCGTTCGGCAAGAGTTACGGACTTCCCGGCGTGCGGCTGGGATTCGCGCTGGCCGCGCCCGCCTTGGCCGGGCGCCTGCGCGACATCATGGGGGCATGGGCGGTCGGCACGCTGGCGCTGGCGGCGGGGTGCCAGGCGCTGGCGGATCGTCCATGGCGCGACGCCACGCGCGGGCGGGTGCGCGCGGATGCGGCGCGGCTGGCGCGCTGCCTTGCACGGGAGGATATCGAGGTGGCAGGTCAATCGATCCTGTTTGTCCTGGCGCGGGCGGCACAGGCGCCGTCCCTGTGGCGGTTCCTCTGCCAGCGCGGGCTGGTGGCGCGCGCCTTCCCCGAACGGCCGTCATGGTTGCGCCTGGGGCTGCCGCGCCGGCCGGACGAATGGACTCGCCTGGAACAGGCCCTGTCCGCATGGCGGCCGGCATGATACGCATGACCTGCCTGGCCCTGCCGCCGCCGGCGGCCCTGCGGCGCGGCATCCTGCCCCGGCCGTCGGACCCCTGCGACATGGCGCTCGCCGGATCGCTGTCATGGCCCGAACACGTGCCGATCATCACCAGCGGGGCGGACCATCCCGCCGTACAGGCCTGGAGCGGCCGGGCCGTCCAGCCGGATGACGCCCTGCGCGACTGCGATTGCGGATACTGGGCGGGAAAGGCGCTGCACGACCTGCCGGCGGACCAGGTCGTGCAGTGGCTGGGCGATCCGGCCTTCGCGCCGCCGGGCGGCGAGAGCCGGGCGGCCATGTTCGGACGGGTGACGCGATGGATGGCGAAGGTATCGCACACCCATGATCATCTGGTGGTGGCCGTGCGCCCGGCCGTCGTGCGGGCGATGGTGCTGGTGGCGCTGGGCGGCACGCCGGCGATGGAATCCCGTCTCGATATCGTGCCGGCGACGCGCACGATGCTGGTCGCGCGCGACCATTGGCGGGTACAGTCCGTCAACGTGCTGCCAGGGTAAGGCGGGGTTCGGGGCCGGCGCAGGCGGCCGATGATCCGCCGGTCGATTCCCGCATGTGGACATTCCAGAAAAATCGTGTGGAAGACACGGCGCTTTGCGTGCCGGCACCGGCACCTTGCAACGGCCCGCCATTCCGGGCCTGATCCTGAGTCCCGAATGCGAATATGTGATGCGTCCGGGAGAGACATCGGTGATTCCCGGTGCGATTCTGGGCGGCATCAGGCTATTGCCACCCTTGGCGGTGAAACGAAGGATGTACCAGCAAGATGGAGACAGGCATGAACGGTGACGCCACGGCCACGATCGGGCCGGGCGGGGCATCGCGGGCGTCCGGGCTGGGCCCGGCCCGCGACCCGGCCTTCGACCGGGCGACGGCGCTGCATGTGGTCGCGGCCTCGCTGCTGGCATGGCTGCTGGATGCCTGTGACTTCTTCATCGTCCTGTTCACGCTTGACGACGTCGCGCACAGCTTCCAGGTCTCGCTGCAAAGCATCCTGCTCGCACCGACGCTGACGCTGCTGACGCGCCCGATCGGCGCCTTCCTGTGCGGGCATGCCGCGGACCGGTATGGCCGCAAGCCGGTGATGATCGCCACCATCGTCGTCTATTCCGTGATCGAGATCCTGTCCGCCTTCGCGCCGACGGTGACCGTCTTCCTGTTCCTGCGCGCCCTGTTCGGCGTGGCGCTGGGCGGCGAGTGGGGGGTGGGCACGTCCCTGCTCATGGAAAGCATTCCGCGGTCATGGCGCGGTACCGCGTCGGGCATCCTGCAGGCCGGCTATCCTGCCGGCTATCTGCTGGCATCGCTGCTCTTCCTGCTGCTGCCTGTCGTGGGCTGGCGCGGACTGTTCATCCTCGGCGGCGGCGCGCTGGTGGCCGCGCTGTATATCTGGGTGCGGGTGCCGGAAAGCCCCGAATGGCTGCAGCGCCATCGCCAGCAGGGCACCGACGCCGTGCGCGCGCCCGGATTGTGGTCCATCGTCAGGAACAATGCGGCGCTCTGCCTGTTCGCGGTGACGCTGATGGCCGCGTTCAACTTCATGAGCCACGGGTCCCAGGACCTGTATCCGAAAGTGTTCCTGGGGCTGGAGCGCGGGCTGCCGCACCCCACGATCACGCTGATCGTGGTGCTGTATAACATCGCCGCCATCGCCGGCGGCCTGTTCTTCGGCGTGCTGTCGCAGAAGATCGGCCGGCAGTACAGCATCGCCCTGGCGGGTATCCTGACTCTGCCGTTCCTGCCGCTGTGGGCGCTGTCCCATTCCGCCTTCTGGCTGGCGGCCGGTGCCGTCTGCATCCAGTTCTGCGTCCAGGGCGCGTGGGGCGTGGTGCCCGCCTACCTGAGCGAGCTTTCGCCCCCGTCGGTCCGGGCCACCTTTCCGGGGCTGGCCTATCAGTGCGGCAACCTGATCGCCGCCGGCAACGCCCTGCTGCAAACCTGGATCGCGGCGTTCCTGGGAACGGGCCTGGCGCCGGCGCTGATGCTGACGGTCGGCGGCGCCGCGACCGTCGTGGTGACCCTGATCCTGCTCAACGCTACATGGTACGCGCGATCCAGGCCGATCGGGTAGAAGGCGACCGGCCTGCCGGTTCAGCCGCTGATCCGGATAAGATGCAGGCAGGATATGATCCTGCGCATCTCGGTCCTCTCGTCCTCGTCGCGTGTCTCCCGTTGCCTGTCATCCATCCAGGCCTGGACGGCCTGGAGTCCGGGATGGCCCTTTTTCCATTGGTCCAGGAATGACCAGAGGGCTGTCCTGACATCGCCGGGCAGGTGGTCCTGCCGGGCGATGGTGCGCAGTTCGATCACGCAGGTGCCGACCGTCATGGCGCGAAGCTGGGCCTGCATGTACTGCGCGAGCATGTCGGGCGGCACGGCGGAGGCGTTGCGCAGGATACGGACCAGGCTGCTGGCAGTGGTCGCCAGCCATTGATGGCCGGACAGGCGGGCATGCCGGCCGGCCACGCCGCGCAGGCGCCGCTCGGTCCACGCTGCGGTGCGCCGCATATGGGAATCGACCCGGAACGGCACGATGACGCGATAGGTCAGGACCGCGAACAGGATGCTGAGCAGGAAGGCGCATGTGGTGTTGAGGAACGAGACCTCGTCATAGCGTGCCTGGTTCATCGGGCCGATCAGCACCGGCAGGAACATGTTGAACGAAAACGCGTAGCCCGCCGTCCGGGCGTTCCGGGCCGCCAGGCCGCCGATCGTCATGGGCACCAGCAGCGCCAGCACCAGGACTTCCGGCGCGGTGATGGCCGGGATGACCAGGAACACGAACAGCATGGCGACAAGCGCGCAGTACAGGCCGCCCGTCATGAACGGCATGCCGGCCAGGATCGGGTTTTCCCGCGTGGCCAGCAGGCCATAGACCAGGGCCACGAACGAGACGAAGGCGGGACCGTGCTGCCAGGCCGTGACCTCCCAGATCAGCCAGGCGCCGATGATCGCACAACCGGCGCGGACGCCGTTTTCCACGGCCTCGACCGCATGACGGCGCGAGACGGTGCGGAACCGGAAACGATCGCCCCGCACGGGCCGGTCGCTGGCCACGATTTCCGCCATGACGTGATCCGTATCGTCCAGCAGCGCCGTGAACAGGCGCGGCAGGATCGAATCCTCTGCCGTGTCCATGGCGGCGGGCCGGTCCTGCCATGCGTGCCGCAGGGGTGGGGTGCGGGCCGCGTCCGATCCGTCCAGCCGGCTGTCCCGCAGGATGTGGCCCACCGCGCGCGCCTCGTCCCGGGCGGTGCGGTCGGCGTGCGGCCCGGCGGCCAGCAGGGACAGGCCCCGCGCGCGGGCCAGCATGACCAGCATTCCCGCCAGGGCTGCCCGGGCGTGGTCGCCGGTTCGGCTGCCGGGTTCCAGTTCGATTTCAGCGAATTCGATCTGGCTGTTGAATGCGACCAGGTCCATCAGGACCTTGCCCAGCGCATCGGGCCGGATGTCGCCCTCCAGCAGGCCGGCGGCGGCGGCGCGCGTCTCGCCGAACGTGGTGGCCAGGCGCAGATGCAGCGTCCGGCGGGCCTGCGCCAGCAGTGACGGCATGAATATGACGGCCAGCGTGGCCTCGCAGATCACGCCCAGCAGGATATAGCTGGTGCGGGCCATGCTGATTTCGAATACGTGGTCGGGCTCCAGGATGGCGCCCGTGGCGACGATGGCGGAGGTAAAGCCGGTCAGGATCAGGCCATAGGCGCGGTAATTGTCCAGCAGGGTCGCCACGGCGCAGCACAGGCCGATCCAAACGGCCAGGCTGCAGAAGAACAGGCCCGGCGCCTGCGGAAACGCGGCGACCAGCGCCATGGCGGCCACCGAGCCGACCAGGGTGCCCACGACCCGCCAGCGGGCCTTGGACAGGCTTTCGCCCCGGGACGACTGTGCCACCACCCATACGGTCAGCGGCGCCCATTGCGGGCTGTCCAATTCCATCCACATGGCGATCAGCAGCGACAGGATGGCCGCCAGGGCGGTGCGCAGCGCGAAGGCGAAATCTTCCTTCGACGGCGCATACAGCCATGACAGCCGTTGCGCGATATGCGGCGCCACAGGCATTCCTGGCTGAACGGCGGCGGCGCGGCGGGCGGCGGGTCTCATCAGGGTGGCGACGTTGGGTGCGCCCGCCCGTCAGGTCCAATCGTTTGTTGTGATCACGTGATAAAGGCTGCTTATGATGGCGCCGGGCACACCGGCCGCAGTGGGGAAGCGAGGGGTGATGGACAGGCGTACTTTCGTGGCGGCCACCGCGGCGCTGGCCGGGGGCGCGTTTCCCGGATGCGCGCGGACGCAACCCTTCCGGCCCCGCCACCGCGGGGCCGGTCATGATGACGACCGGCCGGCCCCGCCGTCGGGCCTTGCGATCTGGCCCGGGCCGCCGCCGGGTGGGGGCGGCCCGACCGGGCGGGAACATGTCTCGGCCTCCGGTGCCGTCACGCGGGTCGCCATTCCTCGGTTGACCGTGCTGCGCCCCGCCCGTCCCAACGGCGCCGCCATGCTGATCGCCGCCGGTGGCGGCTACAGGCGGATCGAGGTGCAGAAGGAAGCCATGCCGGCCGCCGGATGGCTGGCCTCGATCGGTGTGACGGCCTTCGTCCTGACCTATCGCCTGCCCCCCGAGGACTGGGCGGCCGGCAGCCTGGCCCCGTTCCAGGATGCCGGGCGCGCCATCCGGACGATGCGTGGTCAGGCCGGTCATCTCGGTATCGATCCCCGCAGGATCGGCGTACTGGGCTTTTCATCCGGCGGTCATCTGCTGGGAATGCAGACGGCCTGTGCCGAACGGCTCGACTACGCGCCCATCGACGCCCTGGACCGGGAATCCGGCCGCCCGGATCTGACGATGCTGGTCTACCCGATCGTGACGCTGGAGCCGCCATATCAGCACACATCCAGCCGGCGCGTGCTGATCGGCGATCATCCGACCCCAGTGGAGAGCGCGCGCTGGTCGGTACAGACCCATGTCCATTCCGGGCTGGCGCCCTTCTTTCTGGCGCAGGCGGCGGACGACCCGGTCTCGAACCCGCAGAACACGGCGATCTTGCAGGCGGCCTGCGAAAGCGCGGGCGTGCGGGTGGAGCGGCACCTGTTTCCCACCGGGGGGCACGGTTTCGGCCTGGGCGCACCCGGGACGCAGACCGTTGAATGGCCGGCGATGGCCGAAAGCTGGATGCGGCGGGAACGGTTCGTCTGATCGCGGGGGCGTGCGTCATTCCCGGACCGGGCGACAGGCGGCGTGTGTTCAGACGGCCGCGAAGACGTCGCCGGCCTGCAGGCGGCCGCAGACGTCCCATATGCGCGACAGGACGGGCGACATGACCGGCTGGCGCAGCTTCACGATGCCGACCTGCGGCGCGACGCAGGGCATGATCGGGATGGTGCGCAGGCCGGCATCCCCCACCGTTTCCGGCAGGGCCGCCACCGGCAGGATGCTGCACAGCCGCCCCGCCCGCAGTTCGGAATGCAGGACGCTGATCGAATCCGTTTCCAGTATGATGCTCGGCCTGACCCCGGCCTCAAGGAAGCCGGCATCGACGATCTGTCGGCTGCGCATGGTGCGGCTGAACAGGCACAGCGGCAGGTCCGCGGCATCGGCCCAGCCGCAGGACGGTCCGGCCGGCATCCGGGCCGACGCGCTCCCCGCCAGCACATATTGCTCGGTATAAAGCGGTAGCGTATCGAACGGGCCGTCCGCCGGGATCTGGTCCAGGTACATGACCCCCAGATGCAGGTGCTGTTCGCGCAGCCGGTGCGCGATGTCGGCGGCGGTGCCGGACAGGACTTCCAGGTGCAGGCCCGGAATGGCGTCGCGGAAGATTTCCAGCAGCAGCGGAACGGTCTGCAGGGCCGGCGACATGACGCCGATCGACAGGGAACCGCCGCAGACATCCCGCGCGAAGGCGGCTTCCTGCCGCAGCCCGTCCAGCGCGGCCAGGGTCTGCTTCGCCCAGACCAGCACGCGCCGTCCTTCGTCGGTCAGCCCGTGGAAGCGGCGATTGCGGTGGATGATCGCAACGCCCAGCTCGTTTTCCAACTGCCGGATGCCGGCGGAAAGGGCCGGCTGCGAAACGCCGCAGCTTTCGGCGGCGCGGGAAAAGTGCCGGAACTGGTCGAGGGCGATCAGATAGGTCAGTTGACGCAGGAACATGAAGGCGGTGCGGGCCCTCCTGCCCCGGTCAGTGCAGGATGATCTCGACCCGCCGGTTCTGCGGTTCGCGGGTGTTGGGGCCGGTTGCCACCAGCGGGTGGGTCTCGCCGAAGCCGTGGACGTCGATCGCCGTGCCGGGCACGCCGTCGCGGATCAACTCGGCCTGGACCGCCTGCGCGCGGCGGACCGACAGCGCCATGTTGTAGCGCGCGCCCCGTGGGCCGGGATGGGCGGCGGAATTGTCGGTATAGCCGTCGACCTCGATCCGCGTCGTCTGGGTGCGGGTCGATGCCTGCGCCGCCGTCGCCACGATGGCGCGCGCGCGATCGGTCAGCACGGCCTGGTCCCAGTCGAAGAACACCAGATAGGTGCGGCTCTGCGTCGGGGCGGGGGCGGCCGGCTCGGGGGCCGGCGGGGGCGGGGGCGGGGCCGGATTGAATTCGTAGCGCAGGCCCAGCATCAGCGAATGGTTGAAGTCCGTCATCGTGTCGCGGTTGCCGGCCGCGGGGCCGTAGGCACGGGTGGTGTCGTACCCGCCGACCGTGCCGATCGACCGCGCGCCATGCGATTGCGGGCCCAGCATGGTCCAGAACCGGTATTCCGCCGTCGCCGACAGCCCGACGACCCACGGCACCGGGAAAGCCAGGCCGAAAATGCCCTGATAGGCGAAGTTGCCGAAGGTACCGCCGATCTGCTGGCTGAAATTGGGCGCGGTCACGCTGGCGTTCATCGCCTGCCAGGCATAGCCGACACCGGCGCCGAAATAGGGGAACAGCCAGCTCTTGCCGATATCCAGGTCGAACAGCGCATTGGCCATGACGCCATAGGTCTGCTGCCGCCCGCCGACATGGCTGGACGGAACGCCGGCCGACCCGAAATTCTTCAGCCCGTTATTGCGGTAGTCGCCCTCGACCTCCACGCGGAAGCCGTTGCCCAGCCCCCAGCCGATGCTGCCGATGCCGGTCGCGCCGGTATGGTAGCTGTCGCGTCCGTCGGGGAAATTGGGCGAGGACCGGACGCGCTGGTCCTGGTTGAAGCTGGCCCCACCCTCGCCGGCGACATACAGGCCCTGCACCGGCTGGGCATGGGCCGGGGCAACGGACAGGACAGAGCCGAAGGCGAGCGTCGCCGCCAGGAAAGACCCCGCAAGCAATCCGTGCCGCACTGTCATATGTCTCTTCTCCCTTCGCCGGACATTATCGGTACGCTGTCCGGTCGAGTGAACGCGTCCTTCGGCAGGCCTTTCAGTCATTGCCTTCTTTTGCCGAAAGATGGGCTTATGGCAATCCATAGGTGCCATGCATACCACCGAATGCGGCATGCCTGTGACAGGGCCGGTCCGGCTGTGTGGCATTTGACACACAATTCGGGGGGTGGCGGCGGTCAGATCAGCACGGCCTCGAAAGGCGGCATCAGGTCCGGCGCGTCGAATTCCAGCACCCACAGATCGGGGTCGCGGTTCACCTGCCGGGCGACGTAGGCGTCGGCGGCCTGCTGGTCGACCGGATCGGCCCCCGTGCCGCGGATCCAGGCCGGACGCCCGTCCGGCGCGCGGGTCTGGCCCAGCACCGACAGGCGGCCGTCGCGGCCCAGCAGCATCGCCAGCACGCCCCCGGCATCGGCATCGCCGCGCCGCAGGACCATGGCGGGATGGCCGTCCTGGTTCGCCTGCCGGATCACGGCGGCGGCCCACAGCCCCGTGCGCAGCCGGGCCTCGGTCATGCTCCGGCGTCCGGCGGGTTATTCAGCCTGCGGCGCATAGGGGCTCTCCTCGGGGATGGCGGACAGGGCGGCGCGGTATTCGGCGGGATTGTCGATCAGCGACCGCGCGGCATCCAGGTCGGAATCGGTGCCGATCGCCGCCGGGCAGGCGCGGCGCAGGTCCAGGATGCGCGACACCGGCACGGGATAGCGCGTGGCGCGCGTCGCCTGGACGGCGTCGCGCATGTCCACCTGGCCGGCCGCCAGGTCCTGCAACTGCCGTTCCAGGTCGCTTTCGCCCCGGCTGGTGCAGACCTGCGGCATGACGCCCAGCCCCTGCAGCGGCCAGCCCAGCGGCGCCAGGACGCGGCTCCAGGTCACGAACAACTCACCACCGTCGGGCATCTGGCCGATCGTCTGCACCAGTCCCTTGCCCAGCGTGGCGCTGCCCACCACCACGGCGCGCCGGTGGTCGGCCAGCGAGGCGGCCAGGATCTCGGCCGCGCTGGCGGTCCGCCCGTCCACCAGCACCACGATCGGCACGCCCCCGGTCATGTCGCCGCCCTGCACCGCCCAGACATGGTTGGCTTCCGGGTCCCGGCCGTGGGTGATCGCCGCCACGCCCTGGTCCAGCACCAGCGCGCTGGCCGTCACCGCCTGCTGCAGCACCCCGCCGCGATTGCCGCGCAGGTCCAGTACCAGCCCGCGCAGGTGCTGGTCGTCGGATGCCTGGTCCAGGTACTGGCTCATTTCCTGCGCGGTGTCGGCCGAAAACGCGGTGACGCGGATCACCACCATATGTTCCGCGGCATAGGCGAAGACCGTCTCCGGCGGGACCGAGGCCCGGCGCAGCGTCACGGTGCGCCGGGCGCGCCCGTCGCCAACCGTCACCGTCACCGTGCTGCCGGGCGCACCCAGCAGCCACTGGGCGACCGTTCCGGGCGTCTGGTCACGGGTCGAACGGCCATTGACCGCGTACAGCCGCTGGCCCGTCGCCAGACCCGCCGGCCAGGCCGGCCCGTTGGCATTGACCCCGGTGATCAGGATCGAGCGCGCGTCGCGGCCCAATGTCAGCCCGGTCCCGGCCTCGCCGCCGGTGCGCGTGTCGCGGTCGGTCGTGGCCGGGCTGGGCGCGACGTAACGCGAATACGGGTCCATGTGGTTGAACAGTTCGTCGAAGAAGCTTTGCATCAGACCGTCCGCGCCGGCGCCGCGCACCGTGCCCGACCGGGCCCAGGCCGCCTGCATCAACCGCACGGTCAGGTCCGTCCATCCCGCCTGGTCGGAATCGGGGGGGGCGGGCAGGCGCAGCACGATTTCCTGCCCCAGCGAAAGCTGGATGATCCCGTTCTGGTTCGCCCCTTTCTGTTCGGGCCCCCTCTGCTCGACGACGGTCAGGGACGGGTCGATCGCGCTCAGCCCGTTCAGGCCCCACAGGCAGAAATCGCGCGGCGTGTGGCTCTCCAGCGTTCGGGGCAGCAGGAAGGTCAGGGCCGCGTTCACGACCGATATCGTCATGTCCGCGTCCAACTGGCCCGCCTGGGGCACCGGGTCCGCCTGGACCAGAATCTGGCTCGTATCCTGGCTCCTCGTATCCTGTCCGGGGGTCGGCGCGGGCCGGGGGGGCGGGGGTGGCGCGGGCGTGCCGGCGGCGCGCGCCGCCACGGGGGCCAGGACGGGCGTCATCAGGTGGATGACGATCAGCATGATGGCGATCGTGCGCGTCGGCAGGATCACGGACGTGACCCGTCGCCCGGCCCCACGGAGCGGGGCGGGGATCCAGCCCGCCGAAACGGGGCCCGCCGGAACGGGAACGGATGGCGCGCGCATCAGCGTGGGCGCGTGCCACGCGCGCGGCGCGCCGGGCCGGACGCCGCCGCTGGATTCGCGCCCACCAGGGCGAACAGCAGCCCGCCGGTCACCGGTGTCGCCTCGACCAGCCGTACCGTGACCGGCTGGCCCAGCCGCAAGGCCAGTCCACCGTGGCGGCCACGCAGGGTTTGGGTCTTTTCGTCATGCGTCCAGACATCGTCGGGCAGGGTCGATACCGGTACCAGACCGGTGGCGCCGGTCTGCGTCAATGTCACGAACGCGCCGAACCGGGTTACGCCCGACACATGGCCGGAAAATTCCGCCCCGACCCGGTCCGCCAGCCATGCGGCGACATAGCGTTCCGTCGTCTCGCGCTCGGCCAGCGCGGCGCGGCGCTCGGCGGTGCTGACCTGCTCGCCGATCTCGTCCAGGCATGCGGCGTCGGCGGCCGGCATGCCGTCGGCCGGCTGCGTGCCCATCCCGATCAGGGCGCGATGCACCAGCAGGTCGGCATAGCGGCGGATCGGGCTGGTGAAATGGGCATAGGCCGGCAGCGCCAGGCCGAAATGGCCGATATTGTCGGGGCTGTATTCGGCCTGGCTCTGCGCCCGCAGGATCGTCTCGCTGACCAGGGTTCCGCTGACGGGCGTGCCGCTGGCGGGGCCGGATGCCTCGCCCTGCGCGGCGCGCGCCAGCACCGCGCCCAGGTCGCGCGCGCGCAACGCCCCGGGCGGCGGCAGGTCGAACCCCATGGCCGACAGGCTGTCGCGCATCGCCTCGGCCCGTTCGGGCGAAGGCGGCGCGTGGATACGATACAGGCAGGGCCGGCGCCTTCGTTCCAGTTCCTCGGCGGCGGCAACATTGGCCAGCACCATGAATTCCTCGATCAGGCGATGGCTGTCGTGACGGGGGCGGGGTTCGATGGCGGTGATCCGCCCGGACGTGTCGAGTCGCACCACGCGCTCCGGCACATCGAGATCCAGCGTGCCACGCCGCGCGCGCGCCGTCGACAGTGCGCGCCACGCCGTAAACAATGTGTTGATCAGCCCGTCCGGCAGGCCGGTTTCCTGCTGGCTCTCCTCCACGTTTCCGACGATCGCCTGGGCCTGGTCGTAGGTCAGGCGCGCGGCGCTGCGCATGATGCCGCGGCCGAAGCGGTGGCGGGTCTTGTTCCCCGCCGCGTCGATGAAGATCTCGGCGAACAGGCAGCCCCGATCCTCGCCCGGGCGCAGCGAGCACCATCCGTTCGACAGCGCCTCGGGCAGCATCGGCACCACCCGGTCGGGGAAATAGACCGAATTGCCCCGCCGCCGCGCCTCGCGGTCCAGGGCCGATCCGGGGCGGACGTAATGCGCCACGTCCGCAATGGCGACGATCAGGCGGAATCCGTCGCCGTCCGGTTCGGCATAGACCGCGTCGTCGAAATCCCGGGCATCCTCCCCGTCGATGGTGATCAGCGGTACGTCGCGCAGATCCTCGCGACCCTCGGGCGACACGCCGCGCGCCCGTTCCGCTTCGGACAGCGCCTCGGCGGGGAACTGGTCGGGAATCGAATGGGTGTGGATCGCCAGCAGGCTGACCGACCGCGCATCGCCCATCGGGCCCAGCCGGGCCACGATCCGCGCGGGTTTCAGGCCGGACCCCGCCAGCGGCAGCGGCTCGGCCACGACGACCTCCTCGGCTTCGGCGCCCATCGTCTCGCCCGCCGGGATGATCCATTCCGCCTTCGCCCGGCGGTCGGCCGGAACCAGGCGCCCGGCCTCGGCGTGCCGGCGGGGCGGGGCTAGCGGCCCAGGGCCGTCATACAGGGTCGTCGGGCGGAACACGCCCACGATGCGGCCCGGCGCATCGGTCAGGCGGCGCAGGGTGCGGCCTTCGTACCGGCCGGGGCCGAGTCGCTTCAGCCGCGCCACCACCCGCTCGCCGGGCGCCAGCGCGGGGCGGCCCTTCTGCTCGGGATGCATGAAGACGACCGGCGCCGGGCCGTCGCCATCCCACACCACGGGGCGGGCGATCGGGTCGCCGTCCGGGTCGGTGCCCGTCACCTGCACCAACGCGGCCTCGGGCATGGCGGCGGACGCGCGGAAGCGCCTGGCGCCGGCCGGGACCAGCGTGCCCTCCAGCGCCAGTTCGCGCAGCATGGCGCGCAGCGCCGCCTTGTGTTCGGGACCCAGGTTGAAGGCGCGTGCGATCTCGCGCTTGCCGACACGGCCGCTGGCCTCGGTGACGAACCGGCGCAGCGCCTCGCGGTCCGGCAGGCCCCCGCCCGGCTGCGGCGGGGCCGGGGGGCGCGGATCGGTCGGCGGAACGTCGGGCGACGGGCAGGCGGTCGGCTGAGGGTCGGACGGGTTCCGTCCCCCCATCGTCAGCCGGCCTCGGTCGCCGTGCGCCGCGTGCGGGGCCCGGCACCCTCGCCGGGTTCGGCCTTGCCCTTCGCGGTCTTGCCCGTTGCCTTGCCGGCCGGGGTCTTGCGGGCGGCGGCCTTGCGCGCCGGGGGTTTCGCGGCCCTGGCCTGCGTATCGGCATCCCCGTCCGGGGCGGCTTTCTTCGCCGCGGTCTTGGCCGGCGCCTTCCTGGCGGCCGTCTTCCGGGCGGGGGCCTTCTTCGCCGCGGCCTTGCCCTTGGGCTTCAGCGGCTTGCCCTTTTCGGCCAGCAGCGCCACCGCCTGGTCCAGGGTCACGTCCTCCATGGCCTCGCCCCGGGGCACGTTCACCACCATCGTGCCATGCTGGATATACGGTCCGAACCGTCCCTTGCGGACGATCACCGGCTCGCCATCCTTGGGGTGCGGCGCGATGGTGCGGACCGAGGCCAGCTTGCGGGCCAGCACGTCCACCGCCCGGTTCAGCCCGACCGTCAGGATGTCGTCATCCTTGTCCAGCGATCCATAGACCGCGCCCATCTTCACGTATGGCCCGAAGCGGCCCAGCCCGGCCTCGATCTGCTCGCCGGTTTCCGGATGGATGCCGACGACCCGCGGCAGCGAGAGCAGGCCCAGCGCCTGGTCCAGCGTGATCTTGTCGCCTTCGATCCCGCGCGGAATGGTGGCGCGCCGGGGCTTGGCCTTCTTGTCCTCGGGGTCGGGTTCGCCCTGCTGGACGTACAGGCCCCACGGGCCGCGCCGCACGGTCACGTCCTCGCCGCCCGGCGTCTGGCCCAGCAGGCGCATGCCGTCCTTCAGCGTGTCGGCCTCGCCGTCCTCCTTGGGGTCCACCACCAGGCGGCGGGTGAACTGGCAGGTCGGATAGTTGGAACAGCCGATGAAGGCGCCGTACCGCCCCAGCTTCAGCCCCAGCCGCCCGGTGCCGCAGGCGGTGCAGACGCGCGGATCGCTGCCGTCGGGGTGCGCGGGGAAGAAATGCGGCGCCAGGTCGGCATCCAGCGCGCTGATGACGTCGGAGATCTTCAGATCCTTCGTCTGGTCCACCGCGCGGGAAAAATCCTGCCAGAAGGCCGACATCACGTCGCGCCAGTCGGCCCGCCCACCGGATATGTCGTCCAGCTGCTCTTCCAGCCCCGCCGTGAACTGCGTGTCCACATAGCGTTCGAAGAACGAGGTCAGGAACGCGGTGACCAGCCGCCCCCGGTCCTCGGGGACGAAGCGGCGGGCATCCAGCCGCACGTAATTGCGGTCGCGCAGCACCGTCAGGATCGAGGCATAGGTCGACGGCCGGCCGATCCCGATCTCTTCCATCTTCTTGACCAGCGACGCTTCGGAGAAGCGCGGCGGCGGCTGGGTGAAATGCTGGTCGGCCGCGACCTCGCCGGTTTTCAGCGCGTCGCGCTCGCGCATCGGCGGCAGCATGCGGCTGTCGTCGTCCTGCTCGTCCTTCGGCGCGGCGTCGTCCCGGCCTTCGCTGTACAGCTTCAGGAACCCGTCGAAGGCGATCATCGACCCGGTGGCGCGCAGGGTGGCGGCCCCTCCGGCATCCGCGATCTCGACGATTACCTGGTCCAGTTCGGCCGACTGCATCTGGCTGGCGACCGACCGTTTCCAGATCAGTTCGTACAGCCGCCGCTGCTCGTCATTCAGGTAGCGGGCCATCTGCGCCGGGGTGCGGCTGACATCGGTGGGGCGGATCGCCTCGTGCGCTTCCTGGGCGTTCTTCGCCTTGGTGGAATAGATCCGGGCCTTCTCGGGCACGTAGGGCGCGCCGAAGCTCTCGCCGATATGGCCGCGGATGGCGGCGATGGCCTCGCCGGCCATCTGCACGCCATCGGTTCGCATATAGGTGATCAGACCGACCGTCTCGCCGCCCAGGTCGATGCCTTCGTACAGCTGCTGGGCGGTGCGCATGGTGCCCTGCGCGCCCATGCCCAGCTTGCGCGACGCTTCCTGCTGCATGGTCGAGGTCGTGAAGGGCGGCGGCGGGTTGCGGCGGACCTTGCGCCGTTCCACCGACTGCACGGCGAAGCGCCCGGCCTCGACGGCCGCCTTGGCCGCCATGGCCCCGGCTTCGTCATGCAGGTCGAACTGGTCCAGCTTGCAGCCGGCCAGGTGCGTCAGCCGCGCGGTGAAGGCCGCGCCGCCGGGCGTGGTGAACTGCGCGGCCACCGTCCAGTATTCGCGGGCGCGGAAGCTCTCGATCTCCGCCTCGCGCTCGCAGATCAGGCGCAGGGCGACCGACTGTACCCGGCCGGCGCTGCGCGACCCCGGCAGCTTGCGCCACAGCACGGGCGACAGGGTGAAGCCCACCAGGTAATCCAGCGCGCGCCGGGCCAGATAGGCCTCGATCAGCGGCTGGTCCAGGTCGCGCGGCTGGGCCATCGCGGCGCGGATGGCGCTCTTGGTGATCTCGTTGAAGGTGACGCGCTGGACGTCCACCCCCTTCAGCAGGTTCTTTTCCTCCAGCATCGCGCGGACATGCCAGGAAATCGCCTCGCCCTCGCGATCCGGGTCAGTGGCCAGGTACAGATGCCGCGCCCCGCGCAACGCCTTGGCGATCGCGGCCATCTGCCGGCTGCCGCGCTCGTCGGCCTGCCAGTCCATGGCGAAATTCTCGTCGGGGCGGACGCTGCCATCCTTCGGCGGCAGGTCGCGGACATGGCCGAACGAGGCAAGAACCGTGAATCCGTCCCCCAGATACTTGTTGATCGTCTTCGCCTTGGCAGGCGACTCGACCACGACGACGTCAGTCATTCTGTCTCCGGATCACGCAATCTATTCCAGGGTCCGGCCGGTCTCGTCGGGCTGGGACGGAAGGACAACGCTTCCACCGGGAAGGGTCTCGATGTTGCCTGCCAGCTCCAGTTCCGACAGTACGGTCAGGATAGCCGATGTCGAGAACTGGCAGCGCCGTACGAGATCGTCAACCGGCGTTGGCGTGAAAGACAGCAGCGTCAGGATCGCATCACGGATTTCCGCCTGCCCGCCGGGACCCTCCGACAGGGGCGTCGGGGCAGGGAACGCGGGCGGTTCCGGCCAGGCCGCCTGGGTCTGCGCCACGCCGTTTTCGGGCTGTCTGCTTTCGGGCTGTCTACGCCCCTGCCATCCGGCGGGCAGCTCGGCCAGCACGTCCTGCTCGCTCTCGGTCAGGATCGCGCCGCGCCGCAGCAGGGCATTGCTGCCGCGGCTGCGCGCGTCCAGCGGCGATCCGGGCACGGCGAACAGGACGCGGCCGTAGCCGGCGGCCAGGTCAGCCGTGATCAGGCTGCCCGATCGCAGCGCGGCCTCGACGACCACGCAGCCCAGCGCCAGGCCGGCGATCAGCCGGTTGCGGCGCGGGAAATGGCGGCTCTGCGGCGCCGTACCCAGCGGGGTTTCCGTGACCACTACCCCGTGCTGCGCAATCCTGCCCTGCAATTCCGCATGGTCCGGGGGATAGGGCCGGTCCAGCCCGCCGGCGACCGCCGCGATGGTGACGCCGGCACGCATCGCGCCGCGATGGGCGGCGGCGTCGATTCCCCGCGCCAGGCCCGATATGATCGTCAGCCCCTGGCTGGCCAGCGTCGCCGCCAGGCTTTCGGCCATGCGCGCGCCGTTCGACGACGCGTTGCGCGCGCCCACGATCGCGATGCCGCATCCCGCCAGCAGGGCCGCGTCACCCAGCACCGACAGCGCCGGCGGCGCGTCGTGAATGCCGGCCAGCAGCGGCGGATAATCCGGATCGCCCAGCATGATGATCCGCCCGCCCAGGGCCGTGGTGCCGTCGATTTCCGCCGCGATGTCCTCGGCCGGCGGAATGCGCAACGCGCGGGCCCGCCCCGCCGCCCGCGCCCGGGCGGGCAGGGCGGCCAGCGCACGCTCGGCGTCGCCGTAATCCAGCAGCAATTTGCGATAGCCGACCGGGCCGACCCCCTCGGTGCGCGCCAGGCGCAGGCGGGCGGCCAGCGGTCCGGCCGGTATCACGGGCGCTTCCGTCCGATCCGGGGCTCGGTACCGTCCACCAGGCGGCGGATATTGCCGCGATGGCGGGCGATGACCAGCAGCGCGATCAGCAGCCCGCCGATCGGGATCGCGGGACCGTCCCCGGTGTGGTTCAGGGCCGCCAGCATCATCGGCATCGCCGCGAACGCCGCCAGCGCCCCCGCCGACGATATCCGCGTCAGCCGCGCGACGCCCAGCCAGATGGCGCAGCAGGCCAGGCCGGTCAGCGGCGACAGCGCCAGCACCGCGCCCAGGCCGGTGGCCACGCCCTTGCCGCCGCGAAATTTCAGCCAGACGGGGAAGCAGTGGCCGACCACCGCGAACAGCGCCGCGACCGCCATGGCCGGCCCGGTATGGAAGGGCGACAGGATGAAGCCGCACATCACCGCGAACACGCCCTTGGCCCCGTCCAGCAGCAGCGTCGCCGCGGCCAGTCCGCGCCGCCCGGTGCGCAGCACGTTGGTCGCGCCGATATTGCCCGACCCGATGGTGCGGATGTCGCCCGCCCCGCCGAACTGCGTCAGCAGCAGGCCGAAGGGAATGCTGCCGATGCAGTAGGCCAGCACGCCGATCGCGGCCAGCAGCGGCAGCGCGAAGGCCGGAATCGCGCCGTTCATGGCGCGTCCTGTCCGAAGACCATGCGTCCGGCCTTCCAGGTGCCCAATACCCGCCCCTCCAGCGCCCGCCCGTCGAAGGGCGTGTTCTGCGCCTTGCCCGGCATCTGGTCGGCTTCGACCTTCCAGGCGCGGTCGGGGTTGAACAGGCACAGATCCGCCACGGCCCCGTCGGCCAGCGTGCCGGCCCGGCTGCGCAGCAGGGCGGCGGGACGGTGGGTCAGCAGGCCCAGCGCCTCGACCAGCGGCAGGCAGCCGCCATGGACCTGCGCCAGCGTCACGGCCAGCAGGGTCGCCAGCCCCGTTCCGCCGGCCGAGGCCACGGCGAAGGGCTGGCGCTTGTCGTCGGCGTCGCACGGCGCGTGGTCGGATGCGATGGCGTCGATCGTCCCGTCGGCCAGCGCCGTGCACACCGCCTGCCGGTCGGCCTCGCCGCGCAGGGGCGGCGACAGCTTGGCATAGGTCCGGAAATCGCCGATCGCGGTCTCGTTCAGGTCGAAATAGGGCGGCGCGGTGTCGCAGGTCACGCGCAGGTCGCGCGCCTTGGCCGCACGGATCAGCGCCAGCCCCTCCGCCGTCGAGACGTGGCTGAAATGCAGCCGCCCGCGCGTCAGTTCCAGCAGCCGCAGGTCGCGGGCGATCATGATCGCCTCGGCCGCCGCCGGAATGCCCGGCAGGCCCAGCCGTGTCGCCAGTTCGCCGTCGGTGGCGCAGCCGCCGCGCGCCAGCGACGGGTCCTCGGGGTGCTGGACGACCAGCGCGTCGAACCCGCGCGCATAGGTCAGCGCCAGCCGCATCATCCGCGCATCGGCCAGGGCGCGCGGCCCGTCGGTGAAGGCCACGGCCCCGGCCTCGTTCAACAGGCCGATCTCGGCGAGTTCGCCGCCCTCGCACCGCCGGGTCAGCGCGCCGTAGGGCAGGATCGAGACCATGCCCGTCTCCTCGCCGCGCGCGCGCAGGTGGCGCACCAGCGCCGGGTCGTCGGTCGCGGGCTGGCTGTTGGGCAGCACGGCCATCGTGGTGATGCCGCCCGCCGCCGCCGCCCGCGCGGCGGAGGCCACGGTCTCGCGATACTCGAAGCCGGGCTCGCCGATCGCCACCCGCATGTCCACCAGTCCGGGGCACAGGATCGACCCGCCCCCGTCGACGATTCCGGCGCCCTCGGGCGCGCCTTCGGCACCCGGCAGGTCGGTCCCGGCGATCACGCCGTCCCGCACCAGCAGCCGCCCGGGCCGGTCCAGGCCCCGCGCGGGGTCGATCAGGCGGACGTTTTCAAACAGGGTAGCGGTCACGACTGATCTCCGGCACGCGACAGCAGGTCCAGGACGGCCATGCGCACGGCCACCCCCATCTCGACCTGCTCGCGGATGACGCTCTGGTCGGAATCGGCGACGCGGCTGTCGATCTCGACCCCGCGATTCATCGGGCCGGGATGCATGACCAGCGCCCCGGGCCGCGCGACCGCCAGCCGCTTGCGGTCCAGGCCGTAGAAGCGGAAATATTCGCGCGCGCTGGGCACCTGGCCGCCGCTCATGCGCTCGCGCTGCATGCGCAGCATCATCACCACGTCCACGTCGCGCAGCCCGTCTTCCATCGTGTAATGGACATCCACCCCCAGGGCGCCGATCGCGCCGGGGATCAGCGTGGGCGGTCCCACCACCCGTACCCTGGCCCCCATCGCCGTCAGCAGGTGGATGTTCGACCGTGCCACGCGGCTGTGGCTGACATCGCCGCAGATCGCCACCGTCAGGCCGTGCAGCGTGCCGAAATGCCGGCGGATGGTCAGCGCGTCCAGCAGCGCCTGGGTGGGGTGTTCGTGGGTGCCGTCGCCGGCATTCACCACGCTGGCCTCGACCTTGCGGGCGAGCAGCGCCGGCGCGCCGGACTGCGAATGGCGCACCACCAGCAGGTCGGTCCGCATCGCGTTCAGCGTCGCCGCCGTGTCCAGCAGAGTCTCGCCCTTGTTCACCGACGAACTGGCCACCGTCATGTTGATCACGTCGGCGCCCAGCCGCTTCGCCGCCAGTTCGAACGACGTCCGCGTCCGGGTGCTGTCCTCGAAGAACAGGTTGATGACCGTGCGCCCCAGCAGCCGGTCGCGCGGCGTCTTGCGCGAGCGGCTCATCAGCGCATAGCTTTCGGCCAGGTCCAGGAACGGTTCGATCCGGGTCGGATGCATGCCCTGCAGGCCCAGCAGATGCCGTGCATGCTGCGGGAAGAAGCGGGGTGCCGCCGCGCGCGGACCGTCGGTCATCGCGCGACCGCCCCGATCCGGGCCATCACCTCGTCCCGGCCCAGCGCCGCCAGCGTGGCGTCGATCCCCGGCGAGGTCGCGCCGCCCGTCATCGCCGCGCGCAGGGGCTGCGCCACCTGGCCCAGCTTGTGCCCGTGATGTTCGGCGAACCGGCGCAGCGCCACGTCGATCGCGGGCGCGTCGAACGGCTCGATCACCGCCAGGTCGCGGGCCAGTTCGCCCAGCATCGCCCGCGCTTCCGGCGTCAGCAGCTTCTCGGCCTTGGCGTCGAACGCCAGCGGCACGTGCCGGCCCAGGAAGGCGGCGCTGTCGGCCAGGTCCACCAGCGTCTTCGCCCGTTCCTTCAGCCCGGGCATCAGCGCCAGGATCCGCGCACGCACGGCCTCATCCACGCTCACGTCCGGCCGGTCCGCCAGCCGGGCCACGATATCGTCGGTCAGCCGCGCATCGTCCGCCTGGCGCAGCCATACCCCGTTCAGGTGCTGCAGCTTCACGTAATCCATGCGGGACGCCGACCGGCCGACGCCGTCCAGGTCGAACAGCTGGATCTGCTCGTCCCGCGACAGGATCTCGGCGTCGCCATGGCCCCAGCCCAGCCGCAGCAGGTAGTTGTTCAGTGCCTCGGGCAGGTATCCCATCTCGCGGAATTCCACGACCGACTGCGCGCCGTGCCGCTTGGACAGCTTGGCGCCGTCCGGCCCGTGGATCAGGGGCAGATGCGCGAACGCCGGCAGGTCCCACCCCATGGCGCGATAGATCATCGCCTGGCGGAAGGTATTGGTCAGGTGGTCGTCGCCGCGAATGACGTGGGTGATGTCCATGTCATGGTCGTCCACCACCACCGCCAACTGGTACACCGGGGTGCCGTCGCCGCGCAGGATGATCATGTCGTCCAGCTCGGCGTTCGCCACGCGGACATCGCCCTGCACCAGGTCGTGGATGACCGTCTCGCCCTCGCGCGGGGCACGGATGCGCACCGTGTAGGGCGCGCCGGCCGGTGCCTCGGACGGGTCACGGTCGCGCCAGTAGCCGTTATAGCGGGGCGGCCGCCCCTCGGCCGCCGCCTGGTCGCGCATCTGCTGCAGTTCTTCCGGCGTGCAGTAGCAGCGATAGGCCAGCCCCTGCGCCAGCAGGTGGTGCGCGATTTCGGCGTGCCGCGCCTGGCGCGTGGACTGGAACACCGGCTCCTCGTCCGGGGTGATGCCCATCCAGGCCAGCCCGTCGAACAGCACGTCCACCGCCTGCTGCGTCGAGCGTTCGCGGTCCGTATCCTCGATACGAAGCAGGAACTTGCCGCCATGGTGACGGGCGTACAGGAAGTTGAACAGGGCGGCGCGGGCGTTGCCGATATGCAGCAACCCGGTCGGGCTCGGTGCGAAGCGCGTGCGAACGGTCATGAGGCGGCTCCATATCATGGGATGCCGCCTGCTTAAAAGGGACTGGATCGGTTGGCTGGTGCGCCGGGGCACACGATGCCCCGGAACGAATAAAAGTCTTTTTGCCGCTTTTTCTTCAGAAAAAGAGGCGGGGCCGCTCCCTTCAACTTGCAGCGACCGGCGTCTAGTCTGCCCCCGTGGGCATGGCAGACGGACGACGCGAAGCGGACAGGGCAACGGTGGCGGACGCGCTGGCCGCGCGTCTGGCGCTGTGGCTGCCGGTGGGGATCGGCCTCGGGATCGCCCTGTATTTCTCGCTGCGGCAGGAACCGGGCCGGGCGGCCATGCTGGCCGCCGCCGGCGTGGTGGCGGCGGCGCTGGGCTGGATCGCGCGTCGCCCCTACGATCTGGTGCCCCGGGTGGCGGGCGGGGGGGCGGCGGCGGTGGCCGTGGGGTTCGTGGTGGCATGCACGGCAACGCATCGCCAGCCGCCGCTGCCGGACCTGCCGCGCCGGGCCACCATCGTGACCGGCCAGGTCGTCGCGGTCGTGCTGCTGCCGCCCCGGCCGGGGGATGACGGCCCGGCCACCCGCAGGGTGGACCTGGCCGGGGCGGTCCTGGACGATGCGATCGATGCCGGCATGCCGCCCCTGCGCCGCATCCTGCGCGTGCGCCTGCGGCCGGACGATCCGGCGGTGCTGGTCCCGGGCATGACGGTCCGGGTTCGCGCCATGCTGCGGCCACCGGCCCCGCCCGCCTGGCCCGGCGGCCCCGACCGGCAGCGCCGCGCCTGGTTCGACGGCACGGCGGGAACCGGCACCGCGCTGGGGCCGGTGCAGGCCGCCGGTCCGCCCCCGCCGCCGCGTACTCTGGAAGGGCTGCGCGAACGGGTGGTGGCGCGCATCCTGCGCGTGCTGCCGGGCGCGCCGGGCGGCGTGGCGGCGGCGGTCCTGACCGGCTCGGCCGCCACGATGCCGCAGGCCGACCGCGACGCGTTCGCCGATGCTGGGCTTGCCCATCTGCTGGCCGTCGCGGGGCTGCATCTGGGCATCGTCATGGGGTTGGTGATGGCGGCGGCGCGGCTGCTGCTGGCCTGTTCCGAACGGGCGACGCTCTACTGGCCGTGCCGGCAGGTCGCGGCGCTGGCCGGGCTGGCGGCGGGCATCGTCTATGTGGTGCTGACCGGCGCGCACCTGCCCGCGCTGCGCAGCCTGACCATGGCCGCCCTGGTGGTGCTGGCCATCCTGACGGGCCGGCGGGCACTGTCGATGCGCGGGCTGGCGGTGGGGGCGACGCTGCTGCTGCTGACCGGCCCCGCCGACCTGCTGGAGGCCCCGCTGCAGATGTCGCTGGCCGCCGTCATGGCCCTGGCGGCGGGGTTCGAGGCGACGCGGCCGGCCCTGTCCCGCCTGAGGGAACAACCCGACTGGTGGCGGCGTCCCGCCCTGCACGTCGCCCATCTGGCGCTGGCCAGCCTGCTGGCGGGGGGCGCCACCGTGCCGGTGGTGATGACGCATTTCGGCACGCTCCAGCCCTGGTTCGTACTGGCCAACCTGCTGGCCGTGCCGCTGATGGCGCTGTGGATCCTGCCCTGGGGAGTGATCGCCCTGCTGCTGATGCCGTGGGGCGCGGACCCCGTGGCGCTGGTGCCCATGGGCTGGGGTATCCGGCTGGTGCTGGGCCTGGCGCATGCGGTGTCCGGCTGGCCGGCGGCGCGGGTGATGGTGCCGGCCATGCCGTCCTGGGGACTCGCCGCGTGGATGCTGGGCCTGTGCTGGCTCTGTCTCTGGACCCGGCGCTGGCGCTGGTGGGGCGTGGCCCCGATGGCCCTGGCGCTGGCGGCGCCCGTCCTGGTGGCGCGGCCGGATGTGCTGCTGTCCCCCGACGGACGGGCGGTGGCGGTGCGTGACGGCGCCGTGCTGCGCATCGGCCCGCATCCGGGGGCCGACAAGGCGGTCGAATCCGACTGGCAACAGGCCCTGGCTCTTCCGCTGGCCTCACTGCCGCAGGCGGACGGCCGCCTCGCCTGCCGTGACGAAGCCTGCCGGATGGATGGCGGGCGGGTCCGCCTGCGCCTTTCCGCCGCCGCCCCGGCCGAGTGCGCGGGGGTTACCCTGCTGGTGACGCTGGTGCCGATGGATCAGGGCTGCCCCGCCGCCCGTACGCTCGACGGGCTGACCGTATGGCAAGGCGGCGCGCAGGCGGTCTTCCTGCGCCCGGACGGGCCGCATGTGGTCTCGGATCGTGGGGTGCGCGGGGCCAGGCCGTGGGTGCTGGCGCCGGGGCAGCATGGCATGCCGACCCTGCCGCTGGCCCAGCGGGAGTAACTGTTACCGGGCCGGCGCCACCAGCACCTTGGCCGTGTACTGGCACGGTTCCTGTGCCGGGCACCGCCAGCATTCCGGCCGCCGGGCCTTGCAGACATAGCGCCCGTGCAGGATCAGCCAGTGATGCGCCGGGCGCAGCAGCGGGGCCGGTATCCGGGCCACCAACTGGTCCTCGACCGCGCGCGTGGTCCTGCCGGGGGCCAGGCCGGTGCGGTTGCCGATACGGAAGATGTGCGTATCCACCGCCATCGTGCTGTCGCCGAACGCCACGTTCATCACCACGTTCGCCGTCTTGCGCCCCACCCCGGGCAGGGCCTCCAGCGCCGCGCGGTCGCGGGGGACCTGGCCCTCATGCTGGTCCAGCAGGGCCTGCGAGAGTGCGACGACATTGCGTGCCTTGGTCCGCCATAACCCGATCGAGCGGATATGCGCCGCCACCCCGTCCTCGCCCAGCGCGACCATGGCGGCGGGGTCGGGGGCGTCGCGGAACAGCCCCTTCGTCGCCCGGTTCACCGAGGCATCGGTGGCCTGGGCGGACAGCGCCACGGCCACCAGCAGCGTATAGTCATCGACGAAATCCAGCTCGCTCGCCGCATCGGGGTGCGCCTCGGCCAGCAGGGTAATGAAGCGTTCGACCTCCTTCAGCGTCATGCGGCGGCGGGCCGAGGCGGGGCGGGGGGACTGGGTCATGCGGTCCTGTCGTGCAATGCGGGGTCGTGGGCGTCTCTTTTCGGCCGGGCGGGGGGCGCTGTAAATCGCCGCCTCGCTTGCGTTCGCATGGCGGCGCGGCGATAGTCCGGGCACGATCGAGGGATTGCCTCCGGTTTCCATCGCAGCGCCGGACGGCCCACGCTGCCGCCCGCGGGGCCGGAGCGGATGGAAAAGGATGGCCGTCGCGACCGGCCAGGACATCATGACGGATACACAAACCGCGCCAGAGACCGCGCCAGAAACCGCGTCGGCCCGGGACGGCCGCGCGCGCAACGAATTCGCCGACGTGCTGGGCTTCGTGATCCGGCGCTGGCTGGCCTATCCCGGCGCGCTGGCCTGGACGCTGGCGGGCGTCGCGGTGGCGACGGTGGCCGACGTGGTCACGCCGCTGCTGGCCGGCTGGATGGTGGACGACGTCGCCCATGCCGGCCCCGCCGCCGTGTCGGGCGGCGTCCTTCCGGCCGTGACGCCGGCGATGGAGGCCGCGCGGCGCGGCGTGCTGTGGATGCTGGGCGGGCTGGTGCTGCTGGGCCTGCTGGGCGTGGCGGGGCGGCGCATGTCCTATCTGGGGATCACGCACCTGACGGCCCGGACGATGCGCGGCATCGCGGAAACCGCCTTTGCCCGCGTCCAGCGCTTTTCCACCGACTGGCACGGCAACACCTTCGCCGGATCGACGGTGCGGCGGCTGACGCGCGGCATGTGGGCGGTCGATACCCTGGCCGACACGCTGATGCTGATGCTGCTGCCCGGCGTGCTGGTGCTGGGCGCGACCACGCTGGTGCTGGCGTTGCACTGGCCGTCGATGGGGCTGCTGCTGGGGGTCAGTTCCGTGGCCCTGGTCACGATGTCCACATCGCTGACCCTGCGCTATGTCGCGCCGTCCGCGCGGCTGGCCAACAGGTGGGACACCCGCATGGGCGCGGCCCTGGCCGACGCCGTCACCTGCAACGCGGTGGTCAAGGCCTTCGGGGCGGAAGTCCGGGAAGAAGCCCGCCTGTCCTGGATCCTCTCGCGCTGGCAGCGCCGCACGGAACGGTCCTGGGTGCGCGGCACCAATTCGGGAAACCTGCAGAACGTGGCGGCCCTGCTGATGCGCGTGCTGCTGATTGGCGCGGTACTGGCATTGTGGTGGCGCGGCCAGGCCGGCCCGGGGGACGTGGCCTATGTGCTGACCATGGTCTTCCTGGTCCAGGGCTACCTGCGCGATATCGGGCAGCAGATCTCGATGGTCCAGCGCTCGGTGAACGAGATGGAGGAACTGGTCGCCATCTACCGCCTGCCGCCCGGGGTGCCGGACCGGCCGGATGCCCCGCCGCTGCGCGTGACGCACGGCGCGATCCGGTTCGACCATGTCGGCTTCGGCTATCGCGGCCAGCGCGGCCTGCTGTTCCGCGACCTGTCCATCGACATTCCCGCCGGCAGCCGGGTCGCATTGGTCGGCCCGTCGGGCTCGGGCAAGACGACGCTGGTGAAGCTGCTGCAGCGGCTGTACGACGTGACGGACGGCCGGGTCCTGATCGACGGCACCGACATCGCGACCGTCACGCAGTCCAGCCTGCGGGCGCAGATCGCGATCGTGCAGCAGGAACCGGTGCTGTTTCACCGCTCATTGGCCGAAAACATCGCCTATGGCCGCCCCGGTGCCCCGATGGCGGAGATCGAGGAAGCGGCCCGCCAGGCCAACGCGGCGGGCTTCATCGAACGCCTGCCCAAGGGCTACGCCACCATGGTGGGCGAACGCGGCGTCAAGCTGTCGGGCGGCGAACGCCAGCGTGTGGCCATCGCCCGCGCCTTCCTGGCCAACGCCCCGATCCTGATCTTCGACGAGGCCACGTCCAGCCTGGACTCGGAATCGGAAATCCTGGTGCAGGATGCGATGGAACGCCTGATGGTCGGCCGCACGGTACTGGTCATCGCCCACCGCCTGTCCACCGTGGTCGGCCTGGACCGCATCCTCGTCTTCGCCCACGGCGAACTGCGCGAGGACGGATCGCACGCCCAGCTGATCACCCAGGACGGCGGCCTGTATCGCCGCCTGTTCGAATTGCAGTCGCTGGATGGGTAGACCGACAGCAGCTTCTCTCGGGATGGTCGCTGAAGTGAACCCGAGTCCTTGTATAGCTTCGATCTATGCCCCTGCATGCGAGGCGCATTCTTGCCGTGTTTTAATCCCCGCTTCCGCGTGGGGAGCGACGACAACCTTGCGACTCCTGTCCGACGCGGTCGGCGTTTCAATCCACGCTCCCGCACGGGGAGCGACGGGTGCGATCCTCCGCATGGTGCAGGAGGACATCGTTTCAATCCACGCTCCCGCACAGGGAGCGACCGCCTCGTCGATGATGACGGGCGAATTCATCACGCCGTTTCAATCCACGCTCCCGCACAGGGAGCGACGATCACGCGCACGCACCGCAGCCACTCGTCGTAGGGTTTCAATCCACGCTCCCGCACAGGGAGCGACCAACTGTCCGATATCTCGGCCAATCTCTCCAACGGTTTCAATCCACGCTCCCGCACAGGGAGCGACCGTTTCTCGATACGCGGTCCAATCCCCTCCTTCTTGTTTCAATCCACGCTCCCGCACAGGGAGCGACCAACGTCTCCGACCCTTGACGTGGTCTCACGCCTGTTTCAATCCACGCTCCCGCACAGGGAGCGACGAGCCGGGGACGAGCGTGTAATCCTGCTGCGCCGGTTTCAATCCACGCTCCCGCACAGGGAGCGACCATAATCCTGAAACGGATGGCCGAGCTTGAGAGTGTTTCAATCCACGCTCCCGCACAGGGAGCGACTGGGCGGTCCATGCGGTCGGTCTGCATGGACGCCGTTTCAATCCACGCTCCCGCACAGGGAGCGACCCCGAAATATTACTTGAGCGCGCGGGCCTGTCGGGGTTTCAATCCACGCTCCCGCACAGGGAGCGACTCCCTTGCGAAGGAAGCGATGTCAAGGCTAGGTGGTTTCAATCCACGCTCCCGCACAGGGAGCGACCCCGCGGCAATGCGCGCGCCCAGTGCGCTGCGTGGTTTCAATCCACGCTCCCGCACAGGGAGCGACCCGGCCCGGTTCACACCGTCCCATGTTTCGGCGACGTTTCAATCCACGCTCCCGCACAGGGAGCGACGCTCTGCGAGGTGCTGAATGCGCGCTGTCGCGAGTGGTTTCAATCCACGCTCCCGCACAGGGAGCGACATCGGCCAGCCAGAGGTGATCCGCATTTCAGTCAGGTTTCAATCCACGCTCCCGCACAGGGAGCGACCTGGGTCCGCTGATCGGGCGCGAGATCGACCTACTGTTTCAATCCACGCTCCCGCACAGGGAGCGACATCAGCGCACATTCCGACACCTTGTGAATGGCATCGTTTCAATCCATGCTCCCGCACAGGGAGCGACGGCGTGTTGAGCCGGTTCCCCCAAGTCGGGTTACGTCGGTTTCAATCCACGCTCCCGCACAGGGAGCGACGTCACGTTCGATAAGCATAACCGCCCCCTTCACTCGTTTCAATCCACGCTCCCGCACAGGGAGCGACGATTCCACCGCTTCGGTGTGGTCGTCTTCCTCGAAGTTTCAATCCACGCTCCCGCACAGGGAGCGACGATCGGTGAGCGCCAGCGGCAGAGCGACACGGCGTTTCAATCCACGCTCCCGCACAGGGAGCGACGATTCCACCGCTTCGGTGTGGTCGTCTTCCTCGAAGTTTCAATCCACGCTCCCGCACAGGGAGCGACTCATGTCGTGGTCCTGACCATAGTCTTCGTCCAGGTTTCAATCCACGCTCCCGCACAGGGAGCGACAATCCGATCCTTGCGCTGCAATCGTGTATACGTCAGTTTCAATCCACGCTCCCGCACAGGGAGCGACAACAGGAGGGCACCCATCTGTGGCGCAAATCTGTGTTTCAATCCACGCTCCCGCACAGGGAGCGACCTTCTGTTCGGCATCGCCGGCGCGTCTGGTTCCGGTTTCAATCCACGCTCCCGCACAGGGAGCGACAAGATCCATGTCCTTCCAAGCGCATTCCCTAAATGTTTCAATCCACGCTCCCGCACAGGGAGCGACGGGAAACGAACCGTGATGTCGTGGCGGAAAGAAAGGTTTCAATCCACGCTCCCGCACAGGGAGCGACGGCGCGCATACTATCATCTTGTCAAGAAAAGGGAAAATGGGTCTGTTCCGCGAACCATCGCCAGATTGGTGCAGTGAGTATGGCAAGCGATCTGCGTTGGGGCATAACACATTGATAGGAAACCACATGGTAGATGCGCGAATCGGCAGGGGTTTGCCCAACAGCTTTCGTATCGCGCAGGATCAGAACAGAAGCGGTCCATCCAGGTCCAGGACGGGCTTTGCACCGATATGTTCCACCCGCTGCTTTCCTTTCGCTCCAAGCTGATAGAAGCGCAGGCTGTCCTTTGTGGTGTCGGTCTCTGCGATCAGGCGCGCCCGCAGGGCCGTCCAGCGTGCGGGGTCCACCTCGCATTCAAACACCGAATATTGCACGCGCTGGCCGAAATCGAGGCAGGCGCGTGCTACGCGCCGTAGCCGTCTACGGCCTGCCGCATCCTCGGTGTTTACATCATAGGTAATCAGCACCAGCATCGCCTATTTCCACACGAATGCTGGGTAACCGTCCAGTTCGCCACGAAGGTGTCGGGACAGAAGCAGCGCTTGGACATGTGCGACAAGGCCGAACGTCAGGGACTCATTAAGGAATGGGTGCCGCAATTCCTTCTTCTTGCGGTCCTGCCAGGCTACGAGAACCGTCTTGCGGGCGTCGTCGTTCAGCAGGACGGCGCCTCCATCGCTGACGGTAAAATCACCTGCCGCGACCTGCCGTCGATTGATCAGGCTCACGGCCAGTCGGTCAGCCAGAACGGGGCGCAATTCCTCCATCATGTCCAGTGCCAGGCTATTTCGTCCCGGCCGATCCGCATGCAGGAAACCGACCTGCGGGTCCAGACCGACGCTTTCGAGCGCGGAGCGGCAATCATGTCCCAGAACGGCATAGAGAAACGAGAGCAGGGCATTCACGCGGTCGAGCGGCGGCCGCCGCGACCGGCCACCGAAGGTGAATGCATCGCCTTCGACCCGAATCAGAAGATTGAAGATTCCGAAATAGACTTGCGCCGCCTCGCCCTCCATACCCCGTGCGGTGTCCACATCCGGGGCCTGGGTGATATGGCGCACGATAATGGTCAGGCGCCGTTCGGCTTCGTCCAGTCGGGTCCTCTCCTGCGCATTCAGTCCAGGGCCGTGGTCGCGCAGGGCCCGGCGGATGACGGTGCGTTGATTGGCGGCCTTGGCGGCGACCATGTTTCGCACGATCGGCAAGGCGCGTTCGGTACTGTCTGCCGTGCGATACTGGGTTCGTCGCAGCAACACGTTGCCGCTTCTTGGTCCCTCGACCCGGGCGAGGAAGCGCCCCTGTGGGGAGAGCCATGACAGCGCGAGGCCCGATTCCGCGCAGGCCCCCATCAGCGCCGGTGACGCACCGATCCGGCCAAAGCACATGATCCCGTCCAGCAGATGCATGGGGGCCCGACCGCGCTCCTGGCCCTCGACTTCGACCACCACATTGGCGCCATCCTTGCGCAGCCAGGCATCCTCGGTCGTCACATAGATGGTATTGAGGTGGCGGCGCATCACGCGTTGTCTTCTTCCAGCAGTTGTGTCGCAAACCAGCGGCCGATTGAGGGAGGCTTTTCCAATCGGCGCGGCTGGCAGGCGTGCTGCAGGGAGCATTGATTGCAAGAGGCCTTGTAGACAGGCGGTGGAGTCAGGCAGTCCGCGATCATGGCGCGGACCTTCCGCGCGGTTTGCTCGGTCAGCGTACGCAGGGCACCATCGAACACCACCACCGTGCGCCGCCGGGGCTGGCCGTAAAACAACGCGCCCTCCGGCACGGAATGTCCGAACATGTCTTCCAGGCAGATGGCCTGGGCGCAAAGCTGGACCTCATCGGCGCGATGGGCCTTGGGGCGGCCGCGCTTGTATTCGACCGGATAGGGCACGGCGGCGGTCTCGACACCGTGGAATTCCACTGCATCGGCCTTGCCGAAGACACCCAGCGTCAGCGACCGTATCGTCAGCGCGCGGACCGTGCGTACGCCTGTCCGGCGATCGGGACGGCCGTCATCCACCCGTTCGTGCAAAATGCGGCCCTCCGCCGTCGCACCATTTTCCGCCCAGATCCGCTCGACATGGATCAGCGCGCATTGCCTGGGGCAGAACAGATGATGCTGCAAGGCGGAAATGGGAACCAACGCGTCTTCGGTCGCATTATCGGGCGGGGCGTGCATCCGGGCGCTTACCGTTCGATGATCTCGATTCCCGCCGGTACTGCGTCCCGGTCGATCAGCACCTGATAATCGCCCCAGGCCCGGGCAGGCGGCCAGTTGTCGATGGCCGCACTGCCAATCGGATGTGCGCTGCCCTGATAGGCGCGTTGCACCGTAACCCGATCGAACAAATCCTGGGCCCGCGCGTTACCCAGCGCCGATTCATGGCGGAATACGATCAGCTTGCGCGTTGCCATCTCTCCCCGCGCGGCGGATCGGTCATGATCGAACATGCCGGTCAGGGCCTCCAACAGCAGTTCGAGGTCCGATTCCGAAAAACCTGTTCCCTTGACGGGATGCGATGCCAGGGGGGCGGAGATGTAGCCATGCATGCGATACAGCCCGTAAGGCACGATATGCTTGCGCCCCATTGTCCGGCCACCCTTGCTTTCGGCGTCGGCCTCGGTCGTGGCGGCCATGCGCGTGATGGCGATTTCCAGCGGCAGGACCGGCTCCACCGAACGGGCGAACGAAAACTGCACCGGCCCGCGTACCTGTCCCGAATTGACGCTGGTCGTCATCACCGCACCGAACGTCCTGATGTCCCAGAAATTGGTGCACATCCATCGTGTCAGGGCGCGTGCCTTGTCCTCGTCCTTCGGAAGGGTCTTGAAGGACTCGTCCTTGGTCACTTCAGGCATGATTGCGTTCCATGCCTTTCGGTGCTGCCTGTTCAGGGCCATCCCTTCGCTCATGTATATTTCGAATCCCGGCATGTCGGGCCGGGCCAGCGACACGTAGTTCCGGACCTTGCGTTTCAGCGCGACGTCGGACACCAGGCCCTGATTGGTTTCCGGGTCCAGGCGCGGCATGTTGCCGGCATCCGGGTCTCCATTCGGATTTCCGTTGGTAACGTCGAAGAACAGTACGAATTCATGGCGATTCTGCATGGCGGTCGCTTCAGTCATGGGTTGCATTGTCCTCGATGTCCTGCTCGTCGTCCTGCAAGGCGGTCTCGGCCATCCGGCCGCCAATCCTCTCCCGACGCTGGTGGTAATAGCCGATGGCGAATTCTCCCTGATGTTCCAGGGATAATGCGCGGGGCAGCACGTGGGGTCCGGACGGCGTGATGCGTCCGAAAATCTCGTCCAGTTCGCGTTCGATCACGCCGGCCCAACCGGGGGTCCGCTTGCGGACGTTCGACAGGTGGTTCTGGCTGTTGCGGATGATGACGGGAAAAATACTGGCCGGTGCGGCCGAGGCCGCGGCGAAGTATTTATCCCGCATTGTCGCTTTCACGCCTATGCCCAGCGCAGCCCGCTGCGCCAGTTCGTAAACGGCGAAGAGGCGGCCGAGTTGATACCCGATACTGGGGTAGTCCCGATTGAGGCTCACAGGAACATCTCCATTGTCCGAAGCATTTTTCGTCAGGCGTCGCCGGCGCTGCAGCACGGCACGCAGGGCGGCGGCATGCCAGCCCGTTGCCGGATCGTCGCCCGCGCGCAGCCGCATCAGGATCGCGGCCAGCCACGTTCGCGGATAGGGCGTGCCGGTCAGGATCGCACGCATGATTTCCCCGGCCAGTAGTGGCGGAATGTTGTCGTATTTGTCCTGTGCCGCCACGGTGCGCGCCAGCAGCAGGTTGACGGTGGGTGGACGCGACCACGGGGATGGCGCAATGCGGGTGTCCTCGTAATGCTCCGCCAGGCGATGGGCGAAGACATCCAGGCTATCCGACAACCAGAAACGCACCGACAGGCGTGCTGCGTTGGGCGACAGGCCCATAACGTAAAAACGTGTATCGGGTGGGATGTCCGGCCGTAATTGCGACAGGGGGCGGCCTTGGGCCAGCGCGGTCAGTTCCTCGCCGATCCGGCGCGCGGCATCCGCGTCCAGCAGGTTCGGCGCAATCGCCTCCTGAATCCACGCATCGGCCTTTTTCGCGACCTGCGCATCGCTGCCATCCGCCCAGAATATCACGGTCGCGTCCCCGATCGGCCGCCGGAGCCGGTTGGGCCCGTCGCGTGTCAGCAACCGGTTCAGCGCGGCCCCATAACGAAAGGCGGCCGCCTGCGATGTCGGAGCGTTGTCGCCTTGCTTCCGGTCATAGGAACAGAATGCATCGAGATTGAACGATACCAGGCTGGCCCCGGACGTCTGCGCGCCTTCCACGCCTTTGATCGTCGGATGTAGCCGGGCCGGCGCCGCCCGCTGCCCCGTCACCAGACAGAATGATTGCCGTTCATGCCCGTTATCGAGCGCCGCCTCGACCAGTCGCTGCGCCGCCGGGCGGCGATGAAGGTAGTCCCTGTCGCCCTCCAGGCGGAACATGATGTTCGCGTCCAGCATCTCCGCCGGGAAGAGGGGCGTGTCGAACTGCGCGGGCGTCCAGCGTTCCAGGAACCGCCGGAATGCGACCAGGCCCACGTCGGATGTTTCCGCCATCCGTTTCAGGTTGAACGCGACGAAGGCTTCATGCTCCTGCGCGGTGCGCTTGCCGGCGCCGGCGGTGCGGCCCAGCACGTAGGATGTCTTGTCCCACAGGAAATTCGGCGCGATGCCGGACGCGCGCTTGACGGCAGCCGGGACAAGGAACAGCCGGGGACGGGGCTTCCTGCCGTCATGGTCGTGTTGGTCCAGCACATCGATCGGCTGGCCTTCCGCGTCGATCACGACGCACCAGCCGAATTTCTCCCGCCCCCAGCCAGGGTCCTCGGCATCGTCCATGCGGGCGTAGAAATCGACCAGTGCTTCCAGTGGGCCCGGACGCTTCTGGATCGTCATGCGATCAGGTCCGGACTGTCGGCCGCCGGCACCGCAATCACGCCGCTCTCGATGCAGGCACGGAAAAAGCGCGGCGTGCGCTGGTCCGCGAAATCGATGTCGTGCAGCATCCAGCCCAGATCGACCGCTTGCAGATCGGGCGGAAACGCCGAGGCGGGCAGGGGAGCTTCCTCGGCAATCAATGCGAAATCCGCCGGAAATTCCCGCGTTCCCAGGCAAGGGCGATGGAAACATTGCCCCTGCGTGGCCCGCCGGTTGAACATGCTCAGATGCTTCGCCGCCGTGTCGCCCGCGCCGGCCCGTGCCGTCAGGGTGAAGTGCGCCTCGATGACATAGGCTACGTCGACCAGGATCGTCGCCGCCCGCTGCTGGCGATTCTCGTCGACCGCCAAGCCCAGGCCCGATGTGTGGCCAGCAGTCATGGCCCGGGCCGCGAGGACGGCGCTCACCTTGGCCCCGACCTCGTTCCGGCGGATCGACTGGAAGCGGATCGGCTTCAGGACATGGATGCGGTCGATATGCCAGCGAATGGCCGGCTTCCAGTGGATGGCTTCCACGATGCCCCGCGCCGCCGATGGCGTCAGGACATCATACGACACACGCTCCGATTTCAGTTCGGGTCGCGTAAAGCATGCGCGTTCACCCCAGACATGGAGTCGAATACCCATCAGGACTGGCTCCGTCTGGTTCTGGTGTTTGTCTTATGACAATTCCACAGGCGTTACTTGGGATTATCTTCTCCAGGTCGGAGAGGCGCAAAGCACAACTTTGTGAAGATCGTCATGATATCCCATCATGACGATCACATAAAACGAAAATGATATTATGATGGTGGGGTTCGAAGGACCGAGCGGGCTAAAGAATATGCTACGCGGTTGAATTGGATATGCTGTATGTATATCCATACAGGAGGCGAAGCCGATGCTCACGCGCACGACCTTGTTTCTCTCCAATCGTTCCCAGGCGGTTCGCCTGCCGAAGGCCGTGGCCTTTGGAGAAGGCGTGCGGGAGGTGGTGATTGTTCCCGAAGGCCCGCGTCGGATTATCGCGCCCGCTGAAGCAGCCTGGGACGATTTTTTCGCCGCTCCCGGCCTGGACCTGGGGGAACGCAGCCAGCCGGCGATGCAGGAACGGGAGCGCTTCTGATGCTGCGCTTTCTGCTGGACACCAACTTGTGCATCCGTGTGTTGCGGGACCGGCCGCAGGGCCTGCGGGCGCGGTTCAATGCCTACGCCGAAGACCTCTGTATCTCCGATGTCGTGCTATACGAACTGCTCTATGGGGCGGAGCGGTCGTCCGATCCCGTGCGTGTCAGGCGAGAGGTCGAGCATTTCGCGGACAGACTGAATGTCCTGCCGTTCGACAGCGCGGCGGCGTCCCATACGGCCGAGATCCGGGACGATCTCGAACGCAGGGGCTGCGTGATCGGCCCCTATGATCTGATGATCGCGGGACACGCCCGCAGCCGGGGGTTGGTGGTCGTCACAGGCAATCTGGGCGAGTTCAGGCGCGTTGCGGGGCTCAGGGCCGAAGACTGGTTCACGAATGTTGCCTGACGGGTATCGTCACGCGATCAGACCTTTGACCCGGACGATCCGCACAAGGTAAAATTATCATTGGTCGCTTTACCCGAAGCGTGGATTGAAACGTTTTCTGTGATGCGCAGGATGCGGATATCGGGCGGTTTCCGGCCGTGTCCCGGCCGGAAACCGCTGTCTACCACACATTGCTTTCCGCATGGCGGAACGTGGGATCATCCAGTTTCAGACCCCGGCGGGCATCGTAAAGATCCATTGATTCCAGGTAGACGAACCGGTCGCCATACGCTTCGGGCTTGACGGTGCGCAGGGCGCCGGCGGCCAGCAATTTCAGCCGGATGGGCGCGGGGACCGGCACGCAGTATTGTTGCAGGCGCCGCATGAATCCGGCCGGTGGGACGGGTGCGTGGTCAAGGGCATGCAGCATTTGCCGTACGGTTTCGTCCCACGGGATGATGACGGACTCCATGACCGTGTCGATCATGCGGAAGGCCCGTGCAATCGTGGCATACGGATAGGTGTGGCCGGCACCCGATTGCGCGATGGCCTCCAGGATTGCGTAGCGCACGGTGCCGATCCGCGCGGCGTCCAGGCCGTCGTGTCCGTGCGTGTCATGGCTATGTTGGAAATACAGTTCGCGGAAATAGGCATGAATGGCTTCCAGGCTCAGCGGGTCCAGTCCCTGGCGCAGGATCGGACGCGTGGCCTGCCAGAAGGGGCGCATGGCACGCACAAGCCATGGCTGCGTGGGGTCGGCAGGGTCAGGCGTCTCGAACACCACCACCGGGCCTGGCTCGTCCAGGCGGCCCTCGCGATTGCATCGTCCGGCGGCCTGCGTGATCGAGGATAATCCGGTGGCTTCCCGCCAGACCTCGGGGAAATCGACATCGACACCGGCTTCGATCAGGCTGGTGGAGACCAGCCGGACAGGCCGTCCGTTTTTCAGATCCTGGCGTATGGCTACCAGGGTGGCGCGCCGATGGAGCGGGCACATCAGCGTTGTCAGGTGCCGTGCACCGTCCTGATCGGCAATGGCGGTGAACAGATCATGCGCGTGCGCCCTGGTATTGACGATGCACAGCATCTGTTCGCGCACCGCGAAACGCGCGGCGATCTCGCCGTCGGATACCGGTTCCTTGCGCCAGGTGACGGTAGCGCGGCGCAGCGCGTCATAGAGCGCTGCGGGTTCGGGGGCTAGTTCGTGCGTGTCTTGGATATCCAGCCCCGCCCGGCGTCCCTTTCGCCCAGGCGGCAACGCGTCGTCGATCTGCCGCAGGGCGGATTGCGTGGCGGTACACAGCACGATGCTCACGCCGTAATTGCGGGCCAGTTCGTCCAGGACCGCGAGGCAGGGGCGCAGTAGATGCAGCGGCAGCGTCTGCACCTCGTCCAGGATGATCACGCTGCCTGCAATGTTGTGCAACTTGCGGGCCTGGCTGCCCCGTGCCGCGAACAGCGATTCGAAGAACTGCACGCTGGTCGTGACGATAATGGGTGCGTCCCAGTTTTCCGCGTCGCGCCGTAATTTCGCCAGGCCGTCAGCGCCTTCGGCTTCCTCGTCGTTCTCGCCGGCCGGCGCGCGTCGGTCCCAGTCGAAATTCGAATGATGTTCCAGGATGCCGTCCGTCGTACCCAGAGCCTCGCGAAACACCGTCGCCGTCTGCTCGATGATCGATGTGAACGGGATCACATAGATCACGCGGCGCAGCCCATGCCGCACCGCATGGTCCAGTGCAAAGCTGAGCGAGGCGAGCGTCTTGCCCCCGCCTGTAGGGACCGTCATCGTGAACAGGCCGGGTCCGAGGGCGGCCTTGCCGATCGCATGGTCCAGAATCCGGCTGCGCAGCCGGTTCAGCGGTGTATCGTCCCGCCGCCGTGTCTTCATGAACCGTCGGATGGCATCCAGATGGGCCTGGGTGATCGTTCCGCCGCGCGCGGGTGGCGGCAATCCTGCCGATTCCGCGTAATATCCTTCGGTGGCGATGAAATCGGCATCCGTCAGGCAGGAAAACAGCATGCGGACGAAAAACGAGGTCGCGAATCCCGGATAATCCGTGCTGGCGACCGGCGGCGACTCGTCCACCAGATCCTGCAGGGTCGGCCGCGCGGGACAATAGTCCGGCCAATTGTCCGAGGCCGGAACGGCATAAGCCTGCTCGTCCAGGCGTTCGTTCAGCGACCGTCCGGGGCCGTCATGGCCCGACCCGTCCATCAGGCCGGAATGGTGCCCCGCGATGGCAAAGGCCAGCAGCCGTCCCAGCGGTCCATAGGACGCGACCACGGCGCGGGCGCCCGCCGTGCTGTGGTCAGGTCCGTGGCACGGCCCGGGCTTACGAATATAGTCTTGGTAGGCCGCCGAACATTTCCCGATATCATGCAGCAACCCCAGCGCCCGGCCCTTGTGCGCGGCGCCGAACACGGCGGCGAATTGCTCGGCCAGGGCCGCGACACGCAGCGAATGCGCGCGCAACGTTTCCCATCGTTCTGTCGAGGGGTCGTCAGGGAGCGAATGAGCGAAGATATCCATGACGAGCGGGCCTCCCGCCGGTGTCGCCCGTCAGCCGTGCTGCAGCATCGGCCCCAGCGCGGCGCCGCCGAACAGGTGGACGTGGAAATGCGGCACTTCCTGGCCGGCGGCCGCGCCCATGTTCGACAGCAGGCGGTAGCCCGCATCCTCCAGCCCCAGTTGCGCCGCCACATGGCCCACCGCGCGGGTGAAGCCGCCGATTTCGGCGTCGCTGGCCTGGCTGCTGAAATCCGCGAAGGAGACGTAAGGGCCCTTGGGGATGATCAGCGCATGCACCGGCGCCTTGGGCGCGATATCGTGGAAGGCCAGGGCGTGTTCGTTTTCATAGATCTTGCGGCACGGGATTTCCCCACGCAGGATCTTGGCGAAGACGTTCTGCGGATCGTACGGACCCAGTCCGGAAACGGCCATGGACATCTCTCCTCGGTAGTGTGTTATTCCGCCAGCGGGTCGTGGGGGCGGGCGGCCTTTTCGGCGATGCCGCTGGTGCCCTCGCGGCGGTGCAGTTCGGCCCACACCTCCGCCGGGTGAACGCCGGCATCCACCCACATGACGATCAGGTGGTACAGCACGTCCGCGCTTTCGCCCACCAGCTCGCCGGTGTTGCCGGCGACCGCCTCGATCAGGCACTCGACCGCTTCCTCGCCGAATTTCTGGGCGATCTTGCGCCGGCCCCGCGCCAGCAGCCGCGCCGAATGGCTGATCGACGGGTTGGTGCCCTTGCGGGAGGTCACGACGTCGAACAGGCGGTCCAGCACCTCGGCCGTCGCTGCCGGAGGGACGGCGGGGGGCAGGGGGGCGGTCGTCGCGACTTTCTTGCCGACGGCTTTCTTGGCAACCGTCTTCTTGGCACCGACCTTCTTGGCAACGGTCTTCTTGCTGACGGTTTTCTTGCCGGCGGCCTTGTCGTCCACGGCCTTGGTCTCGGCGCTCTTGCGGGTCGTCTTCAGGATCTTTGGCATCATGCCCTCTGCTGGGTGTCCGGCGCGGCTGGGGGCGCGGTTCAGGGTACGGGGTGTGCGGGCGTGTGGCGCACCGGCAGGCCGGCATCGGCCAGCGCCTGCTTGACCTGCGGAATGGTGAACTGGCCGAAATGAAAGACGCTGGCGGCCAGCAGGCCGGTGGCGCCCGCGCGCGCGCCCTCGACGAAATGCTCCAGCGTGCCGACCCCGCCCGAGGCCACGATCGGCACCCGTACCGCAGTACACGCCGCGCACAGCAGGTCCAGGTCGAACCCGCTGCCGGTACCGTCGCGGTCCATGCTGGTCAGCAGGATCTCGCCCGCGCCGCGTTCGACCACCTCGCGGCACCAGTCGATGACGTTGCGCCCTGTGGGCGTGCGGCCGCCATGGGTGTACACCTCCCACGATCCATGCCCGTCCGACCGGGCATCGACGGCCACCACCACGCACTGGCTGCCGAATTTCCGCGCGGCCTCGCTGACCAGGTCGGGCCGGGCGACGGCGGCGGAATTCATCGCGCACTTGTCCGCCCCGGCCAGCAGCAGGCGCCGCATGTCGTCGGTCGTCCGCACGCCGCCCCCCACCGTCAGCGGCAGGAAGATCCGCTCGGCGGTACGGCTGACCACGTCCAGGATCGTGTCCCGGTTCTCGTGGCTGGCCGTGATGTCCAAGAAGGTCAGTTCGTCCGCCCCGGCGGCATCATAGACCGCCGCCTGCTCCACCGGGTCCCCGGCATCGCGCAGCGATACGAAGTTGACGCCCTTCACGACGCGCCCGTTCTTGACGTCCAGACAGGGGATGACCCGCAGCTTCAGCATCAGGACAGGATCCGCAAGGCCTCGGCCGGGTCCACCCGGCCGTCATACAGCGCCCGGCCGACGATCACGCCCTCGATCCCCGGTGCCTGCACCGTCGCGGCACGCAGGGCATGCAGGTGGTCGGCATGGCCGACTCCGCCGCTGGCGATGACCGGGATCGACAGCGCATTCGCCATCTCGACGGTCTGGGCGATGTCGATGCCCGTCAGCATGCCGTCGCGGCTGATCTCGGTGAAGATGATCGCGGCCACCCCCACGTCCTCCATCCGGCGGGCCAGTTCGACCGCCTTCATGTCCGACGTCTCGGCCCAGCCCTCGGTCGCCACCTGGCCCGATCGCGCGTCGATCCCCGCCACGATCCGGCCGGGGAAGGCGCGGCAGGCCGCACGCACCAGTTCGGGGTCCTTGACCGCGACGCTGCCCAGGATGACGCGCGTGACACCGGCGGCCAGCCAGCGTTCGATGCCCGCCATGTCCCGCAGACCGCCGCCCAGCTGCACCGGCACGGTGGCGTTGGCGATGATCGCCTCGACCGCGTCGCCATTGGCCGACCGGCCGGCGAATGCACCGTTCAGGTCCACGACATGCAGCCACCGGCAACCCGCCTGCACCCAGGCACGGGCCTGCGCGCCCGGATTGTCGGAATAGATCGTGGCATCGTCCATCTCGCCCCGGCGCAGGCGCACGCAGGCCCCGTCCTTCAGGTCGATGGCGGGGTACAGGGTCAGGCTGTGTCCGGTCACGCTGGCGGGTCCCGTGGCAGGAATGGGAATGGAAGCGGCCTGCGGATGCGCGGGTACCACCCGTTCATTGTCCTGCAGGCGCTTGGTGAAGAACAGGCCCCGCACCGTGCGCCCCTCCGTGCGGGCATAGCTGGGATGGGTGCCCCAGTGATGGAAGCCGAAGGCGCGGAACAGCCGGATGGCCGATTCCTGCGTCTCGCGCACGTCCAGGTTCAGGATCTGGTACCCCATGGCCCGCGCGCACTGCTCGGCCTCCAGCAGCAGCAGCCGGCCCAGCCCCAGGCCCCTGGCATAGGGCGCGACATACAGGTGCATCAGCGTGGCGCTCATGGCCTGCGCCTCGTTATTGCGCGGCGGGCGCACCAGTTGGGCGGCACCCACGATGATGCCGTCCAGCCGGACCACGAACAGCATGCGCTCCGGCACCATCAGCACGCCGCGAAAATAGCGCTCCATCGCCTGTCGGCCGGGCGTGGTCAGCCAGCCGAACCCCCCGCCATCCAGGATCGCGGCGTCGGTGGCCTCGCACAGCGCCTGCAGATCGTCTTCATGCAGGGCCTGCACCCGTTCGGCGCGGGGGCGGGTCTGGGACGGCGTGCCGATCTCGTTCATGCGGCGGCTCCTTCGCGAACGGGCGACCAGCGCAGGAAATTCGACAGGATCCGCAGGCCGACCGTCTGGCTCTTCTCGACATGGAACTGGGTGCCGGCGCGATTGCCCCGGGCCACGATCGCCGGCACCGCCCCGCCATAGTCGGTCGTTGCCACCAGTTCGTCCACCGCCCCGTGACGCAGCGCGTAGGAATGCACGAAATAGCCGTGGGCGTCGGCGTCCAGCCCCTCGGTCAGCGGATGCGCGCCCGGTGTGAAATCCAGCCGGTTCCAGCCCATCTGCGGCAGGCGCAGTCCCGGTGCCTCCATCCGCGCGATCTCGCCGGAAATCCAGCCGAATCCCGGCGTCACTGCGTGTTCCAGCCCGCGCTGGGCCATCAGTTGCATACCCACGCAGATGCCCAGGAACGGCGTGCCGGCTTCGGTCGCGTCGATGATCGCGGGCTTCAGCCCGGGCACCGCCGCCAGCCCCGCCGCGCAATCGGCGAACGCACCCTGTCCAGGCAGCACGATCCGGTCCGCCCCGCGCACCGACTCGGGGTCGGCGGTGATCGTCACGGTGGCGTCGATCCCGCTATCGGCGGCGGCGCGCGCCACCGCCCGCGCGGCGGATGCCAGGTTGCCGCCGTTGTAGTCGATCACTACGATGGATTGCGTCGCGGTCGCCATGCTCATGCCTCCGCCGCCGGCCGGTGCCGGGTCGCGATCTCGGGGTGGCGGTCCAGCAGGCGCAGCAGCGCGGCATCCCGTCCGCGCGCCAGCACCACCGGACCGGCCGTCAGCCCGTTCAGCCGCAGCTCCCATTCCCTTATGTCGGCGGCGCACAGTCCCAGCGCCAGATGCATACCCAGCCACAGCGGCACCGCCAGCGCGGTGTGCCCGACCACCAGCGTCAGGACCAGGCTGGCGGCGCCGGCCAGCAGGCCCGCGATCCAGCTCCCTTGCAGCACCAGTCCCAGCCAGCCCAGGATCAGCACCCGCCAGGACAGGCGCTCGGCCACCAGAACCGGCGGCCGGTTGCCCTCCGCCCGAAACCAGGAGGAATACGTCGTCACAGCACGCCCTTGGTGGACGGAATCGCGCCCGCCGCGCGGGGGTCGGCCTCGGTCGCCATCCGCAGCGCCCGCGCCGCCGCCTTGAACGACGCCTCGGCGATATGGTGGCAGTTGCGGCCGGCCTTCTGCGTAACATGCAGCGTCACCAGCGCGCTCATGGCGAAGGCGCGAAAGAATTCCTCGAACAGCTCGGTGTCCATCTCCCCGATCTTGTCGCGGGTGAAGTCTACCGCCCACGCCAGGTAGGGCCGGCCGGATATGTCGGCCACCACCTCGCTCAGCGCCTCGTCCAGCGGCACCAGCGCATGGCCGAACCGCCTGATGCCCCGCTTGTCGCCGATCGCCCGGACGAAGGCCTGGCCCAGCGCGATGCCGGTATCCTCGACGGTATGATGGAAATCGATATGCAGGTCGCCCTTGGCCTCGATATCCAGGTCGAACATCCCATGCCGGGCCAGCGCCGTCAGCATATGGTCGAAGAAGCCGATCCCCGTCGCGATGCGCGACTGGCCGGTGCCGTCCAGGTCCAGGCGGATCGTGATGTCGGTCTCGCTGGTGACGCGATGAATCGTGGCTGTGCGGGCAGTATCCATGTCCCGTTCTCCTACAGGACTAGGCCGCGTTAGGCCACCATTCCCGTGCGTTCCTCCCGCTGGTCGCCGGACGTGTGCAGTGTCCGGCCCGTGGGGGGGCATCGGCGGATATTGGCTTGGCCTGCCTTCTGCGGCATGGTGCCGACCCGCTGCCGCTCGCGGCCGCCGGCCGGATGTCACAGGCCTGGCGGCATGTCGGGCCGACCCTATATAAAGGAGCATCCCGGATGGCCGTGCTCGACGCTCTCCTGTCCCGTTCATCGACCGACATGCTGTCCGACCCCGCGCCAGAGGGTTCGGTGCTTGAAGACATCCTCTCCACGGCGATGCGCGCGCCCGACCATGGCAAGCTGCGGCCGTGGCGCTATGTCCTGGTCCGGGGCGACGCCCGGCCGAAACTGGCCGAACTGGTGGTGGCTGGCATGCTGGCGCGTGACCCGGACGTCCCGGCCGCGAAGATCGAAAAACGCCGCGTGCGCTTTTCCACCATGCCGCTGACCATCGCACTGGGCATGCATCTGCATCCCGACGACAAGATCCCGGTGATCGAGCAGGAAATGGCCGTCGCCGCCGCGGCAATGAACGTCCTCAATGCCCTGCACGCCACCGGTTTCGGCGGCGTGTGGGTAACGGGCGACATGACGTATGATCCTGCCGTCGCGGCCGCACTGGGCTTCGCGGCGCCACATCGCCTGGCGGGCTTCCTGTTCGTGGGCACCCCGGATTCCGCCCGCCCGGTGCCGACCCGCCGCCCGGTCGGCGGGTACGTCGCCGAATGGCACGGCACGCCGGTCGTCTTCGACGCCGATCACTGACCGCGGGACCAGAGGAGGACGCCATGCACAGCGACGTTACGATCATTGGTGGCGGCCCCGCGGGCCTGGCCACGGCTCTGTCGCTGGACGCGGCGGGCCTGTCTGTCACGGTGCTGGAGCGTGCGCCGCTGGCCGCCCTGGCCGATCCCGCGTTCGACGGGCGGGAAATCGCCCTGACCCACCATGCGGTGTCCATCCTGCGTGGCAGCGGCGCCTGGGCGCGGATCCCCGATATCGGCATCTCCCTGCTGCGCGAGGCCAGGGTGGAAACCGGGCGCCACAACCATCCGCTGACCTTCGATACGCATGGCACGGGGGTCGAGGCCCTTGGTTATCTGGTCTCCAATCACCTGATCCGCCGCGCGTTGTACGAGGAAGTCGCCTCCCGCCCCGGCATCGTCGTGCGCGCCGGCGTGGCCACACGGCGCGTGCGTGACGACAGCGACGGCGTCACGGTGCTGGCGGAAGGCGGTGACGTCGCCTGCCGCCTGGCGATCGCCGCC
>NC_010125.1:685000-960000 GCF_000067045.1 Gluconacetobacter diazotrophicus PA1 5
GATCGGGGACGTGGACCCTGGATTCGGGGTCGAGGCGATGCATCTGCTGGTCTCCGCCGCCGAACGGATGATGCCGGCCCAAAGGGGCACGGGGGAATCCGGCGACGCCGAACGAGAGGAGGCGCTGTCGGCCCTGGCCGACCGGCTGGCCAACCGGCTGGGCCCCGGGCGGGTCTTTCGCCTGGATGCGGTGGCGACCCACATACCCGAACGCGGCCAGCGCCGCATGCCGGCGGCGGGTCGCCCTGCCGCCCCCTGGCATGTCCCCTGGCCGCGCCCGATCCGCCTGTTGGCCGCCCCCGAACCGGTCCGGGTGATCGCGCTGCTGCCCGACCATCCGCCGCGCGCCTTCACCTGGCGCGGCCGGACCCATGCCGTGGCGCGGACCGATGGGCCGGAGCGGGTTCGGGGGGAATGGTGGCACCGTGCCCAGGATGATCCGGTGCGCGACTACTGGATCGTCGAGGACGATGGCGGCCGCCGCTTCTGGCTGTTTCGGACTGCCGTGCCCTGCTGGTTTTTGCATGGATTATTTTAAGAGTTGTTCTTTTTTGAAAAAAAGAACCAAAAAACTTTTATTAATTTTATAGTTATGTGCCGGGATCGTCATGAATCTCATAACAGATAAAAGTCTTTTTGCTTATTTTTCTTCAGAAAAAGAAGAATCCTTGCCAAGTTATGCCGAACTGCAGGCCGTCACGAATTATTCCTTCCTGCGCGGCGCCAGCCACCCGGATGAACTGTTCGCCCGGGCGCGGGCACTGGGCCATGCGGCGCTGGGGATCGTCGATCATGACGGCGTCGCCGGCATCGTGCAGTCCTGGAAGGCGGCGGAAAAACACGGGGTGCGGCTGGTGGTCGGGTGCCGGCTGGTCCTGCGGGACGGGCCGCCTTTGCTGGCCTATCCGACCGACCGTGCTGCCTGGGGGCGCCTGTGCCGGCTGCTGACCGCATCGAAGCGCAAGGCCGCTGACGGCACGGCCCCGGGGCTGCGCCGCGCGGATCTGCACAGGGCGACCGACGGGCTGATCCTGATCCTGCTGCCGGACGATCCGGACGCGGCCCTGGCGCGGGACCTGGACTGGCTGCGCGCGCTGTGCGGCGACCGGGGCTATCTGGCGCTGACCCTGCGCCGCCGGCCAGGCGATGCCGTGCGGCTGCATCGCCTGGCAGAGATGGCGCGAGCGGCCGGCGTGGCCGATGTGGTGACGGGCGACGTGCTGTATCACGAACCGGCCCGGGCGATGCTGCAGGACGTCCTGACCTGCATCCGCACCGGCTGCACGATCGACGAACTGGGGCAGGGGCGCGAGGCTTATGCCGATCGGCACCTGAAATCCCCGGCCGAGATGGCGGTGCTGTATGCAGCACATCCCGCCGCCCTGGCGCGGACGCGGGAGATCGCGGCACGCTGCACCTTCTCGCCGGCCGACCTGCGCTACCAGTATCCCGAGGAAAGCGACGATCCGTCCGAGACCCCGCAGGACCGCCTGGAACGGCTGGCCCGCGCCGCCCTGCGCGACCGCTATCCCGCCGGGGCGCCTGATCCGGTGCGGCGGCAGGTGGAGTACGAACTCGGCCTGATCCGCGACCTGCATTATGCGCCCTATTTCCTGACGGTGCATACCATCGTCCGTCAGGCGCGGTCGCAGGGTATCCTGTGCCAGGGGCGGGGGTCGGCGGCGAATTCCGCCGTCTGTTTCGTGCTGGGCATCACGGAGATCGATCCGGCCTCGTCGAACCTGCTGTTCGAACGCTTCGTATCGGCCGAACGCCAGGAACCGCCCGATATCGACGTCGATTTCGAAAGCGAGCGGCGCGAGGAGGTCATTCAGTGGATCTATCGTCGCTATGGCCGGGACCGCGCCGCCCTGTGCGCCACCACCATGCGCTATCGCGCGCGCGGGGCGTTGCGCGACGTGGGCAAGGTGCTGGGCCTGCCGGCCGACGTCACGGGCCTGCTGTCCACCCATCTGGGCGCCCTGTCGTTCGACGAGGACGCGTTTCATGAACGGGCGCGGGAACTGGGGTTGAACCTGCGCAACCGGCGTCTGCTGCTGACGCTGCAACTGGCGGGGGAACTGATCGGCTTTCCCCGGCAGTTGGGCACCCATCCGGGCGGCTTCGTGCTGACCCGCGACCGGCTGGACGACCTGGTGCCGATCCAGCCGGCGGCGATGGACGACCGGCAGATCATCGTCTGGGACAAGGACGATATCGACACGCTGCGCTTCATGAAGGTCGACGTGCTGGGGCTGGGCATGCTGGGCTGCATGCGCCGCGCGTTCGACATGCTGGAAGACCATTACGGAAAACGGCTGACCCTGTCGGGCATCCCGCCAGGTGACGCGGACACCTACGCCATGATCAGCCGCGCCGACACGATCGGCACGTTCCAGATCGAAAGCCGCGCGCAGATGGCGATGCTGCCGCGCATGAAGCCCCGGGAATTCTATGATCTGGTGATCCAGGTCGCGATCGTCCGCCCCGGCCCGATCCAGGGCGACATGGTGCATCCCTACCTGCAACGGCGCGCCGACCGGTCGCTGGTGGACTATCCGTCGCCGGAACTGAGGGATATCCTGCACAAGACGCTGGGCGTCCCGCTTTTTCAGGAACAGGCGATGCAGATCGCCATCCGCTGCGCCGGCTTCACGCCGGGCGAGGCCGATGCGCTGCGCCGCGCCATGGGCACGTTTCGCGGCCATGGCACCGTCACCTATTTCCGCGACCGTCTGATCGACGGCATGATGGCACGGCATTATCCGCGCGATTTCGCCGAACGGATCTTTCGCCAGCTTGAAGGATTCGGATCGTACGGCTTTCCCGAAAGCCACGCGGCGTCCTTCGCGCTGATCGCCTATGCCTCGTCCTGGATGAAATGCCATTACCCGGACGTGTTCTGCGCCGCCCTGCTGAACAGCCAGCCAATGGGATTCTACCGCCCGGCCCAGATCGTGCGCGATGCGCGCAATCACGGCGTGACGGTCCACCCGGTCTGCGTGAATGCGTCGCGCTGGGACTGCACGCTGGAACGCGCACCAGGGCGAAGTACGGCCGTCCGGCTGGGGCTGCGGATGGTCAAGGGCCTGTCCAACACGGATGCGGCCCGCCTGGTGGCCAGCCGCATGCCCCCCTATGACGGGATCGAGGATGTCTGGCGCCGGTCCGGCCTGGGCCCCGACGCGCTGGAATGCCTGGCCCAGGCCGACGCCTTCCACGCGCTGGGGCGGGACCGCCGGGCGGCGCTGTGGGATATCAAGGGACTGGCGGAGTCTCCGCTGCCGCTGTTCGCGGCCGCCGACCGGGGGCTCAACCGGCCATTGCCCGAATGCGTCGAACCGTCCGTCCCGCTGACGGCGATGACCGAGGGGCAGGAGGTGGTCGAGGATTACCACGCCACCGGCCTGACCCTGCGCCGCCATCCGGTGGCGTTCCTGCGGGACGGGCTGCGCGATCGCGGCATGATCGCGTGCGCCGACCTGCGCGCCCTGCGTGACGGGCGGCGGGTGGTGGTGCCCGGACTGGTCCTGATGCGGCAGCGGCCGGGCACGGCGCAGGGCGTGCTGTTCATGACGATCGAGGATGAAACCGGCATGGCCAACCTGGTCCTGTGGAAGGACCGGATTGCCGCCCAGCGGCGGATCGTCCTGTCGGCCAGCCTGCTGGCCTGCCACGGCCGCCTGCAGCGCGAGGGCGAGGTCATCCACGTCATCACCGAGCACCTGGAAGACCTGACCCCCCTGCTGTCGGAAATCGGCCGCGCGGACCTGCGGGCGGGAATGGTACCGGTTATTCCCGCCCGGGATTTCCGTTAGGATTCTTCTCAGCGCCCCTCCCATCGCGGGGGCGTGCCGGTTCCGAACGCCGCGACCCCGCGATGGAAGTCGGCGCTGCCGTAGCAGCGGCTGATGAGGTCGGAGATATCCGGCGCCGCGCCGCCTTCCAGCCGGCGTACCGTTTCCCGTGTGACGTCGATGGTGATGGGGGCATGGTCGCAAATCCGGCGGCAGATCCTGCTGACGGCACCGTCCAGTTCCCCGGGCGCGGTGACGGCACACAGATAGCCCGTCGGCGCCAGGTCCTCGGCGGTCGGCATTTCGGCCAGCAGCAGCATCCGCTTGACCCAGGCCACGCCCAGCCCCCGTTCCAGCCGCGCGACATTCGCCGCCGACAGGCAGTTGCCCAACGTGCGCGCGATGGGCACCCCGAACCGGGCCCCCGCCGCCGCGATGCGGAAATCGCAGGCATTGGCGATCGCCAGTCCACCGCCCACGGCATAGCCCTCGACGACCGCCAGGGTGGGCACGCCGATCCGATCCAATGCCGTGATGCAGGAATCGATCTTCCGTTCGTACGCCACGCCGTCCTCGCCCGTGCGGAAGGCGTGGAACTGCGCGATGTCGGTGCCGGCCACGAAGGCCTTGCCCCCCGCGCCGCGCAGGACAGCGATCCGGACCGAGGGCGTATCGCCGATCCGCGCGATCGCGTCCGCCAGATCGGCATACATCGCCCACGTCATCGCATTGCGCGCCGCCGGCCGGTCGAAGGTGATGTGGGCCACGTCCTGGTCGATCGCCAGCCGAACCCGGCCGGCGGCGGCGCGCTCGTCTGTCGCGCCGTGACCGGCGTGCCCGTCTCTCGCGCCGGTCACGGCGCGAAGGCCCCCTCGGCCGCCAGGGTCGCGATGGCGTCATCCGACAGGCCGCGTTCGGCCAGGACCTCGTGCGTGTGCTGGCCCAGCAGCGGCGGGGGGCGGCGCACGGCCTGCGGCGTGCCGCGCAGCTTCACGGGAAAGCCGATATTGGGGATCGTGCCTTCGACCGGATGGGGAATGTCGATGCGCATCTCGCGGAACATGCCATGCTCGCTCTCGAACGCTTCGGGATAGGTATTCATGCGGCCGGCCGGAATGCCCCTGGCCAGCAGGGTCGCGACCCAGTCTTCGGCGGTGCGGGTCGCGAAACTCTTCTCCAGTTCCTCGATCAGCGCCACGCGATGGGCCAGCCGGTCGGAAATCGTGGCGAAGCGCGGATCGTCCAGAAGGTCCTTCCGGTCCAGTTCGGTGCAGAGCTGGACCCATAATTTCTGGTTCGTCGCCCCCATCACGAAATATCCGTCGGCGGCGCGGACAGCCTGGTACGGCGCGCTCATGCGGTTGGCGGTGCCCAGCGGTTCGGGGATCGTGCCCTTGCCCCAGTATTCCGAGATATCCCATATCGAGAAGGCCAGCGCCGAATCGAACAGCGACGCATCGATGAACTGGCCGCGCCCCGTCTTCTCGCACCCGATATAGGCGGCCAGGATCGCATAGGTCGCGAACAGCGCGCAGCCGATATCGGCCACCGGCACGCCGGCCTTCACCGGCGGCCCGCCGGGATGGCCGGTCACGCTCATCACCCCCGACATCGCCTGCGCCATCAGGTCGAAACCCGGGCGCTGGGCCCAGGGGCCGGTCTGGCCGAAGCCCGAGATGCTGGCATAGACCAGGCGCGGATTGATCCGCGACAGGGTTTCGTAATCGATCCCCAGCTTGCGCATCACGCCCGGCCGGTAATTCTCGACGACGATATCGGCGGTTTTCACCATTTCCAGGAAAACGGCGCGGCCGGACTCGTTCTTCAGGTTCAGGGCCACGCTGCGCTTGTTCCTGTTCATGTTCAGGAATCCCATGCTGTCGTCGCCCTTCATGCGAAACCCCATGGCGCTGCGCGTCTGGTCGCCCGTCCCCGGCGGTTCGATCTTGACGACGTCGGCCCCCAGGTCGCCCAGCAGCATGGTGCAGACCGGTCCGGCCATGACCTGGGTCACGTCCAGGACACGGATGCCCGCCAGCGGCAGCGGACGGCCCGCGCCGGGCGCGGCCTGCGCGGTGTCGTCATCATGGGGGGACGGGGCGTCAGCCTGGAGCATACTGTCCATCGTGGGGAATCTCCCTGTTCCTTCCCGTCTTCGTGAGTGGACGGGTGTTGGTATTTTGCATTCATAATACCATTCGACGGGGCATCACAAGCATCCACAGGGGGGCGCGACGACCGTACTCCGTTCTGTGACCGGCCGGGGGGGGCCGGTCCGGGGGATGCAATGCCACCGTCATGCTGCCGATCTGCCCAGCGACGGCAGGTTCAAGAAAAAGAACAAGAATGGGGCCGACCATGTCCATGGGCACGAATGCGACGCTTGTCGCGTATCTCCGTCGTACCGTCACGACCGTTCCGGGCCGGATCTTCGGGCTGATCTGCGCGATGTATTTCATTACCTATGTCGACCGGGTGAATATCTCGACCCTGGCGCCGATGATGGCGCGGGACCTGCATCTGTCGAACATCCAGCTGGGGCTGGCCCTGTCGGCCTTCGGCTATCCCTATGCGCTGCTCCAGATCCTGGGGGGCTGCGTCGCCGACCGGCTGGGCGCGCGCCGGACCCTGGTCGTGTGCGGCGTCATCTGGGGCGTGGCGACGGTCGCCACCGGCCTGGTCGGGGGATTGTTCTCGCTGCTGGCGATCCGCCTGCTGCTGGGTATCGGCGAGGGCGCGACCTTTCCCGCCGCCACGCGCGCCGTCACCGCCTGGGTGCCGTCGGCCCATCGCGGCTATGCCCAGGGGATGATGCATTCCTCGTCGCGGCTGGCGAACGCCATCACGCCGCCGCTGACGGTGATGATCGCGCTATGGCTGGGCTGGCGCGGCGCGTTCATGGCACTGGGCTGCGTCAGTCTGGCCTGGACCGTGGCCTGGGCGCTGGCGTTCCGCGACCGGCCGGCCGAGCACCCCGCCATCACCCCGGCCGACCTGGCCGACCTGCCGGTGATCGACCAGGGGAGCGGGGCGGGGCTGCGCGACCTGCCGTGGGGCGAACTGGTCCGCGGGATGATGCCGGCGACCCTGATCTATTTCTGCTACAACTGGACATTGTGGCTGTACATCACGTGGCTTCCCAGTTTCTTCGTGCAGGCGTACGGGCTGGACCTGGAACATACGGCGCTGTTCTCGTTCGGCGTGTTCGCCGCGGGCGTGGCCGGCGATACGTGCGGCGGCCTGTTCACCGATTATCTGTATCGCCGCCACGGCAACCTGCCGCAGGCGCGGCGCCAGGTCATCATCACCAGCATGATCGGTTCGATGATCTGCCTGATGCCGGCCCTGTTCGTGCATGACCTGGCGGTCGTCGGCCTGGCGCTGGCGTCCGCCTTCTTCTTCCTGGAACTGACGGTCGGGCCGATCTGGGCGATCCCGATGGACATGGCGCCCCGTTATGCCGGCACCAGCAGCGGCATCATGAATACCGGCTCGGCCGTGGCCGGCATCCTGTCGCCCTTCGCCTTCGGCCTGATCATCCAGGTGTCGCACAGCTACAGCCTGCCGTTCTATGGCCCGGTGGTCCTGTTGCTGGCCGGGGCCGGGCTGGCCTTCCATTTCCTGCCGTCCGGCGCGCGGGCGGACGGGCCGGGGGCGCCCACGCTGCCGATTCACACTGTCCGCAACGCGCATGGACGCTAACATGCGGCCCGCCGCAAGGGCCTGCCGCCTACCCACCCCGAGAGTATATTCGTCATGACGTCGCCGACCCGTATCCCGCGCCTGAACCTGCACGATACGGTCACGACCGCATTGCGCGGCATGATCCTGGATGGCGTGCTGGTGCCGGGTGAAAAAATCGCCGAACGCGGCCTGTGCGACCGGTTCGGCATTTCCCGCACGCCGCTACGCGAGGCGCTGAAGGTGCTGGCGGCCGAGGGGCTGGTCGAATTGCTGCCGCGCCGCGGCGCCATCGTCGCCCAGATCACGGAATCCGATATCCGCGATCTCTTCCCCATCATGGGCGCGTTGGAAGGGCTGGCCGGCACGTTGGCCTGCGCGCGGGTGACGCCGCGCGACATCCAGCATCTGCGTACCCTGCATGAACAGATGATCGACAGTTACGAACGGCGTGACGAACATCGCTACCTGCGCCAGAACCGGCGCATCCATGAAGCGATTTTCGCCATGGCCGCCAATCCCGCACTGTCGGAACTCTATCAGCAGGTTCTGACCCGCATTCATTCCTGCCGCTTCATCCTGAAGAAATGCGACAGCGACTGGGCGGTGGCGGTGGCGGAGCATGCCGCGATCATGGATGCGCTGGCACGGCGCGACGGGGCGCTGCTGTCGCGCCTGATGCAGGATCACATCACGGGGACCAGCGCGCGGATCGCGCTGGCCGCGCTGGGCGGGGATGAAAAACAGGATGCTGTATGATTTCGATGGCCGCGCGCCCGACCTGTCGCCCGAAGCGGGCTACGTGGCGCCGAACGCGACTCTGATCGGCGCCGTTACGGTGGCGGCCGCCGCCAGCATCTGGTTCGGCGCCGTGCTGCGCGGCGATGGCGAGGCGATCGTCGTGGGACCGGGCAGCAACGTGCAGGACAATTCCGTCCTGCATACCGACCCGGGTTTCCCGCTGCTGATCGGCACGGATGTGACGGTGGGTCACATGGTCGTCCTGCATGGCTGCCGGATCGGCGACGGGTCGCTGATCGGCATGGGATCGGTCATCATGAACGGGGCGCGGATCGGGCGGGACTGCCTGGTGGCCGCGGGCACGCTGATCCCTGAGGGCAAGGACTTTCCCGACGGATCGGTCATTCGCGGCCAGCCTGGCCGGATCGTGGGCACGATCACGCCCGAGCATGCCGAGATGATGAAGCGGGCCAGCCTGTCCTATCGCGTACGCGCGCGGACCTATCGCACCGGCCTGCGTGCGGCGGGCCAGGCAGGGTGACGGGCGTCAGCCGGTCCCTTCGTCCATAAGGACGCGCATCCGTCCGTTCTCGCTCCGGATACGCAGCCGGGCGTACCGCAGCAGATAGGCAACGCCCACCAGCGCCGCGCCCAGGCCGCCGGCGGCCCCCACGCCCAGCGCCCAACGCGGGCCGAACCGGTCGGCCACCCAGCCGACGATCGGGGCGCCGATGGGCGTGCTGCCCAGGGCGATGGCCAGCTGGATCGCGATCACGCGCCCGCGCATGTGCGGCGCGGTCGATAACTGGACCAGCGCGTTGGTCGATGTGGTGAAGGTCTGCGCCGCCAGCCCGACCAGGATCAGGACCAGCCCGAACGGGATGGGGCCGGGCATGATCGCGGCCAGCGCGCACGCGGTGCCGAACAGCGCGGCGCCCCCCAGCAGCAATGTCACCTGCGGCTTCGCCCGTCGCGCGGCCAGCAGCGCGCCGGTGACCGACCCCAGCGCCATGGCCGACGACAGCGTGCCGTACTGCCCCGCTCCGCCATGAAAGACGCTGACCGACATGGTGGAGATGAAGATGGGGAAATTCAGCCCGAACGTGCCGATCAGGAACAGCATCAGCAGCACCGCCCGCAGGTCGGGCCGCCCGTGGACATAGCGAAATCCATCGGTCAGCCCGCCCGGTTTCCCCGTCCCCCGGTCGCGGCGGTGCAGCGCGCCCACCCGCAGCGCCGCCAGCGCGCCCAGTACGGCGACGAACGACGCGGCATTGATCAGGAAGACCCAGCCCGAGCCCACCAGGGCGATCAGCACCCCGGCCATCGCCGGCCCGATCATCCGCGCGGCGTTGAACGAAGTGGAATTCAGCGCCACGGCATTGGCCAGGTCGGCCTCGCCGACCAGTTCGGCGACGAAGGTCTGGCGCGCCGGAGAATCGAACGCGGTGACGCAGCCCAGCGCCAGGGCGAAGCCATAGACCTGCCACAGCCGCACCAGCCCGCATATGGTCAGGCCGCCCAGGACCAGGGCCAGCACCCCCATCGCCGCCTGGGTCGCGATCAGCAGCCGGCGGCGGTCCAGGCGATCGGCCGCATAGCCGCTGAGCGGCAGCAGCAGCGCCAGCGGCCCGAACTGAAGCGCCATGACGATCCCGACCGCCGTCGCGTTGTGGTGGGTCAGTTCGGTCAGGACCAGCCAGTCCTGCGCGGTCCGCTGCATCCAGGTGCCCACGTTGGACACCAGCGCGCCGGCGGCCCAGACCCGGTAATTGTAAATGCTGAGTGATCGGAACAGGGCAGGCATCAGGTCCTCCGCACGCCCCCGATCACCGGGCGCGGGTCCGGTCATGGACGCGGGACCGCTGTCCCATGGATGTCCGCCGGGACGTCAGACCGGGGGCACGACCCGGCGGCGATGACCGGCATGCCATCATAACACATTGAATTGTCGGAAAGAATGGTGCCGACACTCGGAATTGAACCGAGGACCTACTGATTACGAATCAGTTGCTCTACCCCTGAGCTATGTCGGCATGCCTGCGGAGGCCTATATCCGACCCGCGTCATGGCTGCAATATGCTGAATGACTATCTCTGGCCCGAATTTGATTTATATTGCCTGCCAATGAGCGAGACGATCTCTGGCCGGACCTCACGCATGATCCGTCGGGCCCGCTGGCCGCGTCGGGCGGCGGACCTGCGCCATGTCCGCACGATCAGCGGGCTGGTCGAATGTCGTGGGTGCGGCCTTTTCCAGTGCATGCCAAGCCTGCAGGCCGGGCAACTGGCCGAGTGCGCGCGGTGCGGGCAGACGCTGGAATGGCGGCGGCGTACGTCGCCCCTGCAGACCCCGCTGGCCTTCTGCATCAGTTCCTGCGCCCTGTACCTGGCGGCGCTGCTGTCCTCGCTGATGACCCTGAACGTCTATGGGCGCGAGCGCACGGTCAGCCTGGTCACCGGGCCGATGGAACTGCTGCACGAGGGATGGGGCGAGGCCGGGGTGCTGGTCGGGCTGGTGACGATCGCGGCGCCGGCCGTGGTCATCGGGATGATGTTCGCCATCCTGTATGCCGCCAGCCGCCGGCAGATGCCCGACTGGGCGCCGCACCTGCTGATCTGGTACGAAAAGCTGCGGCCCTGGTCGATGATCGAGGTCTATGTCCTGGGCATCTTCGTCGCCTATACCAAGCTGACCGACCTGGCCCATGTCGATGTCGGACCGGCCGTCTACCTGATCTCCGCCCTGATGCTGACCATGGCGGCCAGCGATTCGACCCTGGATACCGAACGGATCTGGCGGCACCGGCGCGTCGATTCCGTCACGCGGATGGAGAACGGACGGCGGGTCGAGGTCGATCATTGCCGCATCGAAGACATTCCCATGCCGCCCGCCGATCACCTGGTGGCCTGTCCGGCCTGCGGGCTGGTGGGGGAACTCAGCCTGCCGGTCAGCAACCTGTGCTGCGTCGGCGTGTGCCCGCGCTGCGACCATCGGGTCTGGCGCCGGTCGCCCGAAACACTGGCGCGGACGACGGCCTTCCTGATCTCGGCCATCACCTTCTATTTCCCGGCCAATCTCTACCCGGTCATGACCTTCTTCAAGATTGGCGGCGGGGGTGGCCATACCATCATCGAGGGCGCGATCGAACTGTGGCAGGACGGCATGATCCCGCTGTCGCTGCTGGTGTTCTTCGCCAGCATCGTGGTGCCGATGCTCAAGATTATCAGCCTGAGCTGGATGGTGGGGTGTACCTGGCGCGGCACGTCCTTCGCCCTGGTCCAGCGTACCCGTCTGTTTCGTATCGTCGATATCATCGGCCGCTGGTCAATGATTGACGTATTCATGGTATCGATCCTGGTGGCGGTGGTCCGGTTCAATTCCCTGGCCAACGTCACCGCGAATGCCGGAATGGTGTCCTTCGCCGCCGTGGTCGTCCTGACCCTGTTCGCGGCCTGGAGCTTCGACCCCAGGGTCATGTGGGATGCCGCCGGATTGAATGGACCGTCCCCCGACGACGTGGGACCGGCCGCCGTCAGCGCGGCCCGTCCGCGGCATGCGGCGGGACCTGACAGCATGGAGCCAAGGCAGGCGTGACAGACGACCCCCAAGATTGTCCCGGTGGCCGGTCTTCCGCCCCGCCCGAGGCTTCGGCACGGAAATACCGCTTTTCGATCGTCTGGCTGGTGCCCATCGTGGCGCTGGGCATCGCCGGCTATCTGGGCTGGCGCGGCTTCATGGGCCGCGGGCCGGAAATCACCATCACCTTCGATACCGCCGACGGACTGACCAGCGGCCAGACCCAGGTCAAGAACAAGGCGGTGCCGCTGGGCACGGTCCAGGACGTGGCGCTGACCCCCGACATGCGCCATGTCGAGGTGCGCGTGCGCATGAGCGCCAAGTCCGACCCCATGCTGACCGACCACGCCCGGTTCTGGGTGGTGCGGCCGCGCCTGAACGGCGCCAGCGTCACGGGGCTGGAGACGCTGATGACCGGCGCCTATATCGCGATGGACCCGGGAACGCCCGGCGGCAAGGCCACGACGCGGTTCAACGGGCTGGAATCCCCGCCGGGCCTGAGGTCCGACCAGCCGGGCAACACTTACACGCTCATCAGCCCGTCCCTGGGCTCGATCGGGCAGGGCGCGCCGGTCTTCTTCCGCGATATCGATGTGGGCGAGGTGCTGGGATACACCATGCCGCCGGGCGGCGTGGGACCGATCCTGATCCAGGTCTTCATCCGCGCGCCCTATGACAGCTACCTGCGGACCGATACGCGCTTCTGGAACGTGTCGGGCGTGCAGGTCGGCTTCGGGGCCGGCGGCCTGAAGGTCAAGCTGCAATCGATCCAGGCCCTGTTCTCGGGCGGCGTCGCGTTCGGCCTGGCGCCGCAGCGGGTCGACCAGCCGGTGCCCTCGGCGCCCCGGAATTCGGTCTTCCGTCTCTATGAAAGCCAGGAAGCGGCGGACAATGCCGGCTATCGCGAACGGCTGTCCCTGGCGACCTACCTGACCAATTCGGTGTCCGGCCTGGCGGTCGGGGCGCAGGTCACGATGTTCGGCATCCAGGTCGGCACCGTGACCAGCGTGAAGCTGGACCTGGACCAGAAGGCCGGGACGGCCCGGGTGCGGGTGGGCATGGAAATCCAGCCCGAACGGATTCTGCCGACCGACCAGATCCATCACGACACGATGGCCGCCACCGTGCAGGCGCTGGTCGATAACGGGCTGCGGGCCTCGGTCGATACGGCCAGCCTGCTGACCGGCGAATCGGTGATCGGCCTGAATTTCGTCAAGAACGCGACCCCGGCCATGGTGCAGGCCGAGGGCACGACCCTGATCATCCCCAACAAGGCGGGCGGGATCAGCGGCATCATGGATTCGCTGTCCACTGTCGCGGACAAGATCGCCGCGATGCCGCTGACCCAGGTCGGCGTGAACCTGAACAACCTGCTGGCGCATTCCGACGCACGGATCAACAGCCCCGAGGTGCGCCAGGCGATCGTGGCGCTGCGCGATTCGCTGCACAGCATCCAGGGCCTGGCCGGCGATGCGCGCAGCGGAATGCATCCGCTGTTCCAGCGCCTGCCGCAGATGAGCAAGCAGTTGGACGGCACGCTGAAGAACGCGAACGTGCTGATGGCCAGCTATGGCGGCGACACGGACTTCCATCGGGACCTGCAGCAGATGGTGGTGCAGTTGAACGAGGCGGCGCGGTCGCTGCGCTTCCTGACCGATTTCCTCAATCGCCATCCTTCGGCGCTGATTACGGGACGCTAGTTGATGAGCCTGCCAGGACACGCACCCAAGCCTGCTGCCTCGCGCCGGGGACTCCTCCGGGGCGGGCTGGGCCTGTTGACGGTGGCGGCCGCCGGGCCGCTGGGCGCCTGTTCGTCGGACCCCGCGTTCTATGCGCTCGCCCCATGGCCCGGCGCGGCGCAGGGCGGCGCCCCGATGGTGATCGAGGTCCGGACCCCCAACGTGGCCGTATCGCTGGATCGTGACCGGATCGTGCGGAGCGATGGCGATTACCGCGTGCGCCTGGCCGACGGCGCGGCGTGGAGCGAATCGCTGCCTGGCATGATCGCCCATGTCCTGACCGCCGATCTGCAGCAGCGCCTGCCCGGCAGCACGGTCTTCGCCCAGAACGATGCCGTGGCGGCGCCGGCGCAGGCCGCCGTCGAACTGACGGTGACGCGCTTTGCCCGTGACGCCGCCGGTCAGGCGGTGCTGGGCGGCAGCCTGGCGGTCCATCGGGTCGGTACAGGCGGTGCGGGAGAGGGTGGGGCGGCATCCAGCGTGCTGGCGCTCGCCCTGTCGCCACAGGGATCGGATACGGGCAGCCTGGTGGCGGCGCTCAGTACCCTGCTGGGTCAGGTGGCCGACCAGGCGGCGGCGCAGTTGCGCGTGCTGGGGCCCGTGCCCCCGCCGGCCTGACGACATGGCCGGGCACTGCCCGGCCCCCTTTGAACGTTCACCACGAAAAAGGGCGCCTTGCGGCGCCCTGCTTCGTTTCCAATCCCGATTCGCGGTGGATCAGAGCTTCTCGACCTGGCTGTATTCCAGGTCCACCGGCGTCGAGCGACCGAAGATCGAGACGCTGACCTTGAGGCGCGCCTTGTCCTCGTCCACTTCCTCGATCGTGCCGTTGAACGAGGTGAACGGCCCATCGGACACGCGGACCTGCTCGCCGATCTCGAAGGTGATGGAGGGGCGGGGGCGTTCCACGCCTTCCTGCGCCTGCTTCATGATCCGGTCGGCCTCGGCGCCGGAAATCGGCGAGGGACGGGTCTTGCTGCCCAGGAAGCCGGTCACCTTCGGCGTATCCTTGACCAGATGCCAGGCCTCGTCGGTCAGCTCCATGTTGACCAGGACGTAGCCGGGGAAGAACTTCCGCTCGGCGCTGACCTTCTGGCCGCGCCGGACCTCGACCACTTCCTCGGAAGGAACCAGCACGTCACCAAAATGGTCGGACAGGCCCTTCTGCGCGGCCTGCTCCTTGATGTGCTGGGCGATCTTCTTTTCGAAGCCTGAATAGACGTGAACGACGTACCAACGTTTTGCCATGGTCCGGCCCTCAGCCTCCAAGCCCAAAGAGTTCCCGTACGCCCAGGCCGATGATCTGGTCGACGACAAAGAAAAACACCGACGTCATGGCGGCCATGGCCAGAACCGCGCCCGTCGTCACCAGCGTGGCGCGACGCGTGGGCCATGTGACCTTGCCCGCTTCGGCGCGGACGTCTTGCACAAATTTCGCGGGACTGACCGACACGAAACACCCTTCTTGTAACACCACGCCACCGTCCATCCGGAAAGGGCGGACGGGGCCGAAAATCACCTCAACTGCATGTCGGGGCGCCACCTTTGCCCGGACGGAACAGATCCGACCGGGGCGGTCTGGCAGGGGTGGAGGGTCTCGAACCCGCAACCTCCGGTTTTGGAGACCGGCGCTCTAGCCAATTGAGCTACACCCCTGCATGCCGCCTTCGGCGCCGACCAAGAAATAGCGGAAAGCTGGTTTCTTGGCCACCCGTGCGAACCCGGCGCAGGCAGCGGAAAAAAGTATGACCGGGCGGCAAAGTCAAGGGGGGCCGATGCAATTCCCTGCCGCGACGGGCCGGAACCCGCGAACCGGCATGACGACACCGGCAGGCGGGACTTGCCGCGCGGCCGGGTTCGGCGTTATGAACGTCGCCATGGGCGGGCGTAGCATAGTGGTAATGCAGTAGCCTTCCAAGCTTCTGAGGAGGGTTCGATTCCCTTCGCCCGCTCCATCTCCCCGCTGCTTTTTTCCAGAAAATCGATTCGATCCGGCTCCGGACCGGCGTGATCGCATCCGCGTGACCGGGCTGCTCGTGACTGGACTGTTCGTGACTGGGCGGCCGACGGCGGGATTCCTATTGTCGCGGGGCATGACCGACCTGTCCCCCCATCCCGCTCTGCGTTCCGATCTTCGTCCGGGCCTGGTGCTGGCCACCTGTTGCCTCAGCCTGCTGCTGGTGATGATGGACGTGACCATCGTCAATGTCGCGCTGCCGTCGATTCGCGCGGCGCTGGGCGGGCGGTTTTCGAACCTGCAATGGGTGGTGGACGCCTACACGCTGGTCGTGGCCACCCTGCTGGTCCTGGCGGGGTCGACGGCCGACCGGATCGGCCGGCGCCGCGTCTTCGTCACGGGAATCGCGATCTTCTGCCTGGGGTCGGCGCTGTGCGGCCTGGCGCCCAGCGCGCGGGCCCTGGTGATGGCGCGCGCGTTCCAGGGGCTGGGCGGCGCGATGCTGAATCCCGTGGCGCTGTCGATCATCGCCAATGTCTTCGTCACCCCCGTGGCCCGGGCGCGGGCGATCGGCATGTGGGGCGGCATGTCGGGGCTGGCACTGGCGCTGGGGCCGCTGGCGGGCGGCGTGCTGACCACGCTGGCCGGCTGGCGGGCCGTGTTCTGGGTCAACCTGCCGATCGGACTGGTGGCGATGGTCCTCAGCCTGCGCTTCATTCCCGAATCGCGGGCGGCGCGGGTACGGCCGATCGACGTGCCGGCGCAGGTGCTGATCGCCCTGGTCCTGGCGGCGACGACCGCGGCACTGATCGAAGCCCGCAACTACGGCTGGGGCGCCCCGGCCATCCAGGCGACGCTCGCCCTCGCGGCGATGGGGATGGTGGCGCTGGTCGTGGTGGAACGCCGGCGGGCGCAGCCGCTGCTGGATCTGCGCTTCTTCCGTGCCCTGCCGTTCACCGGGGCGATCCTGATCGCGATCTGCGCCTTCGCGATCTTCAGTTCCTTCCTGTTCCTGAACACGCTGTACCTGCAGGACGTGCGCGGCCTGTCCGCCCTGCGGGCCGGGCTGTACACGCTGCCTTTCGCCATGGGGGTGATGGCCTGCGCGCCGCTGTCGGGCCGCATCGTGGGGGCGCACGGCGCGCGGTTGCCGCTGCTGCTGTCGGCGCTGGGGCTGGGGGGCGGGGCGATATTGCTGACCGGTCTGACGGCGACCACACCGCCCGCGGTGCTGCTGGCCGCCTACGGCCTGTGCGGCTGTGGATTCGGCCTGTGCAACGCGCCGATCACCAATGCGGCGGTTTCGGGCATGCCGCGCGACCAGGCGGGGCTGGCGGCGGCCCTGGCCTCGACCAGCCGGCAGATCGGCGCCCTGCTGGGGATCGCGGCATCGGGGGCGATGACGGCATCGGTCATGTCCGCCCCGGTCCAGCCGGCGCCGCTGTCATCAGCGGGCGCCGTCGTCGCGTACATGGCACTGCTGCCGGCGGCCAGCCATCGGGTCTGGTGGACCATCGTCGTCCTGGCCTGCGGCATCGCCGGCCTGGGCGTGGTGTCGACGGGCGCGCGCGCCCGGCGCAGCGCGCAGACGGTCCGCGCGCTGTTCGATGACGGGCCGCAGGCGTCCGGTTACAGGACGGACAGCACCCCGCCATCGACATAAAGCGTCTGGCCGTTGACGAAGGACGACGCGTCGGACGCCAGGAAGACCGCCGCGCCCTGCAGTTCCTCCACCCGGCCCCAGCGCCCGGCCGGCGTGCGCTTCTGCAGCCAGGCATTGAAGTCCGGGTCTTCGACCAGCGCGCGGTTCAGCGGCGTCTCGAAATAGCCGGGGCCGATGGCGTTGATCTGCAGCCCGTGCCGGGCCCAGTCGGCGCACATGCCCTTGGTCAGGTTCTTCACCGCGCCCTTGCTGGCGGTGTAGGGGGCGATTCCCGGCCGGGCCAGTTCGCACTGCACGCTGCCGATATTGATGATCTTGCCCTTGCCGCGCGGGATCATGTGCCGGGCCACCGCCGTGCCGACGAAGAAGACGCTGTCCAGGTTCGTGCGCATCAGCTCCGACCAGTCCTCGGGCGAAAACGTGTCCAGCGGCGCGCGGCGCTGAATGCCGGCATTGTTGACCAGGATGCGGATCGGGCCGTCGGCCTCCTCGATCCGCCGCACCCCGTCCTCGACCGCCGCGCGGTCGGTTACGTCGAACGCACGGGCCAGGATCGTGCGCGTCGCGCCGTCAGGCGCCGTGTCGCGCAGGTGTGTGGCGGCGGCCTCCAGCCGGGCGGCGTCACGCCCGTTCAGGATGACATGAGCCCCCGCGTCGGCCAGACCGGCAGCGATTGCCAGGCCGATTCCGCCGCTGGAGCCGGTGACGAGCGCCAGGCGTCCGGTCAGGTCGAAGAGGGGGTTGGAAGGCATGATGGACGATTCCCGTTTCTGTTCTTGAGATTAAGCGGCCAACGGGACAGGAACATGGCGGCATTGTCCATATTTCCGGCGCCGCTTTGGCCGGCGCGGGACTATAAGTTTCCGTGAACGACGGGCCCGGGGCGAGCGGGAAGGGTGTGAAACGGGCATGACAGGCAGGCGGACGACAGGAACAGGCCCGACGGCTGGGCCGGAGGTGCCGGGGCAGGAAGGGCCAGGGCAGGGGATGCCGGAACACGCGATATCCGAGGCACGGCCGCGTGCCGCCCGGCCCACCATCATGGATGTCTCGGCGCGGGCGGGGGTGTCGCGCATGACGGTCTCCCGCGCCTTGCGGACGCCGGACCTGGTCCGCGAGGACACGCGGCGGGCCATCGAACGCGCCATTGCCGACCTGGGCTATGTGCCCGACCGGGCGGCCGAGGCCCTGTCGACCCGCCGCAGCGGTTTCGTCGGGCTGGTGGTGCCGACCCTGACCAACACCAATTTCGCCGATGCGGCGCGGGGGCTGACGGACATCATCCGCCGCGACGGGTACGAATTGCTGATTGGGTATACCGATTATGACGAAAACGCAATGCTGCGCCACGTGCGCGACATGCTGGGCCGCCGGGCGGAGGCCCTGATCCTGCCGGCCGGTCCGCGCGGGCCGGCGTTACGGGGCATGCTGGCGTCGGAAACCATTCCCATCGTACAGATGGCGGGCCTGGCCGGCCGGCCGGTCCATCGCATGGTCGGCTATTCGAACCGCGAGGCCGGGCGCATGGCCGCACACCACCTGATCGCGCTGGGCCATACGCGCATCGGTGCCCTGGGGGCGGAGGGTGACGGCCTGTCCTGCGATCATCGCGGCGGCGAGCGGCTGGCGGGCTTCGCCGAGGCCCTGCGTGAGGCCGGATTGTCCGACGCGCTTGTGCTGCGCATGGGCAATCCGCCGATTTCCTTTACCCATGGCGCGCAGGCCATGGGGCATCTGCTGAACCGGGAACCGGACGTGCAGGCGGTGTTCGCGGTGTCCGACCTGGTGGGGGTCGGCGCGCTGATGGAATGCCACCGAAGGGGCGTGCGCGTTCCGCAGGATATATCGCTGATCGGGTTCGGCGGGTTCGAGGTCGGCCGCCAGATGGTGCCCGCCCTGACCACGGTCGCGGTCGATTTCCGCGCGATGGGCGAACGGACGGGGCGCATGGTGCTGGACCTGCTGGCCGGCCGCCCCGGGGTGCCCCGCATCGTCGATCTGGGCGTGGCGCTGGTCGAACGCGAAACGACGGCCTTCCGTCCGTCCGCGCTGTCCATCACCGCCTGAAGGACCGCGGGCCGAACAGGCGCCCGCGCGCCCGCTGCAATGGCGGTGCCAACGGCGGAGCGGAAGGCGTTGCCAGGCGCGCGGGACCGCGTCATTGTCCCATCAGGCTTGTTGCGTGGGGCGGGGCGGCATGCTAGACGCCCCGCCAACGATGGACAGGACATGAAACGGCGGACAGGACCGATTCCGGGGCCGCCGCACGTCATAATGTTCAGGATCTTGGGATGGAAAGGCCGACCGTGGTTTCGGGTGGAACGACAACAATATCGATCGCCTCCGTCGCCAATGGCCTTCCGGGTCGTTACGCAACGGCACTCTATGAACTGGCCGCCGACCGGTGGCTGCTGAACGAGGTCCTGCCCCAGGCCGAGGCCCTGCGCGGCCTGATCGACGGCAACGCCGATTTCCGGGCCCTTCTGAGCGACCGCACCCTCGACATCAAGGACATCACCCGCGCGCTGCTGGCGGTGCTCGATGCCCAGGGGTTCGGCGCAACCATCCGCCATTTCGTGGGCGTCATCGCCCGCAACCGCCGCCTGTCCCAGCTGCCGGCCATCCTCGACGCGCTGCGGGCGATCGCCGCCGCCAAGCGCGGGGAAGAGGTGGCTGAAGTTGTCTCGGCCCAGCCCCTGACGGACTTGCAGCGCGTCCAGCTTCAAAGCCGCCTCGCCGAGGCCGGCTATTCCAGGGTCAACATTCAGGAGCGTGTCGATGCGGCGCTGCTGGGCGGCCTGGTCGTGCGCGTCGGCGCGCGCCTGTACGACACCAGCCTCCGGTCCCGCCTGACCCGCCTGCACCACGCCATGAAGGGAGCCGCGTGATGGAAATCCGCCCCGCCGAGATTTCGGATATCCTCAAGCAGCAGATCGCCACGTTCGACACGCCGGTTGATATTGCCGAGACGGGCACGATCCTGTCGGTCGGCGACGGCATCGCCCGCGTCTACGGCCTGCAGAACGTGCAGGCCGGCGAAATGGTCGAATTCCCGGGATCGGGCCAGCGCGGCATGGCGCTGAACCTGGAAAACGACAATGTCGGCGTCGTGATCTTCGGCGATGACGCCGACATGCGCGAAGGCGACACCGTCTCGCGCACCGGCGCGGTGGTCGAGGTCCCGACCGGCAAGGCCCTGCTGGGCCGCGTGGTCGACGGCCTGGGCAACCCGATCGACGGCAAGGGACCGCTGGTCGGCGACGTCGTCATGAAGCGCGCCGACGTCAAGGCGCCCGGCATCATGCCGCGCCAGTCGGTCGGCGAGCCGATGCAGACCGGAATCAAGGCGATCGACGCCCTGGTGCCCATCGGACGCGGCCAGCGCGAACTGATCATCGGCGACCGCCAGACCGGCAAGACGGCCATCCTGATCGACACCATCGTCGCGCAGAAGTCGGTCAACGCCCTGGGCGACGACAAGAAGTCGCTGTACTGCATCTATGTCGCCATCGGCCAGAAGCGCTCGACGGTGGCCCAGCTGGTCCGCACGCTGGAGGAAACCGGCGCGATGGAATATTCCATCGTCGTCGCCGCCACCGCGTCCGACCCGGCGCCGATGCAGTACCTGGCCCCGTACGCCGCCTGCGCCATGGGCGAATATTTCCGCGACAACGGCATGCATGCCCTGATCGTGTATGACGACCTGTCCAAGCAGGCCGTGGCCTATCGCCAGATGTCGCTGCTGCTGCGCCGCCCGCCGGGCCGCGAGGCCTATCCGGGCGATGTGTTTTACCTGCATTCCCGCCTGCTGGAACGCGCGGCGAAGATGTCGGATGAATACGGCGCGGGTTCGCTGACGGCGCTGCCGGTCATCGAAACCCAGGCCGGCGACGTTTCGGCCTATATCCCGACCAACGTGATCTCGATCACCGACGGCCAGGTGTTCCTGGAAACCGACCTGTTCTATCGCGGCATCCGCCCGGCGGTGAATGTCGGCGGTTCGGTGTCGCGCGTCGGCTCGGCCGCGCAGATCAAGGCGATGAAGCAGGTCGCCGGCAAGATCAAGCTGGAACTGGCGCAGTACCGCGAAATGGCGGCGTTCTCGCAGTTCGCGTCCGACCTCGATCCCGCCACGCAGAAGCAGCTTGCGCGCGGCGCGCGGCTGGTCGAACTGCTGAAGCAGCCCGAAACCTCGCCCCTCGCGGTCGAGGAGCAGGTGTGCGTCCTGTTCGCGGGCACTCGCGGCTTCATTGACGCGGTGCCGGTGGACAAGGTGAGCAGCTACGAGCGCCAGCTGCTGGCCGAACTGCACACCGGCGGCAAGGAAATCCTGGAATCGATCCGCACTGAGCGGCAGATCACCAAGGATAATGAAACGCGCCTGACCGACTTCCTGACGAGCTTCGGCCGTCAGTTCGCGGGCTGAAGGCGGACAGGCACCCATGGCATCCCTCAAGGACCTTCGCGCGCGGATCGGCAGCGTCAAATCGACGAGGAAGATCACCAGCGCCATGAAGATGGTGGCGGCGGCCAAGCTGCGCCGGGCCCAGGGCCGGGCAGAGGCCGCACGCCCCTATGCGGCGGCGATGCGCAGGATGCTCGCGGAACTGGGCGCCAGCGTCCGCAATGAAGCCGGCCTGCCGCAGCTTCTGGCCGGGACGGGGAAGGACAAGGTCCATCTCCTGATCCCAATGACCAGCGACCGTGGACTGGCCGGCGCATTCAACGCCAACATCAACCGCACGACGCGCGACCTGATCCGCCGCCTGCAGGCCGAGGGCAAGACGATTCGCCTGCTGCCCACCGGCCGCAAGGGGTACGAATTCCTGATGCGGGAATTCTCCGACCTGATCGTGGATCATGTCCACGGGTCGGGCGGCAAGGAGGTTCCGTTCTCGGCGGCGGCCGAACTGGGCGAACGGCTGACCGCTATGCTGGAAAAGGGCGAATTCGACGTCTGCACGGTGGTCTATAACCGCTTCAACAACGTCATGTCGCAGACGCCGACCGAGATGCAGCTGATTCCGCTGGCCGTGCCGGCGAACGACACGGTTGCCTCGGGCGAGCGTGCCAGCTACGAATTCGAACCGGGCGAGGAGCAGTTGCTGTCCAGCCTGTTGCCGCGCAATCTGCAGGTCCAGCTTTACGCGACCATGCTGGAAAGCGCCGCGGGCGAACAGGGCGCGCGCATGACGGCCATGGACAACGCGACGCGCAACGCGGGCAAGGCCATCGACCGGCTGACCCTGACCTACAACCGTACCCGCCAGACCAACATCACCAACGAACTGATCGAGATCATTTCGGGCGCCCAGGCCGTCTGAATTTGATCCGGTCCCCTCGTCGCAGGAGCTGACCCATGTCGGAAACCACACAGAACGAGGCTCCTGTCGCAGCGCAGGGCGCCTCGCAGCACAGCAACATCGTCGGGCGCGTGACGCAGGTGCGCGGCGCCGTCGTCGACGTGCAGTTCGAGGGCACGCTGCCGCACATCCTCGATGCACTGCACGTGACCTTCAACGGCCAGACCGTGGTGCTGGAAGTCGCCCAGGAAATCGGCGAGCATGAAGTACGCTGCATCGCCATGGACACGACCGACGGCCTGATGCGCGGGACCGAAGTCGTGGCGACCGGCGGCCAGATCACGGTTCCCGTCGGCCCCGGCACGCTGGGCCGCATCCTGAACGTGATCGGCGAGCCGATCGACGAGCGCGGCCCGGTGAAGTCCGACAAGCGCTATCCGATCCATCGCAAGGCCCCGTCCTTCGACGAGCAGGCCGCCGCGACCGAGATCCTGGTCACGGGCATCAAGGTCGTCGACCTGCTGTGCCCGTACCTGAAGGGCGGCAAGGTCGGCCTGTTCGGCGGCGCCGGCGTGGGCAAGACCGTCATCATCCAGGAACTGATCAACAACATCGCCAAGGCCCATGGCGGCGTGTCGGTGTTCGCGGGCGTCGGCGAGCGCACGCGCGAAGGCAACGACCTGTATTACGAAATGCAGGATGCCGGCGTGATCAAGCTGGGCGAGGACACGACCGAGGGCTCGAAGGTGGCGCTGGTCTACGGCCAGATGAACGAGCCGCCGGGCGCGCGTGCGCGCATCGCGCTGTCGGGCCTGTCCCTGGCCGAGTATTTCCGTGACGAGGAAGGCCAGGACGTTCTGTTCTTCGTCGATAACATCTTCCGCTTCACGCAGGCGGGCGCCGAGGTCTCGGCCCTGCTGGGCCGTATCCCCTCCGCCGTGGGCTACCAGCCGACGCTGGCGACCGAAATGGGCGCGCTGCAGGAGCGTATCACCTCGACGAAGAAGGGATCGATCACCTCGGTGCAGGCCGTCTACGTTCCGGCCGACGATCTGACCGACCCGGCGCCGGCCGCGACCTTCGCCCATCTGGACGCGACGACGGTGCTGAACCGCTCGATCGCGGAAATGGGCATCTACCCCGCCGTCGATCCGCTGGATTCCACCTCGCGCTCGCTGGACCCCAAGATCGTGGGCGAGGAGCATTACCAGGTGGCCCGCGACGTGCAGCGTATCCTGCAGACCTACAAGTCGCTGCAGGACATCATCGCGATCCTGGGCATGGACGAACTGTCCGAGGACGACAAGCAGGTGGTGGCGCGTGCCCGCCGCATCCAGCGCTTCCTGTCGCAGCCCTTCCACGTGGCCGAAGTCTTCACCGGCGCGCCGGGCAAGCTGGTGTCGCTGGAAGACACGGTGCGTTCGTTCAAGGCGATCGTGGCCGGCGAATACGACCATCTGCCGGAAGGCGCGTTCTACATGGTCGGATCGATCGAGGAAGCGGTGGCCAAGGCCGAGAAGATGAAGGAAACGGCCTGACCGGCCCGATCCCGCGCAAGGAAGTCAGTTGATGCCGATTAAGGTCGAGATCGTCAGCCCCGAGAAGGTCCTCTTCTCGCGCGCGGTCGACATGGCGCTGATCCCGGGCCTGGAGGGCGATATCGCCGCCATGCCCGACCATGCGCCGATGATGCTGCTGCTGCGCGGTGGTGTCGTCGAACTGCATCAGGACGGGGCGGTGACGGACCGGTTCTTCGTGGCCGGCGGCTTCGCCGACATGACGGAGACAAGCTGCACCATCCTGGCCGACCAGGCGACCGCGCTGTCCGACCTGTCGGTCGAGGCGGCCCAGGCCCGTCTGGCGGAACTGGAAGCCTCGTACGACAAGGCCGACAAGATGAACGTGCCGGTGCTGGACCTGCTGATGGCCAAGATGCAGTCGGCCCGCGCGGAAATCGAAGCGGCGGGCGGCCCAGCGGTCCAGGGCGCGTAACCGCCCCCGTTTGACGCAAGACGATGGCAGCACCCTTCGGGGTGCTGTTTTCGTTTGGGGTTCGTAGAGGCCGCTTCAAAAATCCTTCAGCCCCGCCCGCGATATCCCGGCACGTCCTGCGCCGGAATCCACACGCCCTCGGGTGCCGGCCCGGTCTGCCAGAACACGTCGATCGGCATGCCGCCGCGCGGGTACCAGTACGCCCCGATCCGCAGCCAGACCGGTGACAGCAGATCGACCAGCGTGGTCGCGATCTGGATCGAGCACGCTTCGTGGAAGGCGCCATGGTTGCGGAAGCTGGTCAGGAACAGCTTCAGCGACTTGCTCTCGACGATCCACTGGTCGGGGATGTAGTCGATGACCAGATGCGCGAAATCCGGCTGCCCCGTCACCGGACACAGCGAGGTGAATTCCGGGGCGGTGAACCGGACCACGTAGCGACGTCCGGGATGCGGCGCGGGCACGCGCTCCAGCGTCGCGTCTTCCGGGCGGGCGGGTTGGATCGTGGCCTGGCCCAGCTGGGTCAGGGTCTGGCTGCCATCGTCCGGGCGGGTGGGTGCGCTCACGTCTCGTATCCTTGCGCTTGGGGGTAGGGGGGTGATGTCAGAGCGGGACCGCCGCCGTCAAGCGCCGGGTCTTCGCACCGACCGTGGCCCATGATAACAGGACGGAATGGCGCGCACATCCAAAGCGGGTTTTCCCGATCCGGTCCTGATTACCACCACTGAAGACCTGACGGGGGTCGTCGAACGCCTGCGGCGCGAGCCGTTCGTTTCGATCGATACCGAATTTGTCCGCGAACGGACCTACTGGCCCGAACTGTGCCTGGTACAACTGGCCGGCCAGGACGAGGTCGTGGTGGTGGACACGCTGGCCCCGGGCATCGACCTGGCCCCGCTGGGGGTCCTGCTGGACGACCCGGAGGTCGTCAAGGTCTTCCACGCGGCGCGGCAGGATTTGGAAATCTTCCTGTACCTCTTTGGTCATTTGCCGGCCGCCCTGTTCGATACCCAGGTCGCGGCGATGGTCGCGGGGTTCGGCGACCAGGTGGGGTACGACAATCTGGTCGCCTCGCTGACCGGCGCGCATATCGACAAGGCGCACCGGTTTTCCGACTGGTCGGCGCGCCCCCTGTCCGAGGCGCAGATCGCCTACGCCGCCGCCGACGTCACGCATCTGCGGACGGTCTATCAATTGCTGCTCGAACGGCTGGAGCGCGAGGGCCGGCTGGACTGGGTGGCGTCCGACCTGGCCGTCCTGTCCGATCCCGCGACCTTCCGCCCCGATCCCGAAACCCTGTGGGAGCGGATGCGGCCCCGGACCTCGAACCGGCGCATGTTGGGCGTGCTGCGGGCCATTACCGCGTGGCGCGAGCGCGAGGCCCAGCGGGTGAACGTTCCGCGCCAGCGGCTGCTGAAGGATGAAAGCCTGCTGGAAATCGCGGCCACCGCCCCGGCGGATGTCGATGCCCTGGCCCGCATTCGCGGCGTGTCGCGCGGCTTCGCCGAAGGCAAGAGCGGCACCGGCATCCTCGAAGCCGTGGCGGCCGCCCGGGCGCTGCCCGACGGCGCCCTGCCGCGCCAGCAGAAGGGCAAGGAGGGGCCCCGCCCGTCGCCGGCGCTGGTCGCCCTGCTGAAGGTCCTGCTGGCTGCCTGCTGCGAGGAACATGACGTGGCGCCGCGGCTGGTCGCCTCGTCCGAGGACCTGGACCGCCTGGCGCTGGAGCCCGAGCCCGACCTGCCGCTGCTGCAGGGATGGCGCCGCACGGTGTTCGGTGACGAAGCCCTGGCCCTGAAGGACGGCCGGATGCTGCTGGGGGTCGATGGCACCCGCGTCAAGCGCATTCCCGCCTGACAGGTCGCGCACCTGTTTTACAGGGGTTGCGAACAGGTTATGCCCAGCCTTGTCCACAAGATTTTGTGGTGGAATGGTTGAGTCGACCACAAGATAGGCTTAATTTCCGCCTATTCTTCGTAAGGAGAGATGGGGCATGGCAATGGAATGGACCGAGGAGACGATCGCGCGTCTTCGCGAGCTTTGGCAGCAGGGGCTGTCGACGGCCGAGATCGGGCGTCAGCTTGCGGTGACGAAAAACGCGGTCGTGGGCAAGGCGCATCGTCTTGGCCTTCAGTCGCGTCCGTCCCCGATCCGCAGGCCCCCGGCACCCGCCCGGGCGATGGAACAGAAGGCGACGACCCCGACACCAGTGCCCGCAGTGGCGCCCGTTGTCGCGTCATCCCCTGCCGCTCCGACCCCCGTCGCCTCTCCGGCCATGGCGTCGGACAGCGTGACGCCCGTCGCAGCGGCGGAGCCCCGTCCGGCGACCGTGGCGCCGGCCGTCGTCGCCGAAATCCGTCCCGCGCCGCAGGGTTCCGCGCCCCCGGCTGCCGTGGCTCCGTCCTCTCCGCAGCCGGTTTCTCCGGCGCCGGCGCCGGCGACCGAAAGCAAGGCCGAAAGCACGGTGGAAGCCCGCGCGGCCACCCGGCCGGAACCGCGTGCCCCGCTGCGTGCCGTTACGGCTCCGGCCCCGCGCCGCAGCGGCCTGACCTGCTGCTGGCCGCTGGGCGACCCGGGTACGCCGGGCTTTCACTTCTGCGGCGGCACGCCGGTACCCGGCAAGCCGTACTGCGCCGAACACGCGCAGCTTGCCTATGTCAAGCTGCGCGACCGGCGGGACAACGTCGCCTGACGGCTTCGCACGCTGGAACAGGATCAAAAAAACCGTTGTGGATCGCAGGGTCCACAACGGTTTTTTTATTTTGGAAATACCGTCGTTACTGCTGCGACGTCCGCGTCGCAGCAGTCCGGCGAATGAGATCGTCCGTCAGATCGGTTCGGGCACTTCGGGCGCGACCGGGGTTTCCGGGGCCGGGGCCTCGGCGGCGGCCGACGCCGGCGTGGTGATCATCTCAAGCTGGCCGGTGACCTGCCCGCCATCCTCGACCTGCAGCCGGCGGCATTTCGCCTTGCCCAGCAGGCGGCCGGTGGACCGGATGGTCAGGCTGCCGCGCACGGTCAGGGTGCCGTCGATGGTGCCGGCCAGATCCGCGTCCTCGACCTCGACCTCGCCACGGAATATGCCGCCATGGGCGACCTGCAGTTCATGGGCGTGGATCATCGTGGATTCGACCGTGCCCTCCACAACCAGGCGCTCGGCATCCTGGATGGTACCCTGCACGCTGATCCCGCGCCCCACGACCAGCGTCCGGCGTTCGGCACTGTCCTTGCGCGGCGACGCGGCCATGCCGGTGCGCGGCGGCGGAACGGCGCCGGGGCCGGGCGGCGGAGCGGGCGGGAACGGGGCACGGGCCATGGGGGCATTCTCCTTGGGCGGAACGGCAGGGGCGGACGGTGCGCCGGGACCGGATGCGGCGGCGGAACGGGGGGACGAAACACCGGCAGGCGGCGGCGGGAAGCTCGTCTGCGGACTGGCGGGACGGCCCGGGGGGGCTGCTTCGTCTTCTGGTTTGCGTCGTTTGAACAAAAGATACCCCGCTGAGTGTCGTGGGTGGGGCCGGGCGGGGGCCCGGCCGGTCGGAGGATTTTTTCGAAAAACGGTGTGGGCAACGATTACACGCCCGGATTGGGCCCGAACAAGCCTGAAGCGTCAAGCTTACGGACAAGAAATGTGTGCCATTGCGACCGTGCCGCTCCGATGTTAGCGAAAGGGCGCGTTTGATTGATGATCTTGGTTATTTAATGGCACGGCGTCGGAAAATCCGGTCCGCGCGGGAGGAATGGAATGTCTGTGACGAACGGCGACGCCGCAAAGGATTGTCGCTTCGACCTGCTGGGGATCGGCAACGCGATCATCGACGTCCTGGCACCGGTCGATCCGGCCTTCCTGACCGAGCATGACATGATTTCCGGCAGCATGATGCTGATCGACGCCGAGCGTGCCGAAGCCCTGTACAACAAGATCCATCGCGAACGCGAAATGGGCGGCGGGTCGGCTGCCAACACCTGCGTCGTGGCATCCAACATGGGCGCGCGGGTCGCCTATCTGGGCAAGGTCGCGGACGACGCCCCGGGCCGGACCTTCGCGGCCGACCTGCAGGATTCCGGCATCTTCTTTCCGTCCTCGTTCCTGACCGGCCGCATCGCGCAGGAACAGCCGACGGCGCGCTGCCTGGTACTGGTCACGCCGGACGGCCAGCGGACCATGAATACCTATCTGGGGGCCTGCGTCTCGTTCGGGCCCCAGGACGTCGTGGAGGAGGTCGTCGCCAGCGCCTGCGTGACGTATCTGGAAGGGTACCTGTTCGATCCCCCGCACGCGCAGGACGCATTCCGCCATGCCGCGTCGCTGGCCCACGGGGCAGGGCGGCAGGTGGCGCTGTCGCTGTCCGACCCGTTCTGCGTCGCCCGCCATCGCGATGCGTTCCGCGAGCTGGTGCGGGGCCATATCGACATCCTGTTCGCGAACGAGGAGGAAATCTGTTCGCTGTACCAGACCGAGGATTTCACGACGGCGATGGAGCACGCCGCCGCCGACACGCATTTCGCCGTCGTGACCCGCTCCGGCCAGGGCAGCGCCATCATCCGGGAGGGCGAGCGGATCGACGTCCCCCCCGTGGCGACGCAGGTGGTCGATACCACGGGCGCGGGTGACGCCTATGCCGCCGGCTTCCTGGCGGGCTGGACCTCGGGCCGCACGCTTGAGGAATGCGGCCGGCTGGGCAGCGTCGCGGCGTCCGAGATCATCTCGCATTACGGCGCGCGTCCGCTGGTCAACCTGCGCCAGGACATGGAACTGTAGCCTCCGGAAGGCTGCGGGGCGCGCGTCTGATACCTGCCCTGTGCGTGGCCGGGGCGCCGGCCGCGAAGTTTCGCGTGCAATCCGCGTGCGTCCCCTCTATCAACCCCGGGAATACGGAATCATCTGCGGGTCGGCCGTGGCGCAAGGTGCGCGGGCCGGCCGGCACGCCCGTCGGGTGCCCGCGAAGGAAGTCAGGTCACACACGTTATGGATATTCGCAATATCGCCATCATCGCCCACGTCGACCATGGCAAGACCACGCTGGTTGACCAGTTGCTGAAGCAGTCGGGCTCGTTCCGCGAAAACCAGCACGTCGCCGAGCGTGCGATGGACAGCAACGACCTGGAACGCGAACGCGGCATCACGATCCTGGCCAAGTGCACGTCGGTGGTGTGGAAGGACACCCGCATCAACATCATCGATACGCCGGGCCACGCCGATTTCGGCGGCGAGGTCGAGCGGATCCTCAGCATGGTGGACGGCGCCGTGGTGCTGGTGGACGCGGCCGAGGGCGCGCTGCCGCAGACCAAGTTCGTGGTCGGCAAGGCGCTGGCCCGCGGCCTGAAGCCGATCGTGGTGGTGAACAAGATCGATCGCGGCGACGCCCGCCCCGACGAAGTGCACAACGAGATCTTCGACCTGTTCGCCGCCCTGGGCGCGAACGACGAGCAGCTCGATTTCCCGATGCTCTTCGCCTCGGGCCGCCAGGGCTGGGCGGATGAGGAACTGGAGGGCGCGCGCAAGGACCTGGCCCCGATGTTCGACCTGATCGTGCGGCACGTTCCGCCGCCGCAGGTGGATAAGGACGCGCCCTTCGCCATGGTCGCCACCATCCTGGAAAACGACAACTTCCTTGGCCGCGTGCTGACCGGCCGCGTCGAGCAGGGACGCGCCAAGGTCAACATGCCGGTGCGCGTGCTGCGTCCCGACGGCTCGGTGGTCGAAACCGGACGCCTGACCAAGCTGCTGTCCTTCCGCGGACTGGAGCGCGTGCCGGTGGAGGAAGCCGAGGCCGGTGACATCGTCGCGGTCGCGGGCCTGTCCGAGGCGACCATTCCCGAAACCATCGCCTCGCCCGAAATCACCGAGCCGCTGGCCTCGACCCCCGTCGATCCGCCGACCCTGTCGATGACCTTCCGCCTGAATGACGGCCCGCTGGGCGGCCGCGAGGGCAAGAAGGTGACGTCGCGCCAGATCCGCGACCGCCTGTTCAAGGAAACCGAGGGCAACATCGCCATCCGCGTGACCGACAGCCCCGAAAGCGAGGCGTTCGAGGTCGCGGGCCGTGGCGAACTGCAGCTTGGCGTGCTGATCGAGCAGATGCGCCGCGAGGGTTTCGAACTGACCATCGGCCGCCCCCGGGTGCTGTTTCGCACCAACGAGGAGACCGGCGAGCGCGAAGAGCCGTTCGAAGAGGTCCTGATCGACGTCGACGAGCCCTATTCGGGCGTGGTGGTCGAGAAGATGGCGCAGCGCAAGGGCCTGATGCAGGACATGCAGCCGTCGGGCGGCGGCAAGGTGCGCCTGACCTTCCTGATCCCGTCGCGCGGCCTGATCGGCTATCACGGCGAATTCCTGACCGACACGCGCGGCACGGGCATCATGAACCGGCTGTTCGCCGGCTACCAGCCCTGGGCCGGCGCGATCGAGGGGCGTCGCAACGGGTCTCTGATCTCGTCGGAAGACGGGGCGACGACGCAGTACTCGCTGTTCTCGTTGCAGGAGCGCGGGACCCTGTTCGTCGATGCGGGCGAAAAGGTCTATGTCGGCATGATCATCGGCGAGCATTCGCGTGAGAACGACCTGGAAGTGAATCCGGTCCGCGAAAAGAAGCTGACGAACATCCGCGCCGCCGGCAAGGACGACGCGCTGCTGCTGACCCCGCCCCGGAAGATGAGCCTGGAACAGGCGATCGCCTATATCGAGGACGACGAACTGGTCGAGGTCACGCCCAGCGCGGTGCGAATCCGCAAGCGCTACCTGGACCCGCATGAGCGCAAGAAGCGCGACCGCCAGGGCGCCTCGGCCTGACCGCGTCCCGCTTTAACCGGGCGTTTTCAAGGTGTTTCCACGTGGTCGGGTGATCCGCCCGGCCACGTGCCGGCCACGGGCCCGGACATATTTCGGAAGTGATATAATTCGTAATGTTTTTATAATTGCGAATCCGTGGCCCTGACGGCACAACCCTATCCTGGGGTTTTTCTTGATAAATTTTAATGCGAGACGGACGCGGTGCGGCGTGCTAGCAACGGCGGGCACGGACCGTGTGCGGCGCTGTACTTTTGCCCGACTTGGGAAAGCCTCTCCGATTACTGGTCTGGGCCTTGGGATGACGTCCTGATTCTGGAGAGATTCAATGATCGTTTCGACTCGTCGGTTCTTGGCCGCCGTTGCTACCGTTGCCCTGATGGGCGCCGCTGTCCCGGCGATGGCGCAGGAAACCCCGGCGGCTCCGGCAGCGCCCGCCGCCCCGGCCGCGCCCGAGGCTGCTCCGGCCGCGCCGGCCACCCCGGCTGCTCCGGCGACTTCCAGCGAAGCGCCGAAGAAGCACTCGCATCACGGCTCGCACCACAAGAAGGCCACCGCGCCTTCCAAGTGATCGGCTGATCGCACGGCGGCGGGGCTTCGGCCCTGCCGGCACGAAAGAGCGGGGACGGTTTGCCGTCCCCGCTTTTTTTGTCACCGCCGCATGCCGGGACGATCAGAAACCCAGCACGGCGTCGCCGCCGAACGTGAACACGCCCGTGTTCCGTCCGTCGTTGAAGGGCGTCGTGCCGTTCAGCGACCGGTCGAAGCGGATTTCGGGCCGGATCTCGAACACCCGGATATGGTGGCCCAGATCCGGCTTGTAGGTGACGCCCAGCGTCAGTTCGCCATAGGTGGTCGGCGGGGCGGATTCCGCGGGGGCGGGAATGCCGGCGACGGCCTGCATATAGGCCCGGTTGGTCAGGAAGCTGGCGACGAACAGGCCGGTATTGTCGCGATAGATTTCGCCGCGATAATTGAAGGTCAGGGTCGGCGTGATCTTGTAGCTGAGGAAGCTGACGAAGCTGGTCGTATCCGCCCGCAGCCCGTCATCGTGCAGGTAGTTGAATTCGCCGGTGACCGACAGCTTGTCCGTGATGGCATAGGTCGCGTTGATATCGTTCCAGAATCGATTCAGGTGATTGGCGGGCGAGCCCAGGACCTTCACCGAATCTTCGGGTCCGACACGGCTGAGTTCGATGATGGTCAGTTTGCCGTGTGCCAGGTTGTTCAGGTTGAAGCCGAAATAGCCGGCCGGTGCGTCATTGTTGTCGCTGCGGCCGAACGTCGTCTGGTTGCCGGTATCGATGCCGAAGGTGACGTCGAGCATATCGATCACGTGCCATTTGAACATCGCGCCGACATGCTGGAACGGCACCGAATATTCCGACGTATAGGCCAGAGAATAGAAGGGCCGCGTTGTCGGGTCCAGGGTTTCGACCCCCATGGGGGCCTGCAGGATGCCCGCCTGCATGTTCAGCCCCCCCTTCGTCAGCCATGGCAGGTGGGTATCGACGTGGGCCTGGGCGGGAATGAGCTGATAGCGGTCCGACGTCATGTGGTCGGAAATGCCCAGCAGGTGGTAATAGCGTGCGTCCGAGCCGTAGAGCGCTTCGAGCGTGAAGCCGATCTGGTATTCGGCCTTCGTCGGGTCGATGGCCCTGGCAAGGGTCAGCGCCACCTGGTTGAGCTGCACCTGATTGGCGTGGTCCCCCAGGAAGTTGCCGAAATTGATGCCGTTGTCGGGCCGGGCGGGATTGGCGTCGATGCCGCCCTCGATCTGCCCGGTCAGGGTTATGCCCTGCAGCCAGGCATCGAAATCGGATGAGGGGCCGGATTTCTGGAAGATGGTCACCTGGGCGCGCGCGGCAACGGGTTTCAGGGCCACGGCCACGCCGACGGAACACACGATAATCGTAAGGACATGAGATATCAGCTTCATGGAATCTTCCCATTCCGTACAATAGGCGCCCATTGTCCGAATGCGAAATAATCGTCGACCGACCGAGCGCGTATGTCGGATATATATGAGGATAAAATAATTTATATTGTTTGTTTGTGCCCGAGAAAATCTCGTGCGTTATTATGTATTGCTTAAATATTACTGTATTTTTCTGATATTAACGGGTGGCGCATGACGCGCCGCCCGTTTCCGGAACGATCAGCTTATCTTTTCGCCATGGAGGGACATGTCGAGACCCTGCTGTTCCTGTTCGGTGGTGACGCGCAGGCCGATGGCGAGGTCGACGATCTTCAGCAGGATGAAGGTCACGACGCCGCACCAGACGATGGTGACGCCCACGGCCTTGGCCTGGGTGACGAACTGCGCGAACGACCCCACGACCCCGGCGGGGTTGGCGTCGGTGGCCGAAAGCGGGCCATAGGCCAGCACACCGGTCAGCAGCGCGCCCAGGATGCCGCCGATGCCATGCACGCCGAAGGCGTCCAGGCTGTCGTCATAGCCCAGCATGTGCTTCAGCGACGTCGCCGCGAAATAGCACACGGCGCCCGTGATCAGGCCGATGACCAGCGCCCCGCCCGGCAGCACGAAGCCGGCGGCGGGCGTGATCGCGACCAGGCCCGCCACCGCGCCGGAAATGATGCCCAGCACCGTCGGCTTGCCGGTGCGGGCCCATTCGGCCAGCATCCAGGACAGGCCGGCGGCGGCGGTCGCGATCTGCGTCGTCGCCATCGCCATGCCGGCGCGGCCGTTGGAGCCCACGGCCGACCCGGCATTGAAGCCGAACCAGCCGACCCATAGTAGCGACGCGCCGATGACGGCATAGGTCAGGTTGAAGGGCGACATATCGTCCTGGCCGTAGCCCTGCCGCTTGCCCAGCACCAGCGCCGTGACCAGGCCTGCGATGCCGGCATTGATGTGCACCACGGTGCCGCCGGCGAAATCGACGGCGCCGAACCCCGCGACCCAGCCCAGCGGGCTCCAGACCCAGTGGGCGATCGGCGCATAGACCAGCAGCGACCACAGGATGGTGAAGACGCACAGCGCGCTGAACTTCATGCGCTCGGCAAACGAGCCGGCGATCAGCGCCGGGGTGATGATCGCGAACGTCATCTGGAACATCATGAAGACGCTCTCGGGGATTGTCATCACCGTGGCGTTGGCCGACCCCAGCCCCAGCGTGAAGCCGACATCGGACCCCTTGGAAATCTGCGCGCCGATGCCGTTCAGCATGAAGCGGGACAGATCGCCGATATAGGGCGACCCGGTGCCGAACGTCAGGCTGTAGCCCGCGACCATCCACAGGACGGTGATGATGCAGCAGATGGCGAAGGACTGCATCAGCGTGGCCAGCACGTTCTTCTTGCGGACCATGCCGCCATAGAACAGGGCCAGGCCCGGCACGGTCATCATCAGCACCAGCGCGGTGCTGGTCAGCATCCAGGCGGTATCGCCGGTGTTGATCGGGGGAGGAGGGGCCGGATCGGCGGCGGATGCGATCGACGGGGCGGCCAGCAGGGCCATCGCGGCGGCCGGGGCCGCCAGCGTCAATCGTCTGAAGCAGGAATTTGACCCGTTCACAAGGCAATCTCCCCGGTTTCATTCGTACGGATACGAATGGCCTGTTGCAGTTCAAGAACAAACATCTTGCCGTCCCCGATCGTGCCGGTATGGGCGGCGGCACGAATGGTATCGAGCGCCTGATCCAGCATCGAATCGGCCACCGCGACTTCGATTTTCACTTTTGCCACGAACTGGATCTGATATTCCGCGCCGCGATAGATCTCGGTCTGTCCCTTCTGGCGGCCATATCCTTTGACTTCGGTAACGGTCAGTCCCTGGATGCCGATGGTGCCCAGGGCTTCGCGGACATCGTCGAGTTTGAATGGCTTGATAATGGCTATAATGAATTTCATGTCTTCCTCGCAGGCGAATATGTCTCCAGGAAAGCTGCGATGCTTGCATTCGCCAAAACGTTTCGACGCAAGATCGTTCTGAAGCCGCTACCGGATTTCCATGTCGTCAAAAAACCGTCGTGCAACAAAAAAGTGATGGGATGACGACAACCATGTCGTCATCAGGCGTTTCGGAAAATCCGAATGATGGACGCCGGTCCATCAAACGCATCCGGAAACGCTGGTTGCATCGATTGTGAAATAAAAAAGGCATGGTGTGGGGCCGCGACCCGATTTAGGGCGCGTACCGCATGAAAACCTGCCCAGCCTGAACACATACAGTAATGAAAGCCGTTTGACTTGGGCGATACAGCCCCCTGCCTTGGGGCGGGCAGGGGGCGACCGGCGCGGATCGCGATCCTTCAGGAAGCGTAGCGGTCGATCGACAGGTCCAGGTGTGGAATGTTCGGCCGCCGGCCGGCGATCAGGTCGGCCAGCATGTGTCCGGACCCGCAGGCCATGGTCCAGCCCAGGGTGCCGTGGCCCGTATTCAGCCACAGATTGCGGAAGCGTCCCGACGGGCCGACCACCGGGGTGCCGTCCGGCGTATTGGGGCGCAAGCCGGTCCAGTAGGTGGCGCGGCCCAGGTCGCCGCCGCCGAACAGGTCCGAAAAGGAGAGTTCCAGCGTTTCGCGCCGGTCGGGGCTCAGCCGCAGATCGTATCCCGTCAGTTCCGCGGTGCCGCCGATGCGGATACGGTCGCCCAGCCGGGTCATGGCGACCTTGTACGTCTCGTCATTCACGGTCGAGACGGGGGCCCGATCCGGGTCGGTCAGGGGCACGGTCAGGGAATAGCCCTTGACCGGATAGACCGGCAACCGGATTCCCATCGGCCGCAGCAGCAGCGGCGAATAGCTGCCCAGCGCCACGACGTATGCATCGCCCGTCATCCGGCCGGTGGACGTGCGGACGCCCAGGATCTCGGACGCGCTGGCATCCAGCCCCTCGATGCCCGTCTCGTAGTGGAAGGTGACGCCCAGTTCTTCGGCCTTCTGCGCCAGGCGCTGGGTGAACATATGCGCGTCGCCCGATTCATCGCCCGGCAGGAACAGCCCCCCCTTCAGCAGATGCTGCGCGTGGGCCAGGCCGGGTTCGCGCCTGACGATGGCCGCCACGTCCAGCAGTTCGTGCGGTACCTCGCTTTCGGCCAGCAGGCGCATGTCCTCATGCGCGTGCTCCAGCTGCGCGTCGGTGCGGAAAAGCTGGATCAGGCCGCGCTGGCGGTCGTCATAGGTGATGCCGGTTTCCTCGCGCAGCGCCGTCAGGCAGTCGCGGCTGTATTCCGCGATCCGCAGCATCCGCGCCTTGTTGACGTCGTAGGCGTGCTCGGTGCAGTTCGTCAGCAATTGCGTCATCCAGCGGAACATCGCGAAATCGATGCGCGCGCGGATGACCAGCGGGCTGTGCTTCTGCAGCATCCAGCCCAGCGCCTTGCGCGGCAGGCCGGGCATGGCCCAGGGCGTGGAATAGCCGGGTGAGACCTGGCCGGCATTGGCGAAGGAGGTTTCCATCGCCGCCGCGGGCTGCCGGTCGACCACTTCGACCTCATGGCCCAGTTTCGCCAGATACCAGGCCGAGGTGACACCGATGACCCCGGCCCCCAGAACGATGACCTTCACCCGTTGCATCCTTTCCGCGACCGGTCGTCGCGATAGAGACGATGATACCGTGCGCCCAGCCCCGTCAGCAGTTCGTAGCCGATGGTTCCGGCGGCAGCGGCGGCGGAATCGATGGAATGATGCGGACCGATCAGGTCCAGCGCCGTGCCGGCGTCCAGGGGGGCGTCGCTGATGTCGGTTACGTCCACCGCCAGGCAATCCATGGAAATCCGGCCGATGATCGGCAGCTTCGCCGCCGGCCGTTCGGGCAGGACCGCATGGCCGTGGCCGCCCGCGGCGCGGGGAAATCCGTCGCCGTACCCCACCGCCAGCGTCGCGATCCGGCTGGGCCGGTCGGCGATGAAGGCTGCGCCGTATCCGACTGCCGTCCCGGGGCCGATCCAGCGCGTCTGCACGATGCGCGCCTGCAGGCGGACCACCGGCTGCATCGGATTCGGCCAGCCCGGCGTGGGATTGATGCCGTACAGCGCGGCGCCCGGGCGCACCATGTCGAAATGCCAGTCGCTGCCCATGAACAGGCCGGACGACGCGGCCAGGCTGGCGGGCGCCGCCGGCAGCCTGGCCCGCAGGCGCAGGAAGGCCGCGCGCTGCGCGTGGTTGGCGGGGTGGGCGGGTTCGTCGGCGCAGGCCAGGTGGCTCATGACCAGCAGCGGCGTGATCCCGGCCAGGGAACCGTCCCGCGCCGCCAGGGCATCCACATCCGCGTCCGACAGGCCGAAGCGTGACATGCCGCTATCGACCTGCAGCGCGGCAGGCAGGTCCCTGCCGGCCTGCCGGGCCAGGTCGCGCCAGCGCGCGATCTGTTCCAGGCTGTTCAGCACCGGCACCAGTCCGTGTTCGTGCAACGCGGCTTCGGTGCCCGGCATGGCGCCGTTCAGGACGAAAATCGTGGCATCCGTGCCCAGCAGGGGCCGGATGGCAGCCCCCTCGGCCAGGTGCGCGACGAAGAAGGTATGGCACCCGGCTTCCGCCAGGACGGGCACGATGCGGGCCGCGCCCAGCCCGTACGCATCGGCCTTGACCGCCGCGCCGCATATCGTGCGGGGACCGACCCGGTCGCGCAGGATGCGGTAATTGGCGGCGACCGCGTCCAGATCGATCGTCAGGATGCCCCCCGTCCAGGCCGAAGGGGCGGCGGGCATCGGGTCCGCGGTCAGCATGGCGGGCAGGACCGCCGGTACGGCATCGTCTGGCGCGGGCTGGAACGCATCGCGGACTCCGGATGGGGGTCAGCGATGATATAACAAATTCACCCGACAGCAACAGTGTGGCGTAACAGAGACAGGAACGATGCTAGATCCGATCGGGTACGCCCTTGCTGGTGGAATATTCGAAATGCAGCGCCGTGTCGGGGCGCACGATCGGGTGGATGGCATGGGCCGCCATCGCGCCCTCGCTGAAGCCTTGCAGGATCAGCTTCAGCTTGCCGGGATAGGCCGCGACGTCGCCGACCGCGAACACCCCGGGCAGGGTGGTTTCGCAGCTCGAAGGCACGACGGGGATCGTGCTGCGGATCGAATCCATCCCCCAGTGCGCGATGGGGCCCAGGTCGGTGGACAGGCCGAAGAACGGCAGCAGGCGGTCGGCGGGCAGGATGCGGGTGTCGCCGTCCAGCGTCGCGACCTCGACCCCTTCCAGCGCGCCGTCCGTGCCGCGCAGGCCATGAAGCTGATAGGGCACGATCTTCTCGATCCGGCCGGCGGCCACGGCCTCGTCCAGCTGGCGCAGGCTTTCGGGGGCGGCGCGAAAGCGGTCGCGGCGATGGACCAGCCAGATCTTCTCGGCCTCGTCCTTCAGCGCCAGGGCCCAGTCTATGGCGGAATCGCCACCGCCCGCGATCACGATGCGCGTGCCCGCGAAATCCGCGCGGCGGCGGACGTAATACTGCACCGCCCCCGTGGCCTCGAACCCGTCCAGCCCGGCCAGCGGCGGCCGGTTGGGCCCGAAGGCGCCGGCCCCGGCGGCGATGATGACGGCGCGGGCGTGAATCGTCTCGCCCCGGTCGGTGCCTAGCGTGAAGGCGCCGCGATGGCCGCTCAGCCGCTCCACCCGCCGGCCCAGCAGGCGCGGTACGTCGAACGGCGCGATCTGCTGTTCCAGTCCCTCGATCAGCGCGGCGCCGGCGATCGCGGGATGGCCCGGGATGTCATAGATCGGCTTTTCCGGATACAGCGCGGCGCATTGCCCCCCCACGCAGTCCAGCGCGTCGATCAGCAGGCTGTCCAGCTTCAGCATGCCGCATTCGAACGCGGCGAACAGGCCGGCGGGGCCGGCGCCGATGATGGCGACATCCGTCGTCAGGGTAGGGGCGTCCGTCATGGGTCCAGATCCGTCTTTCCACGCTGCTGCGATGAATGGCATGGGTTGTGCGGCCTCGCCGGGCGGAGTGCAAGTCGCCGTCTGCGCGGAACGAGGTCTTGTGCGCCCGCCGGGCCGGCGGGCACAATGCGGGCATGGAAGCCCAATCCGTCATGCTGCCCACACAGGAGGCGACCGAGGACCTGGCGCGGCGTATCGCGTCCGTCGCGACACCGGGCGACGCGATCCTGCTGTCCGGCGTGCTGGGCGCGGGCAAGAGCGTGTTTTCCCGCGCCTTCCTGCGCGCCGCCTGCGCGGATCCGGACATGGAGGTGCCCAGCCCCTCCTACACGCTGGTCCAGGTCTATGACACGCCACGGGGCCCGATCGCGCATTTCGACCTGTGGCGCCTGTCCGGGCCCGACGCCGTGCACGAACTGGGCTGGGACGATGCGTGCGAGGGGATCGTGCTGGTCGAATGGCCCGACCGGCTGGGCGCGCTGGCGCCCGCCGACGCCCTGCGGATCGACCTGGAGGTGCTGGAGGACGGCGCGCGCCGCGCGTGCCTCACGGGCTGGGCCGACCGGCCGGTGCCGGCGCCATGAGCATTCCGATGCCGGCCCGGGCCATGATGTTCGCCGCCGGGCTGGGCGGGCGGATGCGCCCGCTGACCGACCGGACGGCCAAGCCTCTGCTGACGGTGGACGGGCGCAGCGTCCTGGACCATGTGCTGGACCGGCTGGAGGCGGCCGGCGTGGCCGAGGCGGTGGTGAATGCCTGCTGGCAGGCCGACCGGGTAGCGGAGTCCATGCAGGCGCGCGCCGGAACCGGGCAGGGACCGCGCGTCACCCTCCGGCGCGAGGATGCGCTGATTGAAACCGGCGGCAGCGCCGGCGCGGCCCTGCGCGACGGCGCGCTGGGGGACGGCCCGTTCTTCCTGCTGAACGGCGATTCGATCTGGCTGAACGGTCCGGTTCCCGCCCTGCGCCGGCTGGCGGATGCGTTCGATCCCGCGCGCATGGATGCACTGTTGCTGCTGGCACGGACCAGCCTGGCGGTGGGCGAGGTCGGGCGGGGCGATTTCGTGCTGGAGTCCGGCGGCCTGTTGCATCGTCCGGCATCGGGGGCGGTGACGCCCTATGTCTTCACCGGCGTGCAGATCGCCGGCCCGGCGCTGTTCGCCGCGGCCCCGTCCGGGGCGTTCAGCCTGAACCTGCTGTGGGACGCGGCGATCGCGCGCGGACGGCTGTACGGCATCGTGCATGATTCCGTCTGGTGCCACCTGTCGCGGCCCGAGGACCTGCCCGCCGCGACGCGCGCCCTGCGGATGGCACGCGATCCCTACGGAACGGACCAGGACGTCGTCGTATGAGCGATGTCGTCACCATCCCGCCGCATGTGCCTTTCCTGGACGCGGTCGCGACCCGGTGGATGGCCGAAATCGCGGACGATCCGCAGCGCAGCGGCGACGGGCTGATTCTGCTGCCCAGCCGCCGCGCCGCCCGCGCCTTGACCGAGGCCTTCCTGCGCCATGCCGATGGCCGGCCCATGCTGCTGCCGCGCATCGCCCCCATCGGCAGCCTGGACGAATCCGCCCTGGCCCTGTCGGGGCAGGAGGCGCTGGACCTGCCGCCCGCCGTCGAACCGCTGCGCCGGCTGGCGACGTTGACGCGTCTGATCCTGCAGGCCGGCGATGCCTTCGGCGATGTCCGCACCATCGACCAGGCCTGGCCGCTGGCCCAGGCCCTGGCGGACCTGATGGACGATGCCGAATGGGCGGAATGCGATCTGGCGGAGCGCCTGCCGGCGGCGGCCGAGGGCGATTTCGCCGAACATTGGCACCTGACCCTGCGTTTCCTGTCGATCGTGACCGGGATCTGGCCCGCCTGGCTGGCCGAGGAGGGGGTCATGAATCCCGCCGCCCGGCAGGTCGCCCTGCTGCACGCCCAGGCCCGGCGGTGGCACGCCTCTCCCCTGCCGGGCGGCGAGCGGCTGTGGGCCGTGGGCTTCACCGACGCCATGCCGTCGGTCCTGGCCGTGCTGGACGCGGTGCTGGCTATGCCGGGCGGGCGGCTGGTGCTGCCCGGTGTCGATCTCTCGCTGGACGAGGCGACGTGGACCGCTCTGCCGGACGGCCACCCGCAGGCCGGCATCGCCCGGCTGTTGGCGGGCGTGGGCCGGAACCGCGCCGACCTGGCGCAATGGGGCGATCCGTCCGGTGACGCAGGTTCGGGTGACGCGGGTGCCGCCTGCCCGGTGGACCGGGGCGCGGTACTGGCCCGTGCCCTGCTGCCGGCGGCGGCATTGGGCGAATGGCTGCGGGACACCACGCCGGTCGCGATGGACGGACTGTCGGTCCTGCGCGCCGCCGACCAGCAGGAGGAAGCGGCGGCCATCGCGCTGCTGCTGCGCCAGGCGATCGCGGAACCGGGGCATCGCGCCGCCCTGGTGACGCCCGACCGGGGCCTGGCCGGCCGGGTCGCGGTGGAACTGGCGCGCTGGGGCGTGGTGGCGGACGACAGCGCCGGCGAACCGCTGGGGGCCACCCCGCCCGCGATCTTCCTGCGCCTGGTGGTGCAGGCCGCGACCGGCGGATTGTCGCCCGTCGCCCTGCTGTCGCTGCTGAAACATCCGCTGGCGGCCTGCGGCCTGTCGCCCGGGGCCTGCCGTGCCTCGGCCCGCCTGCTGGAACGCGCGCTGCTGCGCGGACCGGCGCCTCGGCCCGGAATCGACGGGCTGCGCGATCGCCTGGCCGTGGCGCGCGACGACGCGCATGGCGCACTGGCCGACCGGCCCGACGCGCCCGAGGACCTGGCCGGGTTCGTCGACCGGGTAGAACGATGCCTGGCGCCGCTGCTGACCCTGGTCGCGGCGCCGGCCCCGGGGCCGGTCGCCGACCTGCTGGCCGGCCTGGTCGAAGCCGCCGAGGCACTGGCCACCACCGACGACCGGGCCGGGGCGGACCGCCTGTGGGCGGGCGAGGACGGCAACGCGCTGGGCCAGCACCTGGCCGCGCTGATCGCGTTCTGCGACGTGCTGCCGGCGCAGGGGGCGACGATCCTGGATGGCCTGCTGGCGGCCTCGATGGCTGGCCAGACCGTGCGTTCGCGGCGCGGCCTGCGCGGACGGGACGCCACGGCGCTGCATCCGCGCATCTTCATCTGGGGCCTGATGGAAGCCCGGCTGCAGGCTGTCGAGACGATGGTGCTGGGTGCGCTGGTCGAAACCGTATGGCCCCCCGCGACCGATCCCGGCCCGTGGATGAGCCGTCCGATGCGTGCCCGCGTGGGTCTGCCCTCGCCGGAACGCGCGATCGGGCAGGCGGCGCATGATTTCGTCGCCTGCGCCTGCGCCGCCCCGCGGGTCGTGCTGTCGGTCCCCGGCCGGCGCGACGGCGCGCCCACCGTGCCCGCGCGCTGGCTGGTGCGGCTGGATGCCTTCCTGGCGGGACGGGACCAGGCGCTGGCCGCGCACCCGGCCCTGTCCTGGCTGTCGCGGCTGGACCGGCCGGTGGATGCGCCCCGCCCGGTCGCCCCGCCACGGCCCCGCCCGCCCCTGGCCGCCCGGCCGCGCGCCCTGACCATCACCGAGATCGAAACCTGGATGCGCGACCCCTATGCCATCCATGCGCGCCATATCCTGGGCCTGCGCCGGCTGAAGGAGATCGAGGAACCGGCGGACGCCGCCGACTACGGCACGATCGTCCATGCGGCGCTGGACCGCTGGTTCCGCCAGCCGGTCGAGAGGCGATCGGCGGCGGGCGAGGCCGGGTTGCGCGCGACCTTCGCCGAGGAACTGGCGGCCGCCCGCCTGCGTCCGGCGCTGGCCGCCTGGTGGGCGCCGCGCCTGGCGCGGATCGCGGCCTGGGTGGTCCAGGCCGAGGCCGCCCGTGCCTCGGGCCAGGCCGGTGCCGTCGTGACCCGGACCGAACGGTCGGGAACGGTGGAACTGTCCGGCCTGCCCGGCGGCCCGTTCGTCCTGCGCGGCCGCGCGGACCGGATCGACCGCAACGGGGACGGGGGCCTGACCCTGATCGACTACAAGACCGGCACCCTGCCGCGCCGCAAGAGCGTCTTCGCCGGCTGGTCCTCGCAACTGGTGCTGGAGGCCGCGATGGCCGAACGCGGCGCCTTCGGGGCCGAACTGGCCGGGCGGGCGCGGGAACTGCTCTACTGGCGGCTGACCGGCGGCCCGGAAGCCGGCGAGGACCTGCCGGTGGCGACCGGCCAGGAACTGGACGACCTGATCGCCGCGTCCTGGGACAATCTGCGCGGGCTGATCGCGATGTATGACGATCCCGCCCAGCCCTACCTGTCGCACCCCCACCCGGAGGAAGGGCCGCGCTTCGCCGATTACGCCCGCCTAGCCCGGGTCGCGGAATGGAGTGCCGCGCGCGACGAGGCCGGATCATGAACCCGCTGGATGCGATCGGCCTGGCCAACGCCAGGCAGGGCGAGGCCTCGGACCCGGGGGCGTCGGTCTTCGTCTCGGCCTCGGCGGGCAGCGGCAAGACCAAGCTGCTGATCGACCGGCTGCTGCGGCTGATGCTGCCGCGCCCCGCGCCCACGCGAGGGGGGACGGGGCGGGGGACCTGCTTGCGGGGGCGGACCCGGCGCGCAATCCAGTGCCTGACCTTCACCAAGGCGGCGGCGGCGGAAATGGCGATCCGCCTGCAGAAGCCGGCTGGGGAGTTGGGTAACGCTGCCCGACGCGTCCCTGGACCGGGAACTGGCCTTCCTGTCGGTCCCGCCGTGCGAGGCGACACGCCGCGCGGCACGCGAATGTTCGCCCGCGTGCTGGACTTGCCGGGCGGAATGCGGATCGGCACCATCCATGCCTTCTGCCAGTCCCTGTTGCGGCGCTTTCCGGTCGAGGCCGCGATCAGCCCGCATTTCACCCTGGTCGAGGACACGGATGCCCGCATCGCCATGGGCGAATCCGTCGAAGCCGTGGTCGGCGGCGGCGGGCCGGCGGTCGCGATCCTGGCCAGCCAGATCGGTGCCGGGGATTTCGCCGCCCTGATCGGCGGATTGCAGGCCCGGCTGCGGCAGTTGCAGCCGGTCATCACGGCGCTGGAGCAGGACCGCGCCGCGATCGAGGCCGCGCTGATGCGCGTGCTGGGCACGCGCGGCCGCGATGCGGACGCGGTGCGCCGCGCCGCCTGCGCCGTCCCGGACGAGGAGCGGCTGCGCGGGATGCTGCGTATCGTGGCCGAACAGGCCTCGACCGCCGTTCGCGCCAAGGCCGTCGCGATGCTGGACTGGATGGCCCTGGCGCCGGACGCCCGCGCCGCGCAATGGACGCGTGGCGCGCGGCCCTGTGAAGCAGGACGGCGAACCGCGCCGCCGGGGCGGCCCACGCGAAATTCGACGAAACGCAGCCGCAGATCGGCGACGCCCTTGCTGGCCGAGGCCGAGCGGATCATCGCGGTGGACGAGGAATGCCGGGCCATCGCCATCCTGCGCGTCAGCCAGGCCCTGCTGGATGTCGCGGTGCCGGTGCTGCATCGCTATGGCGAGCGCAAGCGCGGGCGCGGCCTGGTCGATTACGACGACCTGATCGAACGGACCCTGGACCTGCTGAAGGACCCGGGCGCGGCCTGGGTGCTGTACAAGCTCGATGGTGGCATCGACCACCTGCTGCTGGACGAGGTGCAGGACACCTCGCCCGACCAGTGGGCGATCGCGGGCGGCCTGACCTCGGAATTCTTCGCCGGGGCGGGCGCGCATGATGACGGCGCCCCGCCGCGCACCCTGTTCGCGGTCGGCGACTACAAGCAGTCCATCTATTCCTTCCAGGGGGCCGATCCCGCCGCCTTCCGCCATTGGCGCCAGCGCTTCCGCCGCCAGGTCGAGGATGCGGGCAGGATGTGGAAGGAACCGGCGCTGACCGTGTCCTTCCGCTCCACCGCGCCGGTGCTGCGCCTGGTGGACAGCGTCTTTTCCCTGCCCGACGCCGCGCGCGGACTGGTCGAGCCGGGCGGGGGCGTGCCCGGCCATCTCTCCGCCCGGCCGGGGCAGGGCGGGCGGGTCGAACTCTGGCCGCTGACCCCGATCGACGAGGCCGGCGAGGACGCCAACCCGTGGGCGGCCCCGCGCGAGAATGCCGGGCAATCCACCGCCGCCCAGCGCCTGGCCGATTCCCTGGCCGCCTGGATCGTGGCGGAATTGCGCCGCCCGCCCGAACCCGGGCAGGCCCCGCTGACGCCGGGCGACGTGCTGGTGCTGGTGCCCCGGCGCTCCAATTTCGTGCGGGCCCTGATCCGCGCGCTGAAGACGCAGGACGTTCCGGTGGCGACGCTGGTGCGCACCGGCCTGGTGGACCAGGTGGCGGTGCAGGACCTGATGGCGCTGTGCGACGCGCTGCTGCTGCCGCAGGACGACCTGACGCTGGCCTGCGTGCTGACCTCGCCACTGGGCGGGGTGTCGGATGACGGGGTGATGGACCTGGCGGTCGGACGCGGCGACCGGCCGCTCTGGGCCGTGCTGCGCGACCGCCATGCCGAACGGCCGGACTGGCGCGCGGCCTGGACGATGCTGGATGCGCTGTTCCGCCGCGTCGATTACGCCTCGCCCTACGGATTGCTGTCCGAGGCGCTGGGGCCGCTGGGCGGCCGCGCCCGCCTGCTGGCCCGCCTGGGTCCCGAGGCCGCCGAGCCGGTGGACGAACTGCTCTCCGCGGCCCTGCGCTACGAATCGCTGCATCCGGCCTCGCTGCAGGGGTTCCTGCACTGGCTGCGCGCGTCGCAGGAAACCGTGAAGCGCGAACCCGACGCGGCGGCCGACATGGTGCGGGTCATGACCGCCCATGGCGCCAAGGGATTGCAGGCCCGGCTGGTGATCCTGCCCGACACGGTGGGCACGGCGAAGTTCGACGGCGGCCTGGTCTGGGCACGGGACCAGCCCAGCGGCCTGGACCTGCCGCTGTGGGTGCCGCGCGCCGAAATGGGCATCGGCGTGACCCGCGCGCTGCAGCAGACCATCCGCGCCGCCGCGATCGAGGAATATAACCGTCTGCTCTATGTCGCCCTGACCCGGGCCAGCGACCGGCTGGTGGTCTGCGGCTGGCAGCAGAAGCGCATGGTGACGGACGAAAGCTGGTACATGCTCTGCCGTCGCGGCTTCGAACAGGCCGGCGCCGAGGAACGCCCCTTCGACCTGGGGTGGGAAGGCACTCGCCTGGTGCTGGAGGAAGCCCCCGCGCGCCTGTCCGGCGCCCCCGCCGCGCCCCGATCCCGGCCCGAGCCCCCCGCCGTGGCGCTACCCGCCTGGATGGGCCGCGCGCCGGACTGGATCGCCACCCCGCCCTCCGCCGAGGCGAAGCTGCTGCGCCCGCTGGTGCCCAGCCGCCCCGACGATGCCCCGCTGGGCCCGCAGCCCGCCGTGCGCTCCCCCCTGGCCATCGCACGCGCCCGCCGCCCCGCCGCGCGCGAACAGGCCCTGCGAAAGGGGCAACTGGTGCATGCGCTGCTGCAATACCTGCCCGACCGGCCGGCGGCCGATCGCGCCCGGGTCGCGCGCGACTGGCTGTCGCGTACCGGGCATGGCCTGGACGCCGCCGAACAGGCACGCATCGCCGCCCAGGTGCTGGCGGTGATGGACGATCCGGCCATGGCGCCGTTGTTCGGACCCGGCAGCCGCGCGGAGCAGCCCCTGGCCGGCATCGCCGGCGGTGCGGTGATCGTCGGCCAGGTCGACCGCATGATGGTGCGGCCCGGCGACGTGCTGCTGTGCGATTTCAAGACCAACCGCCAGCCGCCGGACGACGCGGCATCGGTGCCCGTGCTGTACCTGCGCCAGATGGCGTCCTACCACGCGCTGCTTGGTGCCCTCTATCCCGATCGCCCTGTTCGGTGCACCCTTGTGTGGACCGAGGACGTCCGGATCATGCCCTTGCCCGATTCGCTTCTGGCACATCATGCTCCGGGTCAGGCCTCAGGCGGGCAGACGCCCGAAGGACCATAATCTTGATAACCGGGCCGTCCGGCGCCATGTCCGGACGGAAGCCGCCATCGGAAACCCGAGGAGTGATGTGATGAGCGAAAACACCGTGGCCGTCAGCGACGCCACTTTCGAAAGCGATGTCCTGAAGGCCGAAGGGCCCGTTCTGGTGGATTTCTGGGCCGAATGGTGCGGCCCCTGCAAGATGATCGCCCCGGCGCTGGACGAGATCGGCGCCGAGTTCAAGGGCAAGCTGACGGTGGCCAAGGTCAATATCGACGACAATCCCGGCACGCCGAACAAATACGCCGTGCGCGGCATCCCGACCCTGATCCTGTTCAAGAACGGCCAGCCGGCGGCCACCAAGGTCGGGGCGCTGCCCAAGAGCCAGCTCAAGGAGTGGGTCAAGAGCAGCCTGTAAGGAGGCTTGGGGCTCCGCCCCAAACCCCGCCAAAGGGCAGTCGCCCTTTGGAAACCCGATTGTTATCAAATGATTGGGGTGCAGGGCCTCAGGCCCTGCCGGGTCCGGGCAGAGCCCGGCTTTCAGGCCGACCAGCTTGTCGGTATGGCGTGGCAATGCGACAGGCCGGCCCGAAAGCCCGGGCTGCACAGCGTCGCCAGTTCGGCGGCGTGCTCGTAGGTCGGCATCAGCCGTTCCAGCAGCGCGTTCTTCGCGGTGGCCGGGTGGAAATAGATTTCCGACAATCCCTCGGGCAGGTGCGCCGCCAGGGCGGCGATCCGCTCGGTGGTCATATGGCCGCTCCAGGCGATGCCGAAGCACCAGTCATTGGTGCGCAGCCCGGCCCGGTTCGCCTGATGGCGCAGCAGGCCGGTCCAGCGGCGCAGGGCGGCGGCGCCCATCGAATCGCTGTACGTGCCGGCGGCGATCAGCGGTTCGGGCGGTTCCAGCGGCACCCGTACCGCCGTCAGCCCATGGCGCAGCCCGCTGCGGATCAGGTACTGCCCCACGGTGGGGTGCAGGTGCATGTGCTTGTGTGCGTTGGCATGGTCCAGCTTCAGTCCCGTGCGGGCGAAGGCGGTGAACTGCGCCTCGATCTCGGCGGCCAACTGGCGGCGCACATCGGGGCGGAAGAAATAATTGACGCCCAGTTCCATCTGGTTGGACGGAAACTGCCCGGCGGAATCGACCAGCAGCGGAATCTCGGCGGGCGGCAGTATGGCCGGCCCTTCGATCACCACCAGGTGCAGCCCGACATGTAGCCCCGGCAGGCGCCGTGCCCGCGCCACCGCGTCCGCCACCGCCGGTCCCGCCACCATCAGGCTGGCGGTGGACAGCAGCCCGTCGCGATGGGCGATTTCGATGGCTTCGTTGACCTCTTCCGACAGACCGAAATCGTCGGCGGATACGATCACACGCTTCATGGATAGGTGTCGCCGGGGGAAAGTCCGCCGGGGCCTGGGCCCCGGCGGGTGGGCTCAGGCCGCGCGGCGGTCGCGCAGGAACTGGAAGAATTCCACGCCCTCGCGCAGGCGGCGCTTCATCATCTGCGGGCTGCGCACCATCTCGCCGACGATCGAGGCGATCTTCGGCGCGCGGAAATAGAATTTCCGGTAGAATTCCTCGACGCCGTTGAAGATTTCGCTGTGCGACAGATGCGGGTAGTGCAGGGGGGCCATCTGCACGCCGTTCTCGTCGATCAGTTCCGCGTTGCTTTCGTCCAGCCAGCCGTTTTCGGTCGCCTGCTTGTGCAGGAACGTGCCGGGATAGGGCGCGGCCAGCGAGACCTGCAGCGTGTGGGGATTGATCTCGGTGGCGAACCTGATCGTCTCCTGGATCGTCTCCTTGGTCTCGCCGGGCAGGCCCAGGATGAAGGTGCCGTGGATCTTGATTCCCAGTTCGTGGCAGTTCTTCGTGAACTCGCGCGCGACCTCGACCCGCATGCCCTTCTTGATGTTGTGCAGGATCTGCTGGTTGCCGCTCTCATACCCCACCAGCAGCAGGCGCAGCCCGTTTTCCTTCAGGACTTCCAGCGTCTTGCGCGGCACGTTGGCCTTGGCGTTGCACGACCAGGTGACGCCCATCTTGCCCAGTTCCTTCGCGATCGCTTCCGCGCGCGGCAGGTCGTCGGTGAAGGTGTCGTCGTCGAAGAAGAATTCCTTGACCTGCGGGAAATACTGCTTCGCCAGCCGGATTTCGGCAGCCACGTGTTCCGGGCTGCGGGTGCGGTAGCGATGGCCACCCACGGTCTGCGGCCACAGGCAGAACGTGCAATGCGACTTGCAGCCACGGCCGGTATAGATCGAGATGTACGGGTGCATCAGGTACCCGATGAAGTAATCCTCGATCTTCAGGTCCCGCTTGTAGACCTCGGTCACGAAGGGCAGGCTGTCCATGTTCTCGATCATGGCGCGGTCGCGGTTGTGGACGATCGTGCCGTCCTCGTTGCGCCACGAAATGCCGTCGACCTCGGCAAACGGGCGGCCTTCAGCGATTTCCTTGATCGTGAAGTCGAATTCGTTGCGGGCGACGAAATCCACCGGCGCGGCCTTCAGCAGGCTTTCCTCGGCCTGGACGGCGACCTTGGCGCCGACCATGCCGATCTTCAGCGCCGGGTTGGCGTCCTTGAGCATCTGCGCGACCCGCACGTCCGATGCGAAGGACGGGGTCGAGGTATGCATGATGACCAGGTCGCGGTTGCGCACGTCCTCCAGGATCGGCTCCATCCCCATCCGGGCCGGCGGCGCGTCGATCAGGCGGCTGCCTTCGACCATGGCGGCGGGCTGCGCCAGCCAGGTCGGGTACCAGAACGACCGGATTTCCCGCTTGGCCTGGTAGCGCGACCCGGCGCCGCCATCGAAACCGTCGAAGGAAGGGGGTTGCAGGAATAATGTTCTCATCATGATACGCAAATCCTCGGGCGGGGGGACATCGGTCCGGCGCCGCCATTCTTGGTCTGTCTTATGTCGTGTGGGGTGCGTCAGTCGCCCGGCACGACAGGATGGGATGGAGGCGTCATAACCGAATGTGGCGCGATATGCATCGTCTGTCCACGCCACGCGACACGCGTGCCGCTGACGCTGCCGACCATGATCGCGGCGGAAAGCCAGTCGCGTAGCGGCAGCAGCAGAAGCGGGACCAGGCTGCGCTGCGCCAGCAGCCGGTCCATCAGGAAGGCGCTGGCCGCCCGCACCGCCCAGACGGTCAGGAAGACCGCCCAGGTCCAGCGCGCATGCGGTTGCAGCAGGACGGCAGCCGCCGCCCAGAACAGCGGAAGCTGGATGGCGGACGCGGCATAGCCCGCCGGCTCCAGCGTCTTGACCGTCCGGCCCCAGCGCAGTTCGTGAAGCATGACGTCGTTGAAGGTCGGCTCGCCCACCGTGGTCCAGGTCATGCAGGGGGCGATGGCGATGTGCAGCCCGTGCTCGCGCACCAGGCGGCCCAGCATGGCGTCGTCGGCGATATGCGGTGCCAGCGCCGCCAGGCCGCCCACCGCATCCAGCGTCTCGCGCCGCAGGGCCATGGTGGCGCCCAGGCAGTCCTGCCGCCCCAGATAGCGCGACAGCATGACCCCGGGCAGGAAATTGTGGTTGATCTGGCATGCCGCCAGCAGGCGCGGCAGGCTGCGCGTCGCCGGCAGGCCGGCATACAGCGTGGTGGCCAGGCCCACGCCCGGCCGCGCCAGCGCATGGACGACATGCCGCAGGTAATCCGGCGCCACGTGGATGTCGGAGTCCGAGATGACCAGCACGTCGTGCCGGGCCCGGGGCAGCATGTTGATCAGGTTGCCGATCTTGCGGTTGACGCCATGGACGGCGGGATCGACCACCAGGGCGATGTCCAGGCCGGGATGGCGTTCCCGCAGGCGCCTGACGATCGCGATCGCCGGATCGCCGGCATCCTGCACGCCGAAGACGATCTGCATGCCGGGATAATCCTGGGTGCAGAAACTCTCCAGCGCCTCCTCCAGCAGCGGCTCGTCGCCATGCAGCGGCTTCAGGATCGTGACCGGCGGCAGCGTGCTGTCCGGGGGAATATGGCGTTCGCGCCAGCGGAATCGCGCGACCAGTGCGGTCCCCAGCGTCGCCTGCACGCATCCGGCCGCCGCGACAAGGGCGGCAAGACCGGCGGGTGAGGCAAGGGCGTGCAAGGCGAACATCATCTTTCCGGCAGCGGGGGCACAGACAAGGTGACCAGCGATTGGGCGCCCAGGAATCGGGCGCGCACGGCCACCGGGTGGATCACAGGTACAGGTGGGCTCCGCGGGTCATCAACCCTCGGAGAACGCCTTGACCTTCCTCTGTAGCAGGGAGATCAGGTTCTGCACATTCCCGGATGCGAGCGTCGAACTGAAATCGGACCGCTGCGCCGCGACCTGGCTGATATGGGCTTCCAGCAGGACGTCCACGATGCGCCAGCCCTGCGGGCCCGACCGCATGACATAGTCGATCTCGGTGGGGTCCGAATCGTCGGCCGCGCCGATATGGGTGGTCACGATCTGGTCGCTGCCGACCGGCGACGGGCGCGGGGTGGGGTCGATGGTGAACCGTGCGTTGCCCCCCGGCTTGAAGCTGGAAATGTACCGCGCGACGGTGAACTGGCGGAACACGCCCAGCAATTGCTGCTTGTCCGCGTCGGCCAGGCCGGCATAGCGCAGGCCCACCGATGCGCGCAGCACCGTCTCCAGGTCATAGACCTTGTCCACGACCGGACCCAGAAGCTGCGCCCGCTGGTCGAAGCTGCCGCTGTGGGGGGCCTGGATCTGGCCCAGCGCGGCATAGAGCGCGCTGACCGGGGCCGTCACCGCGGCGGCCGGGGCCGGGGCGGCCTCGGCGGACTGGGCGTGCGCCGCGACGGGGCTGAAGAGGGGCGCGGCGATGGTCGCCGCCGCCAGGCCGGCACAGAAGGCCAGCGGGAGGGAATGGGTCAGGACTCGCATAACCTTCATGATCTCTGTCCGATTGTCGCCTTTAGCAAGGGTTGCGGCATGGTCTTTTCGATCCCCAGGGCCTGCATGGCGCATGCGGCGATGGCTGGGGCGTCCAGGCCGGCCTGGTGGTATTGGGCGTCCTGGGTGTTGTGGTCGATGAAGCGGTCCGGCAGGGTCATGGGCCGGAAGCGGATGGTGTCCAGCAGCCCGGTGCGGGCCAGGTGGTGCATGACATAGGCGCCGAAACCGCCCTCGGCGCCGTCCTCGATGGTCAGCAGCACGGCGTGGTTGCGGGCCAGGTTCTCGATCAGCGCGGTATCCAGCGGCTTGGCGAAGCGGGCGTCGGCGACGGTGGGGGCCAGCCCCTGGGCGGCCAGCATGTCGGCGGCCTTCAGCACCTCGGCCAGGCGGGTGCCCAGCGACAGGATGGCGATACCGCCGGTCTCGCGCCCCGACTGGCGGCCCATCTCGCGGATGATGCGGCCGCGGCCGATCTCCAGGATCTCGCCGGCCTCGGGCAGCGCCAGGCCCAGCCCGTTGCCGCGCGGGTAGCGCAGGGCGATCGGCCCGGCATCGAAGGCGCAGGCGGTCGCCGTCATGTGCAGCAGTTCCAGCTCGTCGCTGGGGGCCATAGATGGTCATGCCCGGCAGGCAGCCCAGATAGTTGATGTCGAACGCCCCGGCATGGGTGGCGCGGTCGGCACCGACCAGCCCGGTGCGGTCGATGGCGAAGCGCTCCGGCAGGTTTTGCAGCACCACGTCATGCATCACCTGGTCGTAGGCGCGCTGCAGGAAGGTGGAATAGATGGCGCAGATGCGGCAGCAGCCCTTCGGTCCCCATGCCGGTGGCGAACGTCACCGCATGCTGTTCGGCGATGCCGACATCGAAGAAGCGGTCGGGGCAGGCGCGGGCGAAGGCGTCCAGCCCGGTGCCCGAGGGCATGTCGTCGGTGACGGCGACGAGGGTGTCGTCCTGCTTCGCCCGGCGCACCAGCTCGCGGCTGAACACCGAGGTATAGCTGGGCGGTCCCGGCGGGGCCTTCTTCTGCTCGCCGGTCACCACGTTGAACTTGGCCACCGCGTGGTACTTGTCACCCGCCGATTCGGCCGGGCGGTAGCCGCGTACCTCTCTAAAGGGAACAAAGCTGGAGCTACGCGGTGGCGGGCTCTAGAACTAGTGGATCCCCCGGGCTGCAGGAATTCGATATCGGCACCAGCTGGTTCAGGTCGTGGCCGTCGACCGGGCCGACGTAGTAGAAGCCCAGCTCCTCGAACAGGGTGCCGCCGGTGATCATGCCGCGGGCATATTCATCGGCCTTCTTGGCGGTGCGCTCCAGCCGCTCGGGCAGGCGGCGGGCCACCTTGCCGGCCAGGTCGCGCAGGCCGAGGAACTGGCGCGAGGACATCAGCCGCGACAGGTAGTTGGACATGGCGCCGACCGGGGGCGCGATCGACATCTCGTTGTCGTTCAGCACCACGATCAGCCGCCCGGCGCCGGGGCCGGCGACCGAGGCGTTGTTCATCGCCTCGTAGGCCATGCCGGCGGAAATCGAGCCGTCACCGATGACGGCGACGACGTTGCGCTCGCGATAGGCGGGGTCGTGCTCGGCGCGCAGGTGGTGCGCCACCGCCATGCCCAGCCCGGCGGAGATCGAGGTCGAGGAATGGGCGGCGCCGAACGGGTCGTATTCGCTCTCGCACCGGCGGGTGAAGCCCGACAGGCCGCCGGGCTGGCGCAGGGTGCGGATGCGCTCGCGCCGTCCGGTCAGGATCTTGTGCGGATAGGCCTGGTGGCCGACATCCCAGATCACTCGGTCGGCCGGGGTGTCGAACACCGCGTGCAGCGCCACCGTCAGCTCCACCACGCCCAGCGACGCGCCCAGGTGCCCGCCGGTGGTGGATACCGCGTCCACCGTCTCGGCCCGCAATTCCTCGGCCAGCTGCTTCAGCTGCTCCACCGACAGGTTCCGCAGGTCCTCGGGATACGCCACCCGGTCCAGCAGCGGAAAGCGGCCACGCGTCGGAACCGAGCCCCCCGGCTGTGCGTCATGCCGCCCATCCCGCTGCCGGCCATCCGTCTTTCGTTCGGCGGGGACCGCCGCGACTGCCGACAGGCCGGTGGGCTGTGTGGGATTCGGCTGATCCATGACGATTACGTCCATATATGTTTGCCGGGATATCGTCCGGGGACGGGCGACTCCTGGTCCAGTCTGCTTCGACGTCTCCGAGCCGGATGCTCGTAACGCCCCTCGGCCTGTTCCAGTTCGGGTTCTACTCCCGGGGCGGAAGCAAAGACAGCCTCTCGCTGTCAGGTGTGGTTATTAAGGCACAGTGCATGCGGTAGGACATGCGATGGGAATTGAGTATAACACCCGACTTGTCCTATACCCCCGGGAACGGGATCGCGTGGCGTAGCATGTCCGCAACCGCGATATGTCTTTCGCGCACAGCTTGGACGGCCCCGGGGTTGTTATCCTTCGTACGAACGTGTCCATAATAAGGTCACATGATTTGAAGAGGGCCGGCATATCGCCGGCGCAGGAGCAGAGGTTTCATGGCCGTTCCTATTATGCAGGCTGTCAGGGTGGGTGCTTACGTCGTGAAGCAGCACGTGACCGGCCGGAAACGTTACCCGCTTGTCCTGATGCTCGAACCGCTGTTCAGGTGCAACCTGGCCTGCGCGGGGTGCGGCAAGATCGATTACCCGGCGCAGATCCTGAACCAGCGCATGAGCGTGCAGGAATGCCTGGACGCGGATACCGAGGCCGGTGCCCCCGTCATCGCGATCGCGGGTGGCGAGCCCCTGCTGCACAAGGAAATGCCGGACATCGTCCGGGGCCTGATCGCGCGCAAGAAATACGTCTATCTCTGCACCAATGCCCTTCTGCTCGAAAAGAAGATGGACGATTACGAGCCGTCGCCCTTCTTCTCGTGGGACGTGCATCTGGATGGCGACCAGGCGATGCATGATGCCTCGGTCTGCCAGGACGGCGTGTACGAACGCGCCGTGGCCGCGATCAAGAAGGCCAAGGCCCGCGGCTTCCGCCTGTCGATCAACTGCACGGTGTTCGACGGGACCGACCCCAAGCGCCTGGCCGCCTTCTTCGACGAAGTCATGGCCATGGGCGTGGACGGCATCATGACCGCCCCGGGTTATGCCTACGAGCGCGCGCCGGACCAGGCCCACTTCCTGAATCGCCAGAAGACGAAGCAGCTTTTCCGCGACGTCTTCCGCCTGGGCAAGGGCAAGAAGTGGCGCTTCACGCAGTCGCCGCTGTTCCTGAACTTCCTTGCGGGGAACGAGGAATATCATTGCACCCCGTGGGGCAAGCCGCTGCGCAACGTCTTCGGCTGGCAGCGTCCGTGCTACCTGCTGGGCGAAGGCTACGCCAAGACGTTCCAGGAACTGATGGACGACACCAAGTGGGATGATTACGGCACCGGCAATTACGAAAAATGCGCCGACTGCATGGTCCATTCCGGGTATGAATCCACCGCCGTGATGGACGCCGTGCGCCGCCCCTGGCACATCGCCAAGGTCGCCCTGTTCGGGCCCGAGACCGAAAAGCCGATGGTTCCTGAAATCTCGCTGGCCAACCAGCGTCCGGCCGAATACGTCTACACCCAGCATGTCGATGCCCGCATGGCCGAACTGGCCGCGGCGAAGAAGCCGGCCAAGCCGCCGCGCGTCACCGTCGTGGACGCGCCGGCCGTCGAGACCGCCGCCGACTGAGCGGTGCGCGACGGACGCGATCTGAAGTGGCGGGGCTTGTCCCCGCCATTTTCATATTCATCGCGTCTTTTTTGCCACAGTTCGGATTGCTTCCGCCGATTGGTATAAGATCGCTTCCATCATGATCGCGCCGCTTGTCGTCATTTTTCTCCTCGTTCTCATCAATGGCATCTTCGCCATGGGGGAACTGGCCCTGATCTCGGCGCGCCGCACGCGCCTGATGATCATGCACCGCAGCGGGGTGAAGGGCGCCGAGCGGGCCCTGCGCCTGGCCGAGGACCCGCAGAGCTTCCTGCCCACGGTGCAGGTCGGCATCACCCTGGTCTCGATCCTGGAAGGTACGTTCGGCGGCACGCAGATCGAAGGGTACCTGACGCCCTGGCTGGCGCGGTTTCCGGCCTTGCGTCCGTTCGCCGCCGAACTGTCGATGACGGTCGTGGTGGTGGCGATCACCTCGCTGATGCTGGTGCTGGGCGAACTGGTGCCCAAGCAGCTTGCGCTGCGCCATCCCGAAATCGTCGCGGCGCGGCTATCGCTGCCGTTGGAAGGCCTGGCCCGCGTCACGCGCCCGGCCGTCTGGCTGCTGGGGCGGTCCTCGAACCTGGTGCTGCGCCTGATGGGCGTGGGCGCCATGACCCGCGAAGCCCTGACCGAGGAAGAACTGAAGGCCTATATCGCCGAAGGCGCGCAGTCCGGCGTGCTGGAGCAGGAGGAGCGCGACATGATCGAGCGCCTGCTGCGCCTGGCGGACCGGCCGGTCCGTGCCATCATGACGCCGCGCAACGAACTGTTCTGGATCGAACGCCACGCCAGCCGCGAGGAACTGCGCCGTACCCTGCGCAACACCGTCTATACCCGCATCGTGGTCTGCGACGGCGGGGTCGACAATCCGGTGGGCGTCATCCTGGCGAAGGACATGCTGGACCGCCTGCTGGACGGGCGGCCGGTCACGATCGAATCGGGGCTGCGCAAGCCCGTGGTGGTCCCCGACACGATCTCGGCCTTCGACATGGTCGAACGGATGCGCACCGTGCCTCTGGGCATCGCGCTGGTGCTGGACGAATACGGGTCGTTCGAAGGGATCGTGACCGCCTCGGACCTGTTCGAGGCCATCGTGGGCGAACACCACGAACCGGGCAGCACCCCCAAGAAGCGCATGGCGCAGGACGACGTGCTGATCCTGGACGGCTTCATGCCCGCCGACGAGGTCAAGGACCGCCTGGGCCTGTCCGACCTGCCGGACGAAGGCAGCTACCACACGCTGGGCGGCCTGATCCTGGCGCTGCTGCGCCGCGTGCCGGCGACGGGGGACAAGGTCGTGTTTTCCGGCTGGCTGTTCGAGGTCCTGGAGACCGACCAGCGGCGGGTCGTGAAGGTCCGGGCCAGCCGTCAGGCGCTGGCGGACTGAACCGCCCGGGTCCAGGCCGCCCTTCCGGGCCGACCTTCAGTGTATGGTGTGGAAGTGGCGGCCGGCCAGGTCCTGCTCGGCGGCGAAGGCGGGCCATTCGTTGCGCGCCAGGGTTTCCAGCGACGGCGTGGGCAGGCCCATCTGGTCGGCATAGATCCACAGATAGGTCAGGGCGCGATGGACGTAATCCCGCGTCTCGGCGCTGGGCAGGCTTTCGATGAACAGCAGCGGGTCGTCACCGCAATCGTTCAGGGCTTCCTGTCGGGAAATCGCCCCCGGCCCGGCATTGTAGCTGGCCAGCAGCCGCACCAGGTCGCCGCCGGACGGGTGACGGCCGCCAGCATGCTGTTCGCTCAGGTGCGCCAGGTAAAGGACGTAGAGCTGCCCGATATCCAGGTTCGTCGCCGCATTGTGCAGCAGCGCCGGGGCCGCTTCGAAACGCCGGGTCCTGCCGGTCACGAAGCTGGCGGTCGTCGGCATGATCTGCATCAGCCCATGCGCGCCGGACCCGGAAATCGCCCCGCTGTCGAAATTCGATTCCAGGCGCGTCAGGGCATAGACCAGCGCCGGATCGACCCTGAACCCATGGCTGGGCGCCAGGCGCGGCGTCGGAAAGCGGGAGGGCACGGCCGGCTGGGGCGCGCCCTGTGATGCCAGCAGCGACGACAATTGCGCCGACAGGCCCGTCAGCCCGGCGGCATCGGCCACAAGCTGGATCGAGCGGCACAGGGCGGCATCGCCCAGCACCTCGGGCCACAGGCGGCGCAGGGCGGCTTCCGCCCGGGCCGTCTCGCCGACCTGCAACAGGGCGAAGGCCCGCCGCCCGGCCGGTTTCGCGGCCACGGCGTCCACGTCGATTTCGCCCATGACCGGCGCGCCGGCATGCAGCATCGTCCGGTCTTCCGCCGGCATGGCGGACGGCGCGGCGGGTTCGCCGGAAAGGGGCTCACCGGGAAGGGACGTGTCCGCGGCGTGCTGGCCCTTCGCCGGGCGCAGGCCCAGCAACTGGGCCGCCAGCAGGCCGTAGAACGTGTGCGGGGCGGCGGCGGCGCGATGCAGCCAGGGATGATAGGCCGCCAGGTCGCCGGTATTGCGGTGCGCCCGGGCCGCCCAGAAGGCGGCGCCGGCCCGGATGCCGGCTGCCGTCAGTTCGGCGCGCGACGCGCCTTCGAACAGCGGTTCGGCAATGTCGGGCCGTCCCCGGCGCCAGGCCGCCAGGCCGGCGACATAGCCGGCCAGGCCGATCCGGCCGCCGGACTGGATGAAGGCATCCTGCCCCGTCCGCAGCGCCAGGGCGGTTTCGCCCGCGCTGAACAGCGTCATCGCGACCTCGGCGCGCAACTGCGCGGCATACAGGTCGCCGATGCCCGGCGTGATCTTGATCAGGTGCAGCGCGCTGCGCGCGCCCTTCACCCCCTGCTCGGCCCGGTCGCGCACCGTCCGGTCCAGCAGCGGGTTGCGGGCGAAGGCCCGGCCGGCGGGATCGTCCTCTTCCGGCGGGCGCATGGCCGCCGCTCCGGTGCCGGCCGCCAGCGCCATCTGCGCGGGCAGCGGCGGCAGGCTGGCGCCGCGCGGCGACAGGCCGGCCAGCAGCGTGTGGATGGCGGGGGCGTCGGCCAGGGTGGAAAAGGTGCGCAGCCACAGCCGCAACTGCCCCGGCGCGGGATGATAGGCGGGATTCAGGTAGCGGTCGGCCAGGATGTCGCCCAGCAGAGTGTCGTCGCGCAATTGCGCGGTCTCCCGGATGGCGTCGTCGAACGCCCCCGCGCGCTGCAGGCTGAAGATCCGGCGTACCTGGGCGACGACGTCCGGGCTCAGCGGCTGGGCCAGTCCGACCGCTCCGCCACCAGGCGGCGCGATCCGCGGCATGGCCAGGGCCGTTTCCTCGTTCCGCTCGCCCGGGCCGGACGGATGTCCGTCCGTGTTCCGGGCGTTCGCGGTCTGGACACGCAGCGGCGTGAACGTCGCTCCTGCCAGAAGGGCGGCACCGGCCAGAAAGGCCCGGACCGCGATCTGTGGGGGTGTGTGTGTTGTCCCTCGCATGGCCGAGGGGCGTCTAAGGGGTTATTCCCCGGAAGGCAAGCCTTTTGCGTGCGGGGCAATCAGTATGGCATCAGAACAGATGGCCAAACCGCAGTAAAAACGGCGGTTTAGGCAGGGATGTCGAGAGCGAATAATTCGTATGTTGCGACGCAATAAACACAGTTTTCGCCACAATCCGGACAGAATTCAAACCGCGTTTTCCTGCTTACTGTTTCACTCTGTATCCTGGTCCTGATCCAGCGTCGTGCGCAGCAGCACGATATCCTTCCAGGCGTCGCGCCGGGCCGCCGGACTGGCGCCCAACTGCGATGGATGGCGCATCGGCAGGATGGGTATCGCCCGGCCCAGGCCGGGGATCGCGACGTCGCGCCAGCGGCCGCGCAGGCGCGCGATTCCCCCCTGCTCGCCGGTCAGCAGGCGAGCGGGCGTGTTGCCCATCAGGATGATCCGGCGGGGGTTCGCCAGCACGATCAGCCGATGCAGGAACGGCGCGCAGATCTGCAGCTCGGCGGCAGAGGGGGGGCGCTCGCCGGGCGGTCGCCAGGGGATGACCGGCGCCAGCAGCATGTCGGTCCGGGCCAGGCCGATGCTGGTCAGCATCCGGTCCAGGATCTGCCCGGCCGGCCCGGCGAAGGCGGTGCCGCTCCGGTCCTCGGCCGCGTCCGGCGGCTCGCCGATCAGCAGCAGGCGGGCCCCCGCGGGGCCTTCCGGCACCACGGTATGGGTGGCGGTGTCGCGCAGGGCGCAGCCCCCGAATGCCGCCAGCGCGGCGTGGAGGGCCGGCAGGTTCTCGGCCGCTGCCGCGGCGTCCCGGGCCTGGCGAATCGCGCGTTCGACCAGGGTCAGCCCGTCATCCGGCTCCACGGCCGCGCGGCCGGCAGGACGCGCCGGGGGGCTGGGGGCGTCGTCGCGCGCGGGGGGGATGCCGGCGCGGGCCGGGGGGGGGGGCCGCGCGGCCAGGCGGTCCGTCGGACTGTCGTCGAACGCGACATCCGCCCCCCATTCGGCGTAAAGTTGCAGCAGCGCGAGTGCGTCCATCATCCGGTCGGGGCGGCCTCTTGCATGCGGGTGGTCGCCGGGCGGCCAAGCGCCATCCGACAGGGTTTGGCAGTTTACCCGACGCGGGGTAGGGTCCGCCATCATGCAGCGTTTTCACCTCGTATGCACGGCCGCGTTGGCCATCGTAGCACCGCTGGCGGCCGTGCCTGCCGGCGCGTGGGCGGCGGCCCCCGCTCCGTCCATGCAGCCCCCTGCCGTGACGGTGGCGGCGGCGCCGTGGCCGGACGGGTTGTCGGGGTCCATGCTGGTGGCCACCGTCGCGGCGCTGGAAGGCGACGACGCCGTCGCGGCATCGGCCTTCCGCCAGGCCTATGGGCTCGACCCCTCCCGCTCCGTCCTGCTGCGGCAGGCGTTCCTGTACAGCGCTCTGGCGGGCGACGATGCGGCGGCCGGCCTGGCGGCGCGCCTGCCGGGGCAGTTGATGGCCGAACTGGTCATGGGCAATGACGCGGTCCGGGCCGGACGCTGGTCGGACGCGCAGGCGCATTACGACCGGGTGCAGCAGGATGCGATGCTGGCGGCGATCCGCCCGTTGCTGGATGCCTGGACCCTTATGGGCGCCGGCCAGCCTGACCGGGCGCTGGCGATCATCGACCCCTGGACCGCCGACCGGGTGCTGGGCCGCTATTATGCCGTCCATGCGGCGCTGATCGCCGATCTCGCGGGACAGCATGACCGGGCCGACCGGTATTATCGCCTGGCCCTGGACGCATCGCCGGGCCGCGACCTGTTTTCCACCTGGGCCCTGGGGCACTGGCTGATCGCCCAGGGCCATCGCGACCAGGCCACGCGGCTGCTCGACAGCCTGGTGGCCGGCGGGGCCGGCCTGTCGCTGGCGCGTGACGGCGTGCTGGCCGCGATGGACCGCCCACCGGTCACGTCACCGCGCCAGGGTATCGCGCAGGCCTATGCGTTCCTCTCCGCCCTGATCGGGCAGGAGGCCGAGCGCATACCCGACCCGACCGGACGGCTGGCCCATGATGCCGGCGTGCGCGACATGCGCATGCTGCTGCTGCGATTCGCCCTGGCGCTGGACCCGGGTTTCGGCCAGGCGCGGCTGCTGCTGTCCGCGCTGCAGTATGACGGCGGCCAGGCGGCGGCGGCCCGCGATACTATCGTGGCGCAGGCGCGTGATGGTGGCGTGGCGCGGGCATTTCCCCACGACCCGCTGGCGACGGTCATGCAGGTGCAGGTCGCGCGCCTGGACGCCGCGACGGGCCGGGGGGACGATGCGATCCGCATCCTGACCGACCTGGCCCGCGCGCAGCCTGCGCAGGCGCAGATCTGGCAGACGCTGGGCGACATCCAGTCCGGGCGCGAGGACTGGGCCGGGGCCGCCGCGTCCTTCAGCCGGGCGATCACGGCCACGGGCCGGCTGTCGGGCGACGACTGGGAAATCCTGTTCGGCCGTGCCGTCGCCTATGACCGGCTGGCCCGCTGGCCGCAGGCCCAGGCCGACCTGGAACACGCGCTGGCCCTCGCGCCCAACGAGGCGCTGCTTCTGAACTATCTGGGCTATTCCTGGGTCGAGCATGACCGGAACCTGCCGCAGGCCGAAGCCCTGCTGCGGCACGCCGTCGCGGTCGAGCCGCAGAACGCGGCGATTCGCGACAGCCTGGGCTGGGCGCTGGTGCGCCAGGGCCGCATCGCCGAAGGGCTGGCCCTGCTGGAACGCGCGGCGGAACAGACGCCGGAGGACCCGGCCGTCAATTACCATCTGGGCGTGGCCTACTGGAAAGCCGGCCGCCCGCGTGAGGCCGTCAATCAATGGCATGTCGCGCAGGCCCTGCCCGCCGCCGATCCGTCGGACGTGCAAAAGATCACTGCCGCCCTTGCGGACGCCGCCCGATCGGGCCACGAAGACCCGCCGCCCGACCAGGACGGGGCGGCCCGGAAGAAGGACCCATCCGACCGTGACTGATCCGACAGGGACTGGAACGCTGCACGAATCCGCCCATGCGAAAATCAACCTCTACCTGCATGTAACGGGGCGCCGGCCGGACGGATATCACCTGCTGGACAGCCTGGCGGTCTTCGCAGGGGCGGCGGACCGCCTGACCCTGCGTCCCGGTGCGGCGGGCCAGGGGGAAGCGGTGGCCCTGGACATTGCCGGCGCGTTCGGCGCCGGGCTGGTGGCCGATACCGACAGCAATCTGGTGCTGCAGGCGGCGCGCAGGCTGCGGGCGGAAATGGGGGTCACCGACCGGCTGGCCCCCATGCGGATCGTGCTGGAAAAATCACTGCCCGTCGCATCGGGAATCGGCGGCGGGTCGGCGGACGCGGCGGCGGCGCTGCGCCTGCTGCTGCGGGCCTGGCCGGGCGAGGCACTGCCCCGCGCGCGGCTGATGGCCCTGGCGGTCGAACTGGGGGCCGATGTCCCGGTCTGCATCGACCAGCGCGCGGCCCGGATGGGCGGCGTGGGCGAAAGACTGGCCCCCGCGCCGGCGCTGCCGAACTGCGGCATGATGCTGGTGAATTGCGGCGAGGCCGTGCCGACCCCCGCCGTGTTCCGCGCGCGGGCGCCCGTCTTCACCCCGGCGGCCAGCCTGCCGTCCGCGTGGCCGGATGTCGGGGCGATGGTGCGCGACCTGGCGGCGCTGACCAACGACCTGCAGGATGCGGCCTGCGAGCTCTGCCCGACCATCCGCACGGTCCTGCAGGTGCTGGACGCCGCGCCGGGCTGCCGGCTGGCAAGGATGAGCGGTTCGGGCGCCACCTGCTTCGCCCTGTTCGACAGCCCGCAGGGGGCACGCGACGCGATGACGGCGGTCGAACGCCCCGGATGGTGGGTATGGGCCGGCGGCTTGCATGGAATGCCGGCGGAAACCTGATAGACTGTCCCCCTCCGTTGGGGGGAGGATGGTATGAGCGCGCGCATGCAGGTCAGTCTGTCCGACGACGGCCGGACCGCGAACTTGGCCTTTCTGGAAGCAAGCGGGCAGGAGGGTGAAATCACCCTCTCGCTGGATCAACTGACCCAGTTGATCGCCAGTCTGGGTGCCGTCCGCCGCGCGATGGTCGAAAACACGCCCCCGCCGCCGATCGAGGGCGTGCCGGTCGTGCCGGTCTTTCGCACCAACTGGGCGGTACAGCCCGAAGCATTGACCGAGGGCTCGCTGATCGCCTTCCAGCATCCGGCCTATGGCCCGATCGGCCTGGCCCTGGCCCCGGACGATGCGCGGCGCGTCGTCCAGGCGCTGACACGGCACCAGGCCATGATCCACCCCAGCGGACGGACCCGGCCCAGCTAAGCCGGATCAGTCCCTGCGGCGCAGCAGGGACAGGGCGGCCCCGGCCCCCGCAACCAGGGCCACGCCGATGGCGGCGGTGCGGATCGTGGTCGTGATCAGCGGCGGCATGGTCTTGCGCGCGATCAGGTCGAAACGGCCGTGCGCGGCGTAGGCCCCGGCCACCGGGGCGAACAGGCTGTCCGGCGCGTCGCTTTCGGCCGGGTTCTTTTCCAGTTGCGCGGCATAGGACCGGACCGACTGCCGGCGGTCCACCAGCGTCGGGGCCAGCAGCCCGGCCAGGCGCCGTCCCAGGCCCGACAGGCCGACCCACACGTCACGATGGCGGCCGAAGGCGGCATGGCTGATCGCCTCGGCGGCGATTTCGGGTTCGTAGACCGGGCCGGCCGGCCGCAGCCGCTTGCCGGTACGGTTGCGCGTCCAGGCAAAGCGCGGGGTATTGATGGCCGGCAGATGGACCAGGGACAGGTGGATCCGGTCCCCGTCATGCAGGATTTCCGGCCGCAGGCTTTCGGTAAAGGCGCGGATCGCCGCCCGCGCGCCGCTTTCGACGGCCCGCAGCGGGCGCGGCAGGCCCAGCGCGTCCAGGTTGACGATCGTGCCGTATCCGCGCCGCCGCATCCGCGCCAGCGCCGCACGCGTGCCGAAGACGGTGCCCAGGTAGGTCACTTCCGTCGCACGGCGGATTTCGTCGGGCGACAGGGCGACGAACTGGCCGCTGACCCCGGCGCCGGCGCAATTGACCCACAGGGTGATGGGGCCCAACTGGTCCTCGATCGCGTCGGCGGCCTGTTCCAGCGCATCGGCCTCGGCCACGTCGGCCACCAGGACGGCGGTGCGGACATGCAGCCCGGCCAGTTCGGCCGCCGCATCCTCCAGCCGCGCCCGGTCCCGGCCGATCAGGGCGACGTCGCATCCCGCGCGGGCAAGGGTCCGCGCGGTGGCGCGGCCGATACCGGCCCCTGCTCCGGTGATGACGGCAACCTGGTGTGGCATGGCGAAGGCTCCGGACCTGATACGTACTTTCCGATGCCGTGTTTGCTCCGCGACGCACCGCGCCGCAAGTCGCCGTGTCGGATCAGAGGTATTTCAGCGCCACGAATCCCCCCACCAGCACCACCCCGAACGCCGATGCGACCAGGGTCAGCCGGCGCTCGATGAAATTCTGGATCGGCGGCCCGTAGATGCGCAGCAGGGCGGCCAGCAGGAAGAAGCGCGCCCCCCGCGTTACCAGGCTGGCCACCACGAACGGCGTCAGCGGAAAATGGGCGGCCCCGCTGGCGATGGTGACGATCTTGAAGGGAATCGGCGTCAGTCCCTTGAACAGGATGATCCACACGCCCCAGTGGCGGAACTGGTCCTGCATGGCGGCCAGCCTGGCCTCGGCATGATAGAAATGCACGATCGGCATGGCGACGTGCTGCAGCAGGAAGGCGCCGATGAACCACCCCAGGATGCCGCCGCAGACGCTGGCCACGGTGCATAGCGCCGCCAGCGCCCAGGCGCGGTCGCGGTGCGCCAGCACCATGGGAATCAGCAGGATGTCGGGCGGCAGGGGAAAGACGCTGGCCTCGGCGAAGGCCACCACCGCCAGCCAGAGCGGCGCGTGGCGGCTGGCCGCCAGGAACAGGGCACGGGCATAGAATCGGTCGAGCATGTCGGTCCGCCATGTCGGGTGTCGGGTGGGGCGCAAAGGGTCGCGCCCCGCTAACGGCGGGAGGAAGGTCCGCGTTGCACCGATTGCATCCAGCAATGCCATTCGCCGCGCCGCGCCGCAAGGAAGACGTGATCAGCAGACCAGCGTGACGGTCGCCCTCAGTCCGTGTGGGGTGCGGTTGCCCAGGCGGATATCCCCGCCCAGCCCCCAGATGATGTTCCGGGCGATCGCCAGGCCCAGCCCGGTTCCCCCCGTTTCGCGGTTGCGGCTGGTCTCGGCCCGGACGAAGGGTTCGAACATTCTCTCCAGGTCCTCGGGCGGCAGTCCCGGCCCGTCATCCTCGATCAGGATGGTCGTCAGCATCTCGCCCGCGGCGCCGGGGTAGGGCGGTTGCAGCGTGATGCGCACGCCGCCGCCGTAGTTCACCGCATTCTGTACCAGGTTGTTCAGCGCCCGCTTCAGCGCGACCGGACGGGCATGGATCGTCACCGCCGGGGGGTCATCGGCGAATCCGATGGCCTCGGCGATGTCGGGGTGGGTCTCGGCGGCCTCGTCCAGGATGGTCTGCAGCAGCGCGGTCAGGTCCAGCGATCCCATCGGCTCGCGCCGCGACGTGTCCCGGCCGAAGGACAGGGTGGCCGCGACCATGGATTCCAGTTCGTCCAGGTCCATCAGGAACTTGGCGCGCAATTCGTCGTCGTCGATGAATTCCGACCGCAGTTTCAGCCGTGTGATCGGCGTGCGCAGATCGTGCCCGATCGCCGTCAGCAGCAGGGTCCGGTCGGTCAGGAACCGGCGGATGCGGCTGGCCATGACATTGAACGCCCGCCCGGCCCGCGCGATTTCCAGCGGCCCGTCCTCGGGCAGCGGCGGGGCGTTGACGTCGCGCCCCAATGCCTCGGCGGCGGCGGCCAGGGTGCCCACCGGCCGGATCACCCGCCGCACGCCCCAGACGATCAGGATACTGCCGGCCACGGTCATCAGCGCGAAGGCGGTGGGAAAGGTCGGCGAACGGAACGGGTTGGGCGCGGGCACCACATAATGGATCGTCAGCCACCGCGTCTCGTCCGGCAGCAGGAAGGCCACGGCGCGCTGCGGCGAGGGACGCGCCGCGCCGAACAGCATCTGCCGCGGCCGCAGATGCGGCGGCAGGGGCGGCATGTTGTCGTGCGGCCGGCCGAAATTCATCCGCTCCATCCGCATGTCCATGCGGTCCATCGGCGGGGGGCCGTCCACGGCCTGTTCGACCATGTCGGGCTCGGGGCCGGGGGTCAGCGTGGCATGGAAGGTCGGGGGCAGGTGCAGCGATTCCAGTTCCGCCTCGCGGTCCTCGGACGGCGTCTCGACGATCGAGCGGTAGATCATGCCGACCCGGTTCTGGCTTTCCTGCTGGATCATGCGGCGATCGAAATCGATCCGGTCCAGCGCGTGGATGGTCAGGCCGATCGATTCGATGATCCCCAGGCCCACGATCAGCAGCAGGCTGGTGCGGGCGGCCAGCGACCGGGGGCGCAGCCAGCCGGCCATCCGGCGGATCGGCCCGGCCGCCGCGTCGCCATCGGAAGAGGACGAGGACGCGGGGGCGGGGGCGTTCAGAATCGTGTCCGCGGCACCGCGCGCCGGATCAATGCCGTTCGACATCGGACGCCAGGACATAGCCGCCGCCGCGCACCGTCTTGATCAACTGGGCGTTGCGCCCGTTATCTTCCAGCTTGCGGCGCAGCCGGCTGATGGCGACGTCGATCGCGCGGTCGAACGGCCCCGCCTGCCGTCCGCGCAGCAGGTCGAACAGCATGTCGCGGGTCAGCACGCGGTTGGCCCGGTCCAGCAGCGCCATCAGCAGGTCGTATTCCCCGCCCGTCAGCGGGACCTCGGTCCCTTCCGGGTTCAGCAGCCGGCGCCGTGCCTGTTCCAGCGTCCATCCCGAAAAATGCAGGCTGCGCGGCTCGCCCACCACCCGGGTTTCCGGTGCCTCGCTGCTGCGGCGCAGCACGGCGCGGATGCGCGCCAGCAATTCGCGCGGGTTGAACGGCTTGGGCACGTAATCGTCGGCGCCCAGTTCCAGCCCGATGATCCGGTCGGTTTCCTCGCCCATCGCCGTCAGCATGATGATCGGCACGTTGGCCTGCCCGCGCAGCCAGCGCGCCAGCTCCAGCCCGCTTTCGCCCGGCAGCATCAGGTCCAGCACCACGATCTGGTAATGGCCGGCCAGCCAGGCCTTGCGGGTTTCGCGCCCGTCGCGCGCGGTGGTCACGCGGAACTGGTTGCGTTCCAGGAAACGGGCGAGAAGGTCGCGGATTTCACGGTCGTCATCGACAATCAGGATGTGCGGCAAGGGCTCCATTTCATCACTCTATCTCCAAACAAGGCGGCCGGCATCCGGTGTTTCATTCGGTTGCAATCCGCCGGGGCGACCCGGTCGCGTGAAAAAACATCCATCGGGGCGTCGAAGCCTGTGACAGGACGGCGCGGTTCGTGCCACAGGATGGCCATGGAACATCGCCCCCTGTCCCCGGCCGCGCATCCGTCCGGCCGTTCCGTACGCCTGGCGGCCGCGTGCGGCGCCCTGCTGGGCGTCCTGACCCTGCTGCCCGTGCCGACCCGCGCGGCGGATGCGGCCGGCCCAGGGACGGAAAGTCCGGGAACGGAAAGCCCGAGGACGGACGGTGCCGAAAGCCAGGGCGTGGACAGCCCGGCGCAGGACATGCCGACGGGCGACGACGCCGAACTGGCCGCCCCCCCGATCCTGCCTCTCGCTTCCGCGCCCGCCGTGCGGCACGACGCCGCCCCGACCACGCTGGCCAGCCGCCGGCTGGGCAGCCTGATCGATCGTGACGTCGTCGCGCCCGACGGCAGCCATGTCGGCCAGGTGATCGACGTGCTGCTGGACCAGGACGGCCGCCCCGCCGCCGCGGTGGTGGATGTCGGCGGCTTCCTGGGGGTGGGCAACCGGCGGATCGCCATCGCCTGGGACCAGTTCATCATGGGCGGCATGACGGAAAAGAGTCCGGTCAAGCTGCGAATCGGCGCGGCCGACGTCCGCTCGGCCCCCGCCTATGACGCGGCGTCGATGAACGTGACGGTCGTCCATGGGCCGCCTCCGCCCCCGCCGGCGCCGCCGGCCGCGCCCCCCGCCGAAATCGACCCGCCCCCCGTTTCGGTCGAGGTCCAGCCCGCGCCGCCGCCGGCCGTGCTGCCCGATTCCTCCAGCCGTGGCGACGCGCCGGCCAATCCGCGTCCTCCTTCCGCCCGGGCGGGGCAGATGGTGCGATGAAGCCTGCCTGCCACCCCCTGAAGCCTCGAGGTCCGGATTGCCGTTTCCGTCAATCCGGGGGCGGGCCTGCGTGAAGGCTCTGCCCACAAACAGCCAGCGCGGGCTGGACTGGCTGAATTTCTTCGTCGGAAATCTCCAGGCTTCTTTCGGCTCGTTCATCGCGGTGTACCTGACCGGCGCCCATTGGACGCAGGGACAGATCGGCGTGGCGCTCAGCATCGGGTCGGTCACGGCCATGGTCAGCCAGGTCCCGGCCGGGATGCTGGTCGACCGGCTGCGCGACAAGCACCGGGTGGCGGTGCTGTCGATCCTGTGCGTGATCTTCTCGTGCCTGCTGCTGGCGCTCTTTCCGCAGCAGCTTCCCGTCGCGATCGCGGAAATCCTGCACGGCCTGGCCAGTTGCACGCTGACGCCGGCCATCGGCGCGATCACGCTGTCGGTGGTGGCGTCGCGGATCCTGCGCACGGCCGAAAGCGGCAAGGGGCTGCTGGGGGAACGGTTCGGCCGCAATGCCAGCTTCGCCGCCGTGGGCAACGCCATCGGTTCCGGCCTGATGGGGGCGGTGGGGTACTGGGTGTCGCCCCAGGCCACGTTCTTCCTCGGGGCCGCGCTGGCGGTGCCGGGGCTGGTGGCGCTGGCGGCGATCGAACGCTCCGACCCGCCGGCGTCGGTCAACACCGCCGCCCTGGCCGAGGGCGAGCGCGCCCCGCGCACCAAGGGGCGGATATGGGAATTGCTGCGGGACCGGCGCCTGTTCTCGTTCGCGATCTGCGTCGCGTTCTTCCATCTGTCCAATGCCGGAATCCTGGCGCTGGCGGCCGGCCAGGTCACGAAGGACGCGGGCAATATCGCGGAAATCGTGATCGCGGCCTGCATCCTGCTGCCGCAACTGGTCGGCGCGGCGCTGTCGCCGCATATCGGCCGGCTGGCGGAAACGGTCGGGCGCCGGCCGGTCATGCTGGTGACGTTCGCGGCCCTGCCGCTGCGCGCGGCGCTGCTGGCGACGACCACCAATCCCTATCTGATCGTCGCGATCCAGCTCCTGGACGGGGTCAGCTCGTCCTCGTTCGGGGTGATGATGCCGCTGGTCGCCGCCGACCTGACGCGGATCAGCGGCCGGTTCAATCTGTGCATGGGCATCCTGGGCCTGGCCATGGGCGCGGGCGCCAGCTTTTCGACCACCCTGGCCGGAACGGTGGCCGACCGGTCGGCGCCGCTGGCCTTCCTGCTGCTGGCGGCTGCGGGGCTGCTGTGCGTGGTGCTGGTGTGGCTGCTGATGGGCGATACCAGCCGCCCGAACGGGGTCTCGCGGAGCCCGTTCGGGCGTACTCCGCCGGCTACCGATCCAGCCAGGCGGGAACCGGCAGGTTCCGTTCCCGCAGGAAGGCCGGATTGAACAGCTTGGACTGGTAGCGGCCGCCGCCGTCCGACAGGATGGTGACGATGCGGTGGCCCGGACCCATCTGCCGCGCCACCCGGATCGCCGCCGCGATGTTGATCCCCGAGGACCCGCCGACCGACACGCCCTCGTGGATCAGCAGGTCGTAGATCAGCTCCAGCGCCTCGGGGTCGGGAATCCGCACGGCGTCGTCGATGGCGATTCCGTCCAGGTTGGCCGTGACCCGCGACTGGCCGATTCCCTCGGTGATCGAACTGCCGCTGACGCCCAGGTCGCCGGACTTGACCCATCCGTACAGGCCCGATCCCTCGGGGTCGGCCAGGACGATCCGGGGCCGCGCGGCCCCGGCGGCCCGGGCGGAATCCTCCAGCCCCAGCGCCACGCCGGCCAGCGTGCCGCCGGTCCCGCAGGAACAGGTGAAGGCGTCGATCCGCCCGTCGGTCTGCGTCCAGATCTCGGGCCCGGTGGTGGCGCGATGGCCCTCGCGGTTGGCCAGGTTGTCGAACTGGTTGGCCCACACGCCCCCGGTTTCCTCGGCCAGCCGGCGCGAGACATGGACGTAGTTGCCCGGATCGCGAAAGGGCTTGGCCGGCACCAGGCGCAGGTCGGCGCCGATCATGCGCAGGAAATCGATCTTCTCCTGGCTCTGCGTCTCGGGCATGACGATGACCGAGCGATAGCCGCGCGCGTTCGCGACCAGCGTCAGGCCGATGCCGGTATTGCCCGCCGTGCCCTCCACCACCATGCCGCCCGGCTTCAGCACGCCGCGCCGTTCGGCATCGTCGATGATCGCAAGCGCCGCGCGGTCCTTGACCGACCCGCCGGGATTCATGAATTCGGCCTTGGCCAGGATGTCGCATCCCGTCAGTTCCGATGCGCGGCGCAGGCGGATCAGAGGCGTATGGCCGATCGCGGCGGTCATGTCCGGGGATGACGTGGTCCAGCCGACGGCGGACGGATTTGCACTTTCGGCCATAAGGCAGCACCCTCTCTGCAACGTGCGTGGCGGTCAGCCGCCGCCCGTGTCGCGCACAATGTGCATTCTTGCGATAGGACACAAGATGATCGACGACGTAACGCCGGGCGAAAGCTGGACGGCCCTGAACACGCGGCCCCAGGCACAACTGGTCGATGTCCGCACCGACGCGGAATGGATGTTCGTGGGCCTGCCCGACTTGGCGGGCACGGGCAAGCAGGTGCTGCCGATCTCGTGGCAGGCGCTTACCGGCCAGCCGAATCCCCGTTTCGTGGAACAGCTCAAGGCCGCCGGCCTGACGCCCGAGAGCGAGATCCATTTCATCTGCCGGTCGGGCGCGCGCAGCCATTCGGCCGCCATGGCGGCCCGGATGGCGGGCTTCACCCACGTCTTCAACGTCGCCGGCGGCTTCGAGGGCCCGCCCGATTCCCACGGCCATCGCGGTACCGTCGCCGGATGGAAAGCCGAAGGCCTCCCCTGGCGCCAAAGTTGATCCGTAAACACGCCCTGGTGGCGATCCGACGCGCGTTTCCTGCGCGCCGGTGCTCACGGCCCGTATGGCCGCTCCGCTCCGGTGCTCGGAAACGCACGCCGGGCGCGGCCCGCTGGGCCGCTCTCGCTCACCAGCCCGCGTTTCCGGACCAACTTTCGGGGTCCATGATGAGAGACTGAACGGTCGGCTATCCGTGGTCGGGGGGTTCGCTGTCGGCGTCGTACAGGACCTGCAGCACGACGCACCAGGGATAGCGCGGGTCGTAGCTGTGGCCGGTGGCGTCCGCCAGCTTGCCGTCGGGCCCGACCGGGACATGGGTCAGCGTGACCGCGTCGTCGACATTCCCGCCGATGATGCTGATCTGGCGGCCGAAGGGCGGTCCGTTCTGGCCGGTCGCGACCACGAAGCCGCAATGGGCCGGAAAACCGTACTGGGTCGGCAGGTCGGCGAAGCGCACCCTCTTGCTGGCCCCCCGCCCGACGCAGATCAGGTCGCCCAGTGCCGGGGCATAGACGGCCGGGTCCTGGGCCCGCACCCCGCTTTCGGTCCCCGCGGCGGCCGCGTTGATATAGGTCGAATGATTGGGGGAATAGGCGAAGCGGTCGTTCGCCCCGGCCACCCGCATGACGTAGGAGATAAAGGCCGCCGACCAGGCGTAAAACCCGTCATGGACGAAATCGGTAATCTGGCCGTCCGCGGCGTGCTTGCCGGTCCAGCCCACCTCGGTTTCGCCCGGGTCCTGGCCGATCCACCAATATTCGCCCACCCGCTGCCACAGGCCGGGGGTCCGCTCGGGCTTGACGCTGGCGGTCTGGGGTTCGGGGCGCTGCTCCGGGTCGTCGTCATCCACCGGCTGGCCGAACAGGCGCCATTCCCGCGTCGCGATCGCCACCACGTCCTGGCGGGTGAAGGGCTCGAAATTGCGCGTGGCGAAATCGGGAACGTGGTCGTCCACCGCCAGCGGTCCCTGGCCGGTGCGGTACTGCGCCGTCGGCGTGCGCGCGGGATGCTTGGATGGATACTGGCCGGAACAGGCCGCCAGCAGTGCAATGGGTGCCAGCGTGACGATCTTGCGCGGCATTGTCTCTCCATTCGGCCCATGCCGGACGACCGGAAGCGGGCGGTCCGGCCCCTTATACCGTAGGACGTGGGGCCCGGCGGGGGAAGAGGCGCATGCCCCGCATCCCGCCCGGGCGGGATAAGCGGGCCTCACGGAACTGGCATGAAAGTAAATCCGTTTTTTATTGTGCGTGGCTGTATTCGGAGGACGATAGGCCTTGGCGGGATATCCGGTACCCGTCACTTGCATACGAGGGAAAACTTGGCCGGGGTGGCGACATCCCGGCCCTTTTTCGCGTAATCTCTCCGTTCCGCCCGGCCTATGGTGGCCGCGGCATATCCTGCCCCCCGCCGATTGGGGGTATGAGCCAAGGCGCTTGCGTCGCCGGCGGCAGGACAGGAAGGACAAAGACCATGTCGATGGAAACCCTTGTCATTGAAGGCATTCCCTTTCCCGTATCGCGAATCGCGCTGGGAACCTGGGCGATCGGCGGCTGGATGTGGGGTGGCCCCGACGACCGGAAGGCCATTGCCACGATTCACGAGGCCCTGGATCTGGGCATCACCCTGATCGACACCGCCCCGGTCTACGGTTTCGGCCATTCCGAGGAGGTCGTGGGCCAGGCCCTGGCCGGCCGCCGCGACAAGGTGGCCATCGCGACCAAGGTCGGGCTGGACTGGAAGGACGGCAAGCCGTTCCGCAACGCCACGCCCGCCCGTATCCGCACGGAAATCGAGGATTCGCTGCGCCGCCTGCGCACCGACCGGATCGATCTGTACCAGGTGCACTGGCCCGATCCCTCGGTGCCGATCGACGAGACGGCGCGGGAACTGGAACGGCTGCATCGCGAAGGCAAGGTGCTGGCGCTGGGCGTCAGCAATTTTTCCGTGGCGCAGATGGAGCAGTTCCGCGCGGTGGCCCCCCTCGCGGCCGTCCAGCCCCCCTATAACGTGTTCGAGCGCGAGATCGAATCCGACATCCTGCCCTGGTCGGTCCGTCACGGGCTGGCCGTCCTGGCCTATGGTCCGCTCTGCCGGGGCCTGCTCTCGGGCCGGATGACGGCGGACACCGTCTTCGGCGTCGACGACCTGCGCAGCGCCGATCCCAAATTCCACGCTCCGCGCTTCGCCCAGTATCTGGCCGCCGTGACCGCGCTGCAGGATTTCGCGCGCCAGCGCTTCAATCGTTCGGTCCTGGCGCTGGCGATCCGCTGGGTGCTGGACCAGGGGCCGACTATCGCGCTGTGGGGCGCGCGCAAGCCCGAGCAGATTGCCGGTATCGACCAGGCCATCGGCTGGACGCTGTCGGCGGACGACAAGGCGGAAATCGACCGGATCCTCGCCCGGCACATCACCGATCCGGTCGGGCCGGAATTCATGGCGCCTCCGGGCGGCTGAAGGCGAAAGACCCGATCGTCCCGGGCCGGGGCGGCCCGGGGCGCGTCACGCCGGCATGAAGCAGACCGACAGCGTGCGCACGCCCTGGGCCCCCCGGATGAGCACGCCCTGGATGTCCGCGGTGGCCGACGGGCCGGACATCAGGACGCCATAGCGCGCGGTATGGAATTCCGGCCGGCGATAGGCCGTGTGCATGTTGGCCGTGATCTGCGCCGGGTCCAGCAGGACCACCAGGTTCTGCGCCAGATGGGCCAGGGCGTTCAGCCGCAATTGCGCCTCGCCCAGGAAGATCGAGCCGGTTTCGGCAATGCCGAAGGCCGCGCGGACGATGGCGACATCCACCGGTTCGGCGGCCTGCGGCGTCGGCAGGTCCTCGATCCGCACCGTGCCGCTGATGCCGTCCACCACCGAGCAGATCATCGTCGCATGGGGAAAGCGGCGGGCGACCGCGTCCTCGACCCGCTCGGCGGGGGCGCGGTCCAGCACGGCGCCGCCCATCTGGCACAGGCTGGTGCAGAAGCGGGCGATCCCGGCATCCTCGTCGCCCAGCAGGGCGGGCGGGGGCAGGGGATGCGCCGCCGGGTCGGGCCGGTTGCGGCGCAGCGCCGCCAGGATGGTGTCGCGCGCGCTCATGTCGCCTCTTTCGCGTCGGTCCCCGCATCGGGCTTGCGGGGCCGGTTCCGGCGATACCAGCTATGGAATGTCTGCGGGGCGGGATGCGGCAGTTCGCGGTGCCGGCCCCAGGGATTCAGCCAATTGTACAATGCCGCGCGGGGCAGCGTGTTCAGCGCGGCCCCGCCCCCCGCCATCGCGGCGCGGTAGAGCTTCGGCTGGCCCATCAGGCGCCCGGCCATGTGCATGATCTCGCGTTTGACGAAGGGCATCTGGTGGTGTTCGACCAGGACCTGCCGCCATTTGTATAACTGGTCGTGAATGTCGATCCGGACCGGACAGACGTTGGTGCAACTGCCGTTCATGGTCGAGGCGAAGGGCAGGGTGCTGTATTTGCGCTCGTTGAAGGTCGGATCGATGATGGCGCCGATGGGGCCGGAATAGACCGCGCCATAGGACAGCCCCCCCGACCGGCGATAGACCGGGCAGGTGTTCATGCACGCGCCGCAGCGGATGCATTTCAGCGAGGTCCAGAAATCCGCCATGCCCAGCCGGGCCGACCGGCCGTTATCGACCAGGATCACGTGCATCTCGCCCCCGTCCTGCGGGCCGCGGAAATGGGTGGTGTATTGCGTGATGGGCGAACCCAGGGCGCTGCGCGACAGCAGGCGGATGAACACGCCCAGGTCGGCCATGCGGGGCACCAGGCGCTCGATCCCGATGGTGGCGATATGCACGCCCGGCACGGTGGCGCACAAATCGGCATTGCCCTCGTTGGTGCAGACGACGAAACTGCCGGTTTCCGCCACCACGAAATTGGCCCCGGTCATGCCCGCGTCGGCATGCAGGATGACCGGGCGCGCCGCGATGCGCTGGGCCTCGGCCAACTGGTGGGGGTCGTCGGCGGCGGGGTCGGTGCCGTAATGGCGGGCGAAAATCCGCGCCACGTCGCCCGTCAGCTTGTGCACCGACGGCACGACGATGTGGCTGGGCATCTGGTCGTCCAGCTGCTGGATCCGTTCGCCCAGGTCCGTCTCGGTGACCGTGACGCCCCGCGCCGCCAGGTACGGGCGCAGGTCGCATTCCTCGGTCACCATCGACTTGCTCTTGATCAGCGTCTTCGCGCCGCGTGCCTCCAGGATTTCGGCCACGATGCGATTATGCTCGGCCCCGTCGGCGGCCCAGTGGACGCGGATGCCGTTGCGCGTGGCATTATCCTCGAACTGCTGCAGGTACTCCGCCAGGTTCGCCAGCGTGTGTTCCTTGATCTGCGACGCCAGGGTGCGCAGCTCCTGCCATTCCGGCAGCAGGTGCATCTGCGCGTCGCGCTTCTGCCGCATGTCCCACAGCCGCGCGTCATGAAACGCCAGATGCGCCTCGTCGGCCAGGAAGGACGCGGCCGCCCCGGCATGGTCGACGCGCTTCTCCTTCATGCGCCCTGTCCCTTTCATGACCGGGCTCCGTTGAGGATTTCGGCAATGTGAATGAAGCGCATGTCCACCCCGGCCCGCTCGGCGCATCCCTGCTGGTGCATCATGCAGGATGAATCGGCCGAAACGATATACTCCGCCCCGGCGTCGTGATGGTCGCGCACCTTGTCCAGCCCCATGCGGGCGGACACCGCTTCCTCGGCGACCGAAAAGGTGCCGCCGAATCCGCAGCATTCGTCGGGCCGGCGGGGTGTGGCGAAGCGGATGCCCCGCACGCCGGACAGCAGTGTCAGCGGCTTGGAAAACGGTGGCTCGCCCAGTTCCGACATACTGGCGGTCCGCAGCGCGCGCAGCGAACTGCACCCGTTATGCAGCCCGACGGTATGGGGAAATTCGGCCCAGGGAAAATCCCGCACCTGCAGCACGTCGTGCAGGAATTCCACCAGTTCGTAGGTATGGGCACGGACATGGCGCACGGCGTCGGTCTGGGCAATGGCGTCGAAATGCGCGCGAACGTGATGCGTGCAACTGCCCGACGGCATGACGATGGCGTCAAACGGCGCGAACAGGCGCACGAACAGGGCCTCGGCCGCCGCGGCATCGGACGTGCAGCCGGCATTGGTCATCGGCTGCCCGCAACAGGTCTGCTCCAGCGGATAGGACACATCCTGGCCCAGCCGCTCCAGCAGTTCCAGCGTCGCGATCCCGACCGAGGGATAGAAGGCGTCGATATAACAGGGAACGAACAGGCCGATTTTCATCCGTGTGGTTCCCTCGGACGCGCGCCTGCCTGGGCGCATCGGCCAGGCCGGGCTTGCGCCGCCGCGACCGCTGGACCGTGTCCGGTCTTCTGTTTCACCGACGGGCACGTTATTACATAAGCCAGCGGCGACTCAAGCCATGGGACAATGGCGGTGCCTCCCTGCCGGGGGTGGGGTGTCGCGGGGGGAACAGACCAATGCGCATGCCCGATCCCGATCCGGCGATCATCGCCCGTCGCGCGGAACTGGCCGGGATCGATCTGCGCCGGATCGTGGGCCCCGAATGGGTGCTGGATGACGAGGCCGAGCGCCGCCCCTATCGCTGCGACGGGATCACCGCGTACCAGGCGACGCCGCTGCTGGTCGTGCTGCCGGGCAGCACGCGGGAAATCCAGGACGTGCTGCGGTTCTGCCTGGCCGAGGGCGTGAAGATCGTGCCGCGCGGATCGGGTACCTCGCTGTCCGGGGGCGCGCTGCCGCTGGAAGACGGCATCCTGCTGGTGACGTCGCGCCTGTGCGCGGTCCTGTCGGTCGATGCCGTAAACCGCGTGGCCCGCGTGCAGCCGGGGGTGGCGAACGTCCGGATTTCCGATTCCGTGCGCCATCTCGGCCTGTGCTACATGCCCGACCCGTCCAGCCAGATGATTTCGACCATCGGCGGCAATGTCGCGGAAAATTCCGGCGGCGTGCACTGCCTGAAATATGGCGTGACCGCCAACCACATCGTGGGACTGGAAGCCGTGCTGGTCTCGGGCGAGATCGTACGCCTGGGGGGCGCCTTCCAGGGCGCCGCGGATGGCGAACTGGACCTGATCGGCCTGCTGACGGGGTCCGAGGGCCTGCTGGCGGTCATCACCGAAATTTCGGTGCGGCTGGTGCCGGTGCCCGAGACCGCGCGCGTGGTGTCGATGGAATTCGCCCATGTCGAGGATGCCTGCCGCTGCGTGGGCGCCATCATCGGCGCCGGCATCATTCCCGCCGGGCTGGAATTCATGGACCGCAAGGTGGTGAACGCGGTGTCCGCCCTGCTGCGCGAAACCTGTGATCCCCGCACCGACGCCCTGCTGCTGTGCGAACTCGACGGAACGGCGGCCGAGGTCGATGCCCTGATCGAGACCGTGGCCGACCTGGCGCGACGCGGTGGCGCCATCGCCGTGCGCGTCAGCAGCACCGACGAGGAACGGGAACGGATCTGGCGCAGCCGCAAACTGGCATTTTCCGCAATCGGCAAGCTGTGCAAGGATTATTACTGTACCGACGGCACCATCCCCCGCAACCGGTTGCCGGACATCCTGGCGCGTATGGCGATCCTGTCGCGCACCTACGGGCTCGACTACGCCAACTGCTTCCATGCCGGTGACGGCAACCTGCACCCGATCATCATGTACGACGCCGCCCGCCCCGGCGACCTGGAGAAGGCCGAGGCCTTCGGCGCCGACGTGCTGCGCGCCTGCGTGGACATGGGCGGGGTGCTGAGCGGCGAGCACGGGGTGGGCGTCGAAAAGCGCGACCTGATGACCCATCAGTTCGCCCCCGCCGACCTGCGGCAGCAGCAGGTTCTGAAATGCGCCTTCGATCCCGGCGAACTTCTCAATCCCGGCAAGGTGTTTCCCACCCCCTGCCGCTGCGCCGAATTCGGGCGGATGCATGTACGGGGGGGCGCGCTGCGCTTCCCCCATATACCGAGGTTTTGATGAGCATCCTGGCCGACCCCATCGTCTACCGCCCCACCCGGGCCCCCGACGTTGCCGAAATGGTGCGGGCCGCCTGCTCCAAGGGGCAGGCGCTGGCGATCGCGGGCAACGGCACGCGGCACGGTCTGGGCAACCCTGTTGCCGCTGCCGTGCGGCTGGAAGTGGGCGGACTGCGTACGGTGCATTTCTATGAACCCGACGATCTGGTCATCCGCGTCGATGCCGGACTGCCCCTGGCCGAACTCACGGCGATCCTGGCCGAACACCGCCAGTACCTGCCCTTCGAGCCGCCAGTCCATGCCGTGCTGTACGGCACCGATCCGGCACGGGCGACGATCGGCGGCGCGATCGGCACCGGCCTGTCGGGTCCCCGCCGGTTCCAGGCCGGGGCCGCGCGCGATTTCGTCCTGGGGGTCGAAGGGGTGAACGGCCAGGGTGACTCCTTCTCCGCAGGCGGCCGGACGATGAAGAACGTCACCGGATATGATCTGCCGAAACTGGTGACCGGCGCGTTCGGAACCCTGGCGGTGCTGACCAGCGTGACCCTGAAGGTGCTGCCCGCCCCGCCCGAGGAACGGACGCTGCTTCTGCCCTCGGCGGGACTGGCCGGCGATATCGCGCGCATGGCCACGGTCCTGGCGCAGCCGCTGGCCGTGACCGGCGCGGCCGTCGTGCCGGACGGCGACGGCAGGGTCATCGCCCTGCGGGTCGAAGGCAGCCGGCCCGCCGTGACCGACCACATGGGCCGCCTGGCCGATCCGGTATCCGGCCTGCCCCCCGGACGGATGCTGGAGGGACCGGCCAGCACCGCCTTCTGGACCGGGGTGCGGGAACTGGTACCCCTGGCGGCAGGGCCCGACGACTGGCTGTGGCGCATCCATCTGCCCGCGACGGCGGCGGCCGGCCTGGCCGACCGGCTGCGGGGCGAGGGACTGGTCGCCAGCCTGATGCTGGATTGGGGCGGCGCGCTGTTGTTCTGCGCGATGAAGCCCGGCCGGGAAGACAGCGTGACCCGGCTGCGCGCCCTGGCGGCGGCAGTGGCCGGACGGGCGATCCTGATCCGCGCGCCGGACGCCGTTCGCGCTGCCCATGGCGCGTTCCCCGCGCCCGATCCGGCGGTGCGCGCGCTGTCCGAACGGACGCGCCGCGTCTTCGATCCGGCCGGAATCCTCAATCCCGGCCGCATGACCCCGCCGGCGCAGGAGGACGCGGCATGCTGAATACCATCTCCCCGGCCGCACGCCGGGATTCCGATATCGCGCTGGCCGCCGACATCATCGATGCCTGCGTCCATTGCGGCATCTGCCTGTCGCATTGTCCGACCTATCAGGTGCGGCACGAGGAAAATGACAGCCCGCGCGGGCGGATTTTCCTGATGAAGGACATGTATGAAAAAGGCGGCGCCCCGGACGCGCGCACCGTCCTGCATCTGGACCGCTGCCTGACCTGCCTGGCATGCGAGGCGATCTGCCCGTCCGGCGTCGAATATTCCAAACTGATCGGCCCCGGCCGCGCCTATGTCGCGTCCCATTTCCGCCGTCCGCCAGTCCAGGCGGCGATCCGCCGCATGCTGGTCCTGCTGCTGGCGCGGCCCCGCCTGTTCCGCACGGCGCTGGAGGCCGGGCGGCTGGGGCGCCCGCTGCGTGCCCTGCTGTCAGGCCCAGTGCGCGCGATGCTCGACAAGGTGCCGGCCGCGCCGCTGCCGCCGCCCAGCCCCGTCGACCGGCCGCAGGTCTTCCCGGCCCAGGGACCGCGCCGCATGAGGGTCGCGTTGCTGAACGGCTGCGTGCAGACCGTCCTGGACACCGCGATCAACGAGGCGACGATCCGCCTGCTCCGCCGCCATGGGGTCGAGGTGGTGGTGGCGCGCGGCGCGGGGTGCTGCGGCGCGCTGGCCGAGCATATGGGCGACGAGGCCCCGGCCCTGAAGCGGGCGCGGGCGAACATCGCCGCCTGGCTGCGCGAGGCCGACGGGCCGCACGGCCTGGACGCGGTCGTCATCAACGCCTCGGGCTGCGGCAATTCGGTCAAGGCCTACGGCCATGCCCTGCGGAACGATCCGGCCTGGGCGCCGCGCGCGGCGCGTATCAGCGCCATGACGCTGGATATCAGCGAAATCATGGACCGGATCGGCCTGATGAAGCCGGTCGTCGCGCCCGGGCTGCGGGTGGTCTATCACGCCGCCTGTTCGCTGCAGCACGCGCAGCGCGTCACGCGGCAGCCGAAATCCCTGCTGCAGGCCGCCGGCTTCACGGTGCTGGACGTGCCCGAAGGGTATCTGTGCTGCGGGTCGGCCGGGACCTACAACATGTTGCAGCCGGGCATCGCCGAGGAGTTGAAGCGGCGCAAGGTCGCGGCCATCCGTTCGGTCGACGGGCAGGTCGCGGCCAGCGGCAATATCGGCTGCATCACGCACCTGGCCGCCGATGCCGGCCTGCCCTTCGTCCACACGGTGCAGCTCCTGGACTGGGCCACGGGCGGGCCCCGCCCGGATGGACTTCCGGAGACCGCTTCAAACAGCCTCTGAGCGGAACCGACCGATCATTCCGACGACGGCTGATCGCCGATCTTCGTATTGTTGATGCGGTCCCAGGCCCCCCGGCTGGCCATGCAGGCGGCGTAGGTATATTTCAGGCGTTGAAACTGGTTGCCGCCGCCCCCGCCAGTGCCGCTGCTCTGCATGGTGCTGCCGTTGATCGAGGCATCCACCGATGCCTGGGTCTGGCAGTAGGAATCGGCGCTTTTATATTCCGGCGAATCCCGGTCGATCACCGCCTGATAGCCCGAAACCGAGCCATAGATCGTGTGTTCCTGGTGGCCGTGATGCCGGGCCTGCGCCGGACCGGCACCCATCAGGGCCAGGCCGGCCGCCAGCAGGACGGGCAGCGCCAGGTGGCGCGGACGCGGCGCCTCGATACGGACGACCATGATCGTGTTCCCCACAGCCTCGAAACTGCGGTCTTGTACTCCGAAGTGCCCGCCGGGTGAAGGCCTGCGCCTTGTGGGACGGGGCGCGGTTCAGGCATGATGGCGGCATTGTCCGTCCGGTGGGTGGCCACGGGATGGGCGTTTGCGTGATGGCTGCTCTGCATGGTGCCGGCCCGCATTGACCGTCCGGCGGGCACTCCCCATTATTTTCAGAGAAACAGGCGCTTCCATGGGGCGCCGAAGCCCGATTTCGCACCCAGGCAGGGAGAAGACGCACCGTCGTGAGCACCGATCCATACGAAATCCTGGGCGTGTCGCGCACGGCCAGCCAGGACGATATTCGCAAGGCCTATCGCAAGCTGGCCAAGGCCTGGCACCCCGACCTGAATCCGGGCGACAAGGCGGCGGAGGAAAAGTTCAAGGCGATCGGCACGGCGCATGCGCTGCTGTCCGACGCGGAACAGCGCGCGCGCTTCGACCGGGGCGAGATCGATGCCGCCGGCCAGGAACGCGGCTGGGCGCCCGGCGGGGGCGGTTATCGCGACCATGCCGAGGGCGCGCAGGGGTTTCGCTATTCCGCCGGCGGCGGCGGTTTTTCGGAAGACGATCTGGGCGACATCTTCGGGTCGATGTTCGGCCAGCAGCGCGGCTACCGCCGCCGCCCCCAGGGGCCGGCGCGGGGCGAGGACCGCAATTTCTCCCTGACCGTCAGCTTCGCCGATGCGGTCAATGGCGGCACGTCGCGCATTACCCTGCCGGGCGGCGGCACGCTGGACGTCAAGATCCCTCCGGGCATCGAGGACGGTCAGGTCCTGCGCCTGCGGGGCAAAGGGGGCGAGGGCCATCAGGGCGGCCCGGCGGGCGATGCGCTGATCACGATCAGCATCGCGCCCAGCCCGGATTACACGCGTGACGGCAACGATATCCGCATGACGCTGCCGGTGGGGCTGAAGGTCGCGGTGCTGGGCGGCTCGGTCACGGTCCCGACCCCGGGCGGCCCGGTCTCGATGAACATTCCCGCCCATTCCGACACCGGCCGCCTGATGCGCCTGCGCGGGCGCGGGGTAAAGGCCCATGGGAAGCGCGAGGCGGGCAATCTGTACGTCACGCTGAAGGTCGTGATCGGCCCGACCGACGCGGCGCTGGAAGACTTCCTGAAATCCTGGACCCCGCCGGAGGCGCCTGCCGGGGGAAGCACGACATGATCACGATCGAAACTCTGTGCCTGCGCGTCGGTAACGTGACGGTCGCGGACGTCGAACACTGGATCGACGTCGCCTGGCTGCGGCCGGAGGGCGAGCCCGGGCACTACGTCTTCCACGACATCGACGTCGCCCGCGCCCGCCTGATCGTGGAACTGACCACCGATCTGGGCATCGGTAACGACGGCATGCCCCTGGTCCTGTCCCTGCTGGACCAGCTTTACGACGCCCGCCGCCAGATGATGCGCCTGCGCGCCGCCCTCGAACGCCCCCAGGCCGACGACGTACGCGCCCGCGTGCGCGCCCTGCTGGGCGACCTGCCCAAGTGACATCCGGGTAGGATGGTGAACCTGGCGCCTGCCCCGACCATCGTCTGGTTTCGCGAGGATTTCCGCATCGCGGACAACATGGCGTTGCTCGAGGCGGAAAAACGGGGCCAGCCGACTCTCTGTATCGTCATTCTCGATGATGCCCATCTGCCCGGTGCCGCGGCGCGGTGGTGGCTGCACGGCGCGATCCGCTCGCTGGACGAAACCCTGCGCGGGATGGGGGGCGCCCTTCATGTCTTTCGCGGCGCGGCCCGGGCGGTTCTGGCGGAAATCGTCCGGAAGACGGGCGCGGGCGCCGTATTCTGGAATCGCCGCTACGATCCGGCGGGACGCGAGGCCGATACCGCCATCAAGGCGGATCTCAGGGCGCGGGGCCTCACGGTCCGCAGTTTCCCCGGTGCCCTTCTACATGAACCATGGAGCGTCTGTACGCGCTCGGTTGCCCCATACAAGATCTTTACCGCCTTCTGGCGCGCCGCCTGTGCGCTTCCGGCGCCCTTTCCGCCCCATCCCGCGCCGGAAAGACTCGTCTTCGCCCCTCCCCCCCCGATGCCGGACAGCCTGATCACGCGGCACGAGCAGGATGGATTGCTGCCGCGCCACCCGGACTGGGCGGGCGGACTGCGCGACATGTGGTCGCCGGGTGAGGAGGAAGCGGGCGACCAGCTTTCCGATTTTCTCCGGCATGACGGGGCCGGCTACGCTACCGCCCGCGATTTCCCCGGGGATGAGGCGACCTCCCGGCTGTCTCCCTTTCTGCGATTTGGCCATGTCAGCCCGGCACAGGTGTGGCACGCGGCCACGCGGAAGGCCTGTCCGGACAAGTTCCTGATGGAACTCGGCTGGCGGGATTTCGCGTGGTCGCTCCTGTTCTTCAACCCGGATCTCGCGACCCGGAATCTGCGGCCGGAGTTCGACGCCATGCCCTGGCGTCACGATCCCGGGGGCCTTGCGGCGTGGCAGCGGGGCCAGACGGGATATCCCCTGGTCGATGCCGGAATGCGGGAACTCTGGCACACCGGGTGGATGCATAACCGCGTCCGCATGGTAGCGGCGTCATTTTTGGTCAAGCACCTGCTGATCGACTGGCGGGAAGGCGAGCGCTGGTTTGCCGACACGCTGGTCGACCATGATCCGGCCAGCAACCCGATGAACTGGCAGTGGAACGCCGGCACAGGCGTGGATGCCGCGCCCTATTTCCGCGTCATGAACCCCATTCTGCAGTCCCGGAAATTCGATCCCCACGGCGTCTATATCCGCCGCTGGGTGCCCGAGCTTGCGCATCTGTCCGACGACGCCATCCACGCCCCATGGGAATCAGGCGCAACCCATCCCTATCCCGCGCCCATCGTGGATCATCGCGCAGCGCGAGAACGGGCCCTGGCGGCCTGGAAGATGATCTGATACCAACGGTTATAGACACAGACCTGTGTGAGCCCACTTTCTGAGCCCGATGGATCGGATGGTGTCAGGCAGGGCGGCAAGCTTGTTCCAGGCGGAACAGGCGGCGTCGATGATATGATCGATGCCGTCGAAGACGGTGTTGGACAGCCAGTTGGCGCGCAGGAACTGCCAGACATTTTCGACCGGGTTCAGTTCGGGCGCGCGGGACGGCAGGAAGATCAGGCTGATATTGCGGGGCAGCTTCAGCTTGTCGGTGGTATGCCATCCTGCGCGATCGAGCAGCACGACGGCGTGGGCACCGCGGACGACGCAGCGCGAGATTTCCTCGATGTGCAGTTGCATGCTGGCGGTGCCGATGAACGGGAGCGCCAGGCCGGCGGCTTTGCCACGCGCCGGACAGATCGCGCCGAACAGCCAGGCATTCTCGTAGCGCTGATCAGCCGGCTGGCGTGGCCGCGTGCCACGCCGGGCCCATTGTCGGACGATGCCGTTCTTCTGGCCGATCCGGGCCTCGTCCTGGAACCAGATCTCGATCGGCTTGCCCTTGGGCAGATGGCCGGTATGGGCATTCAGGATGCGGGGGAAGTTTTTTTGAATGCCTCCATGACGCCAGCGTCCTGACCCGGGTGACGTGGCCGGGCGCTGACATAGGAAAAACCAAGCCGTTTCAGTAGAGTGGACACATGACGCTCATGATAGACGACGCCGAAGCGCTCTTCGATCACGCGTTGCAGATCGACCCGGCGCCAGCGCACCACGCCATCACGCTGCCGATCCGGCCCCGCCTCGACCAGGGCCTTCAATTCGGCCTGCTGTGCCCCGCTCAGGCGGCAGGCCGGCCCTGCGTGCAGATGATCGCGCAGGCCATCCGGCCCTTCAGCATTGAAGCGGTGAACCCAGTCCCGCAGCGTCTGGCGGTCCATGCCGCCTACGCGGGCCGCATCGGTGCGGCTGGCCCCGTCACGGATCGCCGCCAGGGCCAGAAGCCGGCGCGCAGCGTTCGCCTGCCGGCTGCGCGCCGCAAGTCGCCTCAGATCAGAGGCCGAATAGTCATCCCGTAGCTTCACCGCTCTCGTCATCTGCCAGATCCTCCCAAAATCAAGAGAATCAGAGCCGGCGCCGTTCGTCACTTCACACACGAGTCAGTGGCTACGGCCTTTGGTATGACGCAATTGCGTCCCTACCTGTGGCTCGGACGCGTGCTGCGTGGAGCGTTCGGGAAGTCCCTTTATGGCGGGTTTGGCGGGAGTGCTGACCGTCCGCTTCGGAACGCCTGGTAGGTGTTTCAGGTCGTACGTTCGACGACGGGTGACGGACGCTATGCGCCATGAACTGAACGCGTGGAGCCTTGGAGCGGCTACGATGGTCAGACAATGATGTGGTCACTCCGCAAGTGACCGTAGTCCCGAAGTGCGCGGATAAGCCTGATTACGTCCAACAACTCGTCGAGGGTCGCGTGCTGCTTGACGAATCTAATAAGATCTCGCTTGCCCTGCTCTGTGAAGTCTCGATGGGTTCGATCTAAGATGGTGGTCCGATGGCGAACTGCGGTAGGGAATTCGTCCTCGAAGAGATCTAGAAAGGTAGGCTGTATTAGATCCTCCATCTCCCAATCCAGGTCTTTGTACGGTTCGTTATCGCGTTCGAAGCGCTGCTGGACGATCCGATGATCAGCGCCGCCCTTCAGAGACATCTCCGGGCGAAGCAGGAAGACTTCAGAGCACTTCTTGATGGTCGCATCGTATGAGGATATGGCCGCGAACGCTCTCCTCCCCGCTCTGTCGTTGTCATAGAGTCCCAAGAAGCGATACCTCAACTTTCCGCTTTTGTCCGGATCTGCCGCGGCTACTTGACGAAGGGTTGGAAGCCGTCGGTTTATTCCGTCCACCCCCCCCTTCATTTCCAAGGCCCGCGGCTATTACCGCAAGGTCAGGTCCGAGTAGTTTCACGCCGGTCACCTTACAAAAGAGGCTTGCAGCATGTGTGATTAGAGAGACGTCGTGTGTTCCCTCGACCAGTATATTCACCTTCGCGAGAGTCCAACCTAGTCGCGCAGCAAAGCTCTCCATCAATCCTGACATGGCCTAACGCGCCAAAGCTGTCAGGGGGCGGAGGAAGGGACCATTGTGGGCAAACGACACGTAGCCCCGGATCTGGGTGCTGGGCCTGATCTGCTTCAATCCGAACTCGGGGGCTCGGAAGGGCACGCTGAGGTTCCGCATCTCCTGGATATTCGCGAAGCCGCGGCCCTCTCCTCCAGCCGTTACACGTGCGGTTACCTGAAGCCGATTGTCCGCGTTCACATCCAGTAACCATCGAAGTCGGTCCGGCACCTGCACGAAGAACTCGCCCGTGCGCCACAGCGGTCGCAGTTGTTTGAAGAGATGCTCCGCGTCCTCGTACCGGCCGCGTTGGTGTAGGAGGACGGCCAGTTCGAGGCGCTGTTGAGGGCTGACCGGATATCCCCCGGAAAGGAGCGCCTCCAGGAGCGAGAGCTGAGCTTCGAACGCCCTAGCACTACAGTTGCGTTTTTGCCCTGAGGCGCGAGAGGTATGCTGCGGCCTGATGAGCACGTCGAAAGAACGACCATCGGAGGATATGCTCGATGGAGGCGCGGCTTCGGGTAATTTTCACGGCGAGGCGGCGGATTTCCTGGATTGACCAGCGGATGAGCGGCCGCGTTTGTGCAACTGGCTTTTTTTGAGCGCCATGGCGTTGGCCTGGGACCGCACAGCGGCCATCATGGCGTAAGCCAGCATGACCAACGAGACGTGACGGTGCCAGCCATGCCAGGAACGGGTTTCATTATGGTCGAGTCCGAATTCGTTCTTGGCGGTCTCGAACCCTTCCTCGATTCGCCAGCGCGTGCCCTCGACACGCACCAAGATCTCAAGCGGTGTTCCCTGAGGGCACCAGGTCGTGAAATATGCCAGATCGCCATCGGAGGGATTACGCCGGACCAGCAGCCCACGGGTCCATATCCCGGTTGAGATACCTGAATATTCGGAGGCCTCGAGATCGGCCATCGGGCAATACAGCCAGTCATACAGTCGTTCGCCCTTGGTGCCGCGTCCGGCGGAACAGCGGACCCAGGTCTCGTCCGGCAGGGTCTTGATGATTTCGCGCGCCTCGCCGGACCAGTGGATGTCCGGACGCCAGGAATGGAACCAGTGATTGGCGTTGACGCCAAGGACGAAGCCTTTGCCTGCGCGGCGCAAAGCCATTTCCAGTTCACCGACGCCATAGACGCTGTCGCCAGCCACCCACCGGAACGGCACATCGGCCGCAAGCGCCCGGCCGATCATCGCGGTGGACCAGGACGGTTTGCTGGCAAACGTGACATCGCCCGGCACATGGGCCGCCGCCACCGCTCAGGCTTTTCAGTCCAGGCTTTCGGCAGATACAAAGCCCGGTCGAGAAAAGCATGCCCCTTGTCAGAGACATAGGATCCCCTGCGAACACGCCAATCTGGCAATTCGTGATCTTGCCGGCAGACCCGGTATATTGCCGTCCCACTCCGCATGATGCAGAGCCCTTCTTGAGGAAACCAGTCTCGTCGACCACCAGTACCGCGTCGGCATCCCCCAGATGCTCGACAACATGATCGCGCACGACGTCCCGCAATGCATCGGCGTCCCAATGCCCGCGTCCAAGCAGGGCCTGCTGTCGCCATGGCCCCGGATCGCCCGCAGCTTCAGCCCGCATCCAGCCGGTCTTGCGCGGCTCGTTGCCCAGTAGTGTTTCCAGAAACCGGCCTGCCGATGCCGCCACCCGCTCCTGGCCGAATACCGGGCGCATTCGCTCCTTGGCGTCCCGCAGCGCCTCCAGCGTCAGAGCCAGAACATCCTCGACCGAAGCTGCGCTATTCATCTCGTTCAGAATCATGGTTACCCATAGATTCAGAACTCTCAGAAAAACGCAACTGTAGTGCTAGGCCTGTCAAGGCATGTGAGAGCGTAAAGCATCCGCACGGCTTGCAGGTTCGACTGCACGTCCGGATTCGAGAGTATCCGCGCGGCCTCCAATCGATTCTCGACAGGAAAGTCACCAAGGCCCACTCCGGCCAGATCGGGTACATCGTGGGTAAGCGCGTCGAGCGCCGCGACGAGCAGGGCGATCTCGGGGTTATCGGAATTCCGGTGCCTTCCCCCCGTGACGAGGAGATTCTCGATAGCGACCTCGGCCAGACGGCTCAACTCGTAGCGTCGCTGTGCCGAGCGATCACGCTCCATTTCCAAGTAGATTAGGTTCAGCACCTCAATGGCGTTTCCCGCCGCCTTCAGCGGATTGGCCTTGGCCTCCCCAAGCAGACTTCGCGCGTAAGTTTCCACGACGAAAGGACTATCGGGATTGAGCTGGAAAGCTCGGCGCGTCGCGTCCCGCGCCAGTCCTCGCAGGCGTTCGAGTTCGTCGGTCGCCGCGCCAGTCGCGGCGGCCTCGTCGTGAAGGTCCTGATATGCCCGCGCCAGCGAGTTGTAGAGGTTGAGGTCAGACTCCTCGCCCTCGGCTCGGGGAATCATGTCGAGAGCGAACCGGATATCTTCGACCGCCCGCCGCAGCAGGTCCAACCGCTCGCTCTCGGGCAGGCCGAAGAGCTCCTTGTCTTTCGCGATGCGTCGCCGTGAGATCGCGGAGTGGTGCCGCAGGGCGCGGCTCGTCTGCCACAGCAGCTTTGGCATTTCGTCCAAGGCGGCCAGGGCCTCGCGCCAATAGGGCACGAATGTGCCGTGGCCGTGATCAGGATCGATCTTGAAGATGTTGACGGCGAAGTCCTCCGCGATCTCCCGGTTGGATGCGTTCCCCAAGGCGGGATTGGCCGAGAGTCGCCGAAGTGCGAGGAAGCGGAGATGCTCGGTGTTCGAAGCCTCGCCGAAGCCGAATTCCTCCCGCGCGGAGCGATCATAGTAGATCGCATTCAGCAGATATCGGCCTAAGATATCGTGTGCGAGTGCCCAATACCTGTCTCCCTCGAGTCGCAATCTGATCAGGCCCATCGCGCCGATCATGGTTCTCAGGTCCTCGAGTTTTTGAGTCACTGGCCAGTCGACGGTTGCGGGGAGCATGGTCTCCGGTAGCGGACGTCTCTCGGTGCTGATCGCGGCGATATCCACGAGCGTCGAGCGCAGTTGCGGATCGACGACGGAGCTCTGGAACTGCCTGAACAGCCAAGACTGTACGGTCTCGCTCATGTCGATCTGCCGTTGGAGCCAGAAGGACAGCGCCACCCAGAAGGAGGAGATGCCGCTTTCCGCGTGTACGGCCGAGGCTTGGAAGAATCCCTGCCACTGTAGAAGTCTCGACTAAATCTGACGGATGGTGTCTGCTGAAGCTCAACCAGGGCTGCGGCGGGGGCGGAGTGGCCGGGCGACGCAGCCCCCGCCGCAGCCATCGGAGGATATCCTCATGACCCGTGACCAGAAGATCATCCGCGCCAAAGTTGGCCTGCTGGAACTATCGAAGCAACTGGGCAACGTCTCCCAGGCCTGCAAGATGATGGGGTATTCGCGCGACAGCTTCTACCGCTTCAAGGAGCTCTACGACAAAGGCGGCGAAATCGCGCTCCAGGAACTCTCCCGCCGCAAACCCTTGCTGAAAAACCGCGTCGAGCCGGCGGTTGAGGAAGCAGTGGTCGCGATCGCCATCGAACAACCGGCCTGGGGCCAGGCCCGCGTGGCCAACGAACTGCTCAAGCGCGGCGTCACCGTCTCTCCTTTCGGGGTGCGCAGCATCTGGCTGCGCCACGACCTCGCTACCATGAAGCTCCGCCTCAAGGCGCTCGAAGCCAAGATGGCCCAGGAACGGCTGATCCTCACCGAAAGCCAGCTTGCGGCCCTGGAGAAGGCCAAGGCCGACAAGGAGGCCTGGGGCGAGTTCGAGACCGAATGTCCCGGCTATTGCGGCGCTCAGGATACCTTCTATGTCGGCACCCTGAAGGGCGTCGGTCGCGTCTACCAGCAGACCTTCGTCGATACCTACAGCAAGGTCGGCTTCGCCAAGCTCTATGACCGCAAGACCCCGGTTACCGCTGCCGACCTGCTCAACGACCGCGTCATCCCCTTCTTCGAGCTGCACGATCTCCCGCTCCAGCGCGTGCTGACCGACCGGGGCACCGAATTCTGCGGCTCTCATGACCGCCATGAATACGAACTCTATCTGGCGGTGGAGAACATCGACCATACCCGCACCAAGGCGCGCAGCCCGCAGACCAACGGCATCGTCGAGCGCTTCCACAAGACCATGCTCGACGAGTTCTATCGTGTCACTTTTCGCCGCAAGATCTACGACAGCATCCACGAACTCCAGGCAGACCTCGACGAATGGATGGATGACTTCAACCGCAATCGCACCCACCAGGGACGATACTGCTTCGGCAAAACCCCGATGCAAACCTTCCTTGACGCAGCCCACCACGCCCGCGAAAAAGATATCGGGCGCCACGTCGAACACCACATGAACGCGTAGCATCCACGCCGGCCACTTCAAGCCGTCCGTCAGATTAAGTGCAAACTTCTACACCTGCCACTCCTCGCGCCTTCTGACAGGTCCGTGGGGCGCAAGATACTGATTGAGATGCTGGCCGAACTCCACCGCGCCGGCTCGTGGCATTTCGTGCGTAAGCTGGTCAATCTCCTTAAAGCGAGAGCTACTCATGAACTCCATGCTCGCGTAGGGGCCTGTGACCACAAGTACGCATGCTGCGCGGCCGCTCTGTTCGAGTCCCCGTAGGAAGCTCCGCAGCTCGCTGTCGCGTCCCTCCCAATGGTCTCGATCGAACACGATGAGCCACGGAGCTTCGTAGAGACGACCGTCGTCCGGCTCCCCGCGGCTCTGCTTCTCGGCGTCAATCGTTCGCGTCATGAAGTTGACGATCTCGAGCGAGGTTGGCTTGAATGGAGCCCCCTTGGCGAAGAGGGTGGGATAACCCTCGGCAGCGGCCCTCCATGCCAGCATCCGCGCATGGGTCGTTCCGCCCGCGCCAGGCTCGGTGCGGATGACCGCGACCGTGTTGGCCTCGGAGCCGCTGCGATCTAAGCGCCGCAATATATGACGCAGCTCAGGCCACGCCACGTCGTCCCGCGGCCAAGGAAGGCCTGCCGCGTAGGGCTGCCATGACGCGCTCGGATCGCGGAAGAACCCCTCGACGGTCTCCGCCGTCAGATCCTCGGGCGCGAGGGGCCGGAGATCCTGATCCTGGATGAGTTCGTAGCGCCCAAGCACCGGATGCTGGGCGTCGTCCACCTGGGTTATATCAACCGACGTCGTGTCGCCCCGCGCGCTCCGCACGCGAAGGAGAACCCGTTCCCCAGTATGGGCTTGCGCATACCGGGTGGAAAGGTCGTGGGCGAAGCTAGCGATGTCCTTCTCGACGATTGCGATCGAGCCGCCGGCGGCGCGAGCTCGTCGCCATCCATCGGCCTCGGCATGAAGGGTCGCGTAGTCTCCGACAATGGTTGTGAGCGGCCGAAAGCCCTCTTCCCACAAGGTACGGAGATCCGGCGGGACGCCGGTCGCCTTGGACGAAAGCACCAGCAGCTCACGCGGATCCGTGCGCGCCAACTCATTAAGAATACTCAATCTCGAGAGCTGCGAGACGAGGGTACCCGACCCGCCGCCGCTGTTGAGCTTGTAGATCGGCAAGCTCCGCGGAGGCAGCACGATATCCGCGGGGTTGCCGTCGATGATGATGGGATATCCGCGGCGAAGAACCCTGAAATCAGTCGGGTCTTCCTGCGCAAGGATCGCGGTCTCAAGCGCAGGGTCTCCTCCCTCGAGAAGCACGGCTCGCCACGGCAATCGGATGACGTCGGCCAAGGCGACCGGGTCCGCGGCCCTAACGACGTCCTTGCCAACCCAGAGCGCGATGTCTCTAGCGTCCAAACGGGACAGGATGGAATCAGAAACCGATACCTGTCTAATTGTCATGTTTTCCATCGGCCCGGTCCCAATAAATAGCCTGCCCCTGTTGGGGGGCAGGATTTGAAATTAATACATTCGGCCTCATTAGGCCGTGTTTGGATTGGGCGAGCGCAAGACCCCCATGGCAAACGCGCTCCCCCAAGGTAAGATGGGGCTGCTACCTCTTACTTATATTCAAGATGACGGGTGTCGCCAAATGGAGAACTGAGCGGCTCCAGGACTGACGGAGTTTATTTCTCGCACGCGATGAACCACGTCCGCTTCGAAGAAGCGTGAGGCTGCACTACGGCGTCCGACAAGAGGCGAGAGCGGTAATATGTAGCGTTCCAGCAGATGCCGGCTTTTGCATGCCGATGTCCAAAAGTTGCCCGTGCGCTCCCGGCCAGGATTGCTCGTTTCTTCTGGCGGGACTTCATGCACGAATATATTGGGTTGATTCGTACCTGTTGCCTTGGAAGAAACGACCTGGATAAGCGGTTGTTCAGCATATCGGCATCGGAGAGATCATGATCGTCGGACAAGCGCATCGCGAGGCGATCAGGCGGATTTCAGGATGGACACCGGAATCGTTCCGGGTCGTGCGCGGAGGTTATACGCCGGCTGCGCGGTATCTTGTACGAAACGGGAAACAACAAGCTTTCGTCAAGATTGCCACGACACTCCACACGGCCAATCTGTTGCGTCGCGAAATCGTGGCCTACAGGTCTTTGCCGGAAGGGACCCGGCCGCGCCTGTTGGGATACGATGCCGAGAGCGTCAATCCCATACTGGTTATCGAAGATCTGAGCGAGGCGATCTGGCCGCCTCCCTGGACCGACGACAGGGTTTCGGCCGCGCTAGCCGCAATTGAAGACCTTCACGGCATGCGTGCTGAATTGCCGACGTTCGACGCGGTCCATGGCGTGGACGTCCGAGGGTGGACCTGTGTCCAGGCTGATCCCACGCCATTCCTGGCATTGGGACTCGCCTCGGCAGATTGGTTGGCGAGGGCGCTGCCTGCTTTGATCGAGGCTGAAAATGCATGCCCGACAGCCGGTCTCAGTCCGACGCACTGGGATTTGCGTAGTGACAATATGTGTTTCTTGTCCGGGACCGTGAAACTTGTCGATTGGGCAGAGGCCTGCCTGTCCAATCCGAAGCTGGATATGGGATTCTGGTTGCCCAGCCTTGCGCATGAAGGCGGCCCGCCTCCTGAAGCAATCCTGCCGGACGCGCCCGAGGTCGCTGCGTGGGTATCAGGATACTTTGCGGCCCGCGCGGGCCTGGCGAATATCCCCGACGCTCCGTTCGTTCGCCGGGTACAGCGCGAGCAGCTTATGACGGCATTGCCCTGGGTCAAACGAGCACTTCGCCTTTAAGCGGCTGTTTCAAAAGCCCTGATGCTGTGCGAAAGCGGCCCGAAAGGTCGCGCCCCGCGTCATTCGTGGCACCGAGGCGCATGGCAGCAATGTTGCGCCATATCGTCGCTGCCTTGAACTGAAGTCGAGGGAGGACGTTGACGTCCGATTGCGGGTCCATGACCGGATCGACTGGCTTCTCCGGACCGCCCCGCGTGCGGGAGACACCGTTCAATGAACAGGCCTGTACCAGACATGTCCGGACCGGCTGACGGCGATCATGCCTTTACCCTGTGGCTCGGACGCAGGCTGCATGGAATGTACGGGGATGTGGCCCGTGAACCGATACCGGATAGCCTGCTGCAAATTGTCCGAAATATCGAGGATAAGGATACATCGGACTAGGCTGCGTGTCGTCGAATGACTCCGTCGCGGGCGTCCTAGTCGTCCCGGCTCAGGGGCAGGTCCAGCATCTGCCCCGGCTTGTTGCCCTTGATCGTCAGGTCGGCGCTGTTTTCCGATACCATGCGAAACGTTACCAGCGGATCGCGGTTGATCGATTGCAGCGTCGTGTGGTCGTGACGGGTCAGGGTGAACTGGTGCCGCGTGATGGCATGCAGTTCGTCGGGCAGCGTGATCTGGATCTGGTGGTGGCTGTCGGGGGCGGCGATGACGACGGGCGAGATGCCCATCGCGGCCCAGCGGCCGGTGAACGGGTCGGCGGCAGCGGCGGCGCGCGCGTCCGTGGGTGTGCCCAGGCACGCGCCCGTGGCGGACAGGGCCATCAGCACGGCGGCGTGGGTTGCGAGACGGCGGGTCATGGCGTTTCTCCGGTCTTGTCTTTTTATGGAATGAGCCATGTTAGCGGTCCTGTCCGTCCTCCGACACCCCGTTCGACAGGGACGTGGGTGACGGAACAGGCGTGGCGGGGGAAGCCGCCACCGCATTGGGCGGCCGGACGCGGTGCATCGACTGGCGCAACTGGGCGACCAGCGCGCGCAGCGTCACGCGGGGCTGTCGTCCCTCGGGGGTGACGATCGAAACGCTCGCGGTCATGCCCGCCGCCAGCGTGATTCCGGCGGGCAGGGCGTCGATATGCACCCGCACCGGAATGCGCTGCGCCAGCCGTACCCAGGTATAGACCGGGTTGACCAAGGGCAGGCCCTGGGTCGATCGTTGCGCGTTGGCCGAGGATATGCCGCGCGTGATGCTCTCGACATGGCCCCAGAGCGGGGTCGCGTAGCCCATCAGGTCGATCCGCACCAGCGCGCCGGGATAGATCCCCCGCATCCGGGTTTCCTCGAAATACCCGTCCACCCAATAGGATTCCGCGTCGATCACCTCGATATCCGATACGCCGGCGGTGGCGAAATCGCCCACCCGCATCGTCAGGTTGGTGACGTAGCCGTTGACGGTGCTGCGGACCTGCGTGCGGTCCAGGTTCATCCGCGCCTGCGACAGGGCGGCCAGCGCGTCGGCATATTGGGCCTTGGCCTGTTCCGCCACGGCTTCGAACTGCTGCTTTTCCTCGGCCGAGGCCGAGGCCGAGGACAGTTGCTGCCGGCGCTGGTGCTGCGCCAGGCGCAGCGTCAGGTCCGCCTGGCGTTCATTGACGCGCGCCGTCGCCGATGCCACCGCGATGCGGAAATCGAACGGGTCGATGGAGTACAGCACATCGCCGCGATGGACATACTGGTTGTCGGTGACACGGACATCCACGATCTGCCCCGATACGCGCGGCGCGATGTTGGCGACCTGCACGCGCACCTGCCCGTTCCGGGTCCAGGGCGCGGCCGTGTAGTAATCCCACAGCCCCAGCACCACCACTGTCGCAATGGCCAGGATGGCCAGCGTGGTTGCGATCCGTATGACGTGACGGGCGCGTTCGAACACCATCCGACCTTTCACAACAGAAAAACATAGAATCCGACAAGGCAGATCAGGATTCCGAATTCGGCCAGAGGCACGTTCCAGACCCGTTTCTGCACGAAGGTGGTGCCCAGAAGCGGGCGCAGCACCAGCAGGGTCAGCACCGCCAGCCCCGCATCGATGACGAACGAGGATACCTGCACGCCCGCGATATCGACCGTCGGCCCCATCTCAGCCCCTCCACGCCGCGGGGATGATGCCGTAATGGCGCAGCAGCCGCACGTTGCGCTCCAGCAGCCGCGCCGCGCCGAACAGGCCCGATACGGCGCCGATCACGATCTCGCGCTCGACCGGGGGCAGGTCGCGGGACGCGGCCAGCAGCACCGTCGCATGGTGCATGATGCGCCGCGCGCTTTCGGGGACATTGCGCACCCGCAGCAGGTCCAGGCCCTGGCGGGCCAGGTCCGATACCGGTGGAATCATCATGGCCCGCGTCAGGTGCCGCCGGGCCCGCGCCAGCGCGCCGATCAGGTCGCCCATCGACACGATGCGGCCGAACACCCCGGCGGCGACCCGGTGCGGCGGCAGATGGCCCGTCCAGGTGCGGGCCTGGATCAGCCGGTCATATTGCCGGCTGATCAGCATCGGGCCGGCGATGTCCCCCCGGCCGGTGAACTGCCGCCGCAGCGACAGCGCCACCGTCATCGCGACCCGGAAGCGCCGCCGCCGCGCCGAAGGCGGCAGCAGCACCAGCGAGAAGAACAGGATCACCGCCGACAGCGTGTAGAAGACATTGCGGTCGATGAACTGCATCGGGTCGTAGTTCTGGATGTTGTCCAGCCCCAGCACGATGAAGAAGAACACCCCGAAATTCAGCCCGATCGCCGCATGGCGCGGATGGATCAGCAGCAGGCATGTCGCGAACACCACCGGCGCGATCATCAGCGCCAGGAAGCCCATGTCGGACCCGTAGGGCAGGATGCGGTAATCCAGCACCAGCGCGCACAGCGTGGACAGCGGCACGCCGATCAGCGCCCCGAACCCGAAGGCGCGGGTGTCGAATGTCGTGATCGACAGGGTCAGGATGGTGGCGACCTGTACCAGCGTCATCGTCGAACCCGGCAGACCGGACAGGATGCAGATCGCGGCGGCGGCGGAAAATCCCACGATCACGCGCACGCCGTTCAGCATGGCCAGCACCGGGTCCTGATGCCGGGCGAGGCGCACGTTCCGGGCCACGCGCGGTGCCGCGCGGCCGTCCTCCAGCGTGCGGATGCCGTCCTCGACCCATCGTCCGTAGGACAGCAGCGCCATCGCGCGCTCGATCAGATAGGCCTCGGCCGGGGTCGGTGGCGCGTCGCCGTCCTCGACGCGCAGCAGCGCATCCAGCGCGCCCCGCGCGTCGTCCGCGCCGGTGAAGGGCGTCCCGTCGCCGAAGCGCTGCCGCACCCGCGACAGGATCGCCGGGCGGACATCGTTCTCGCGCAGGACGCCGCCGATGGCGCGGCTGCACGATATCATGTCCAGCATCGCGACCATGGCAGACCGCGCGCCGGTCATGCGCAGCGCGCTGTCGGCCAGTTCCGTCCGCGCGAATGAAACCTGGCTGGTCAGCGCCATGATCGTCCCTGCCAGCGCAACACAGCTTCCGTCGTCGGGAATACCCCGCCCGGCCACGGCGTCGCGGGCGATCCGCCGGACATCGACCGCCGCCCGGCGCAGCCGGTCCGCCAGGGCGCGCCATGCGGAGGGCGAGCCCGTCACGTCATTGACCACCGCGACCGATACGATGCCGATCATGATGGCCGACACACGGAAGATCGCGACCGAGAACACCGCTTCAGGCCGGTCGATGCACCCGATTCCGATGATGGCGACGGTATAGCCGGCCAGCAGCGCGCCATAGGCCCGGAAGTCGCGCGCCAGCGTGCCGGCGACCACGCACAGCCCCAGCCACAGCGCGGCCCCCCCCAGCACCATGAACCGGTCCTGCCCGAAGGCCGCGATCAGCCCGATCGCGACGGCAGCGCCGACCAGGGTACCCACGATGCGATACAGCGCCTTGGACAGGATCTGGCCGCGCAGGGGCTGGGACAGGATCATCACCGTGACGCCCGCGCTGGCCGGCGAGTCGATTTGCATCCAGAACGCCACGGTCAGGGCCAGCACGGCCGATGCCCAGGTGCGCAGGCAGAAGGCGATGCTGCCGGGGGGAAACCATCCCGCCAGTATGGGAGGCAGCCAGACCCGGCGCGCGATGCCGGCCCGCATGCCCGCCCCGCCGCTTGCGGCGTCCTGCCCCATACGTCCTTGCCCCTATCCGCCGTGCCGCCTGACCCTATCCGTGGGCCGGAGCGAAGTATGGCGGCCGGCTGCCCATCCTATGTGTCACGATAGCGACAAACCATGTCACGGCGGCCGCGCCCAGCCCGGGATACGGGCTGGTCGAGGGAATAAAGGCAGTGTTTCAATCAGTTGTCTGGGAATCCGTCCCCCGCGATCCCGGTCCGATGGCTGAAATGTGCCATGGTCATGGCCGCTCCACGATTCAGCGGAGGGCGCGCCCGGCGTCCGAGCGGCGGTGGGTCTGCAGATGCCGGCGGTGCCGGGTATGAATGGCCCGCACGGCCTCGGACATGGCCGGATGCAGGCGGGTGCGACGGGCAGGGCGGTTGGGGCTGGACGTCGTCACAGGGGGCGGGGTGGTGTGGGAGGAACTGCGAACCGGAACCATCATCGGAGTGTCTTGAACCCTGTCTTCGCCGCGCGGCCGGACTGCCGGGCTGGCCATACGCAGTCTTGCCCGGCCTCATGTCCGAAATACGGCAGGGAAAAGGTCGTCCGGCGGTTCCTCTGGCCCCCGGCGCCGGTTCGGGCGATAAGACGCCATGCGCCTGATTCACACGTCCGACTGGCAGATCGGCAAGGTCTTCCGCTTCGCCGACGACGACGTCCTGCCGGTCCTGCAGCACGAACGGCTGGAAGCGATCAGCCGGATCGGCCGCCTGGCCCGCGCCCAGGGGGCCGACGCGGTGGTGGTGGCGGGCGACATCTATGACTATACGCGCCCGGCGGAACGCACCCTGCGCCAGCCGATCGAACGGATGCGGCAATTCCCCGACCTGCGCTGGCACCTGATCCCGGGCAACCACGATTTCCACGAACCGGACGGGCTGTGGGACCGGCTGCTGCGTACCGGCCTGCCGGACACCATCCTGCCCCATCTGTCCGACGACCCGGCGCCGCTGGACGCGGCCGGCACGGCCTGGGTCATTCCGGCCGGGCTGGGCCACCGCCACGTCATCGGCGACCCCACGGCGGGAATGGACCGGTCGGCCACGCCGGAAGGCGCCATGCGGGTGGGGTTGGCGCACGGGTCGGTCCGCACGTTCGGCGAGGACGCGCCGGACCATAACGTGATCGCCATCGACCGCGCGCGGCAGGCGGGCCTGTCCTACCTGGCGCTGGGCGACTGGCACGGCGCGCTGCGGATCGACGCCCGGACCTGGTATTCCGGCACGCCGGAAGTCGACGGGTTCGATGTCGGGGGCGCCGGCGGCGGGCAGGCGCTGCTGGTCACGCTGGACGGTCCCCGGGCCGAACCGGTCGTCGAATCCCACGATGTCGGGCGCTTTCGCTGGCGGCGCGAACAGGCGGTGCTGACCGACGCCGCCGGCATCGAGGCGCTGGATGCCCGGCTGCGCGCCATCGACCGCGACGATCCCAGCCGCGTCCTGGTTCGCCTGGCGGTCAGCGGGGCGCTGAACCTGACCGACCTCGAATGCTACCAGACGCGGATCGTGGACGGGCTGGGCTCGGCCTTGCGGCTGCTGCGCATCGACGGCGCCCCCGGCCTGGCCCCGTCGCCCGACGACCTGGACGGATTTGGCCTGGCCGGCGCGGTGCGGGCGGCGGCGGACGCCCTGGTCCGCCAGACGCATGAAGGCCCCGAGGACGGCCGCGACATCGCCGCCGCGGCGCTGCAACGGCTCTACCTGCTGGCCCGCGCGGGCGATCCGCAATCCGGGGGAGGTGCGGCATGATTCTGCATGGGCTGGAGGTCGAACAGGTCCGGCGCTTCGCCGATCCGGTGCGCCTGGCGGGGCTGGGGCCGGGGCTGAACCTGCTGGGGGCGCCGAACGAATCCGGCAAATCGACCCTGCTGGCCGCGTTGCGCGCCGTCTTCCTGTTGCAGCACGGCTCCAAGAGCCGGCCGATCGCCGACCTGCAACCCTATGGCGGCAAGGGCGCGCCCCGGATCGCGGTCGACTTCACCGTGGACGGCACGATGTGGCGGCTGGAAAAGCGCTTCCTGCACCGGCCCTTCGCCCAGTTGAGCGGTGACGGCGCGACCTTCCAGGGCGATGCGGCGGAGGCCCGCCTGCATGCCCTGATCGGCGTCGAGTCCGGCAAGCGCGGGACCGAGGCGCTGGGCCTGATGAATGCCCTGTGGGTCGGGCAGGGCCACAGCCTGGCCCAGCCCGATTTTTCCGACCCCGCGCGGACGACCCTGCGCGCCTGCCTGGAATCCGACCTCGGCGCCATGACGGGCGGCGAGGCCGCCGAACGCATCCTGGCGCGGGTGCTGGCCGACCTGTCGGTGCTGCTGGACGGGCGCGGCAATCCCAAGGGGCGCTATCGCGCGGCGATCGAGGGCGAGCAGGCGGCGTCCGACGAACTGGCCCGCCTGCAGACCCGCCGGCAGGTGCTGGAGGACGATCTGCAGGCCATGGCCGACCTGCGCCGCCGCCTGGCGCGCGAGGACGATTCCGACCGGCGCGAGAAGGAGCGCGAGCATCTGGCCGAGGCCCGGCGGCAACGCGATCGGCTGCGCGACCATGACGCCCGGCACCGTGCCGCGCGCGCCGCGCTGGACCACGCGACGGCGCGGCTGGCCGCTGTGCGGCAGGATGTGGCCCGCCGTGCCGAATGGCGGCAGGCGCTGGATGCCCAGTCGGCGCGCAGGGCGGACCTGGCCGAGGCGCTGGCGGCGGCGCGGGCGGCCCATGACGCGGCCCAGACCGCCCAGGCCGCGCGCATGCGGGCGGTCCAGGATGCCGACGCACACCGCCTGTCGGCCCGGCGCGCCCTGGACCGGGCCACGCGGCGGGTGGAGCGGACGCGGCTGGAACAGGAACGGCGCGATGCGGCGGCGTCGCTCGACCGGCTGGACCAGGCGGCGCAGGCGGTGACGCGGGCGGCGGCCCGCCTGTCCGCCTGCACGGTCGACGAGGCCCGGATGACCGCGATCCGCCAGGCCGCCCGCGCCGTCCAGGCCGCCCGCGCCGCCAGCCAGGCGCAGGCGACGATGCTGGACGTGGTGCTGGAGGGCACGGGCGCCGGACGGCTGAAGCTGGACGGCCGCGTGCTGGGTTCCGGCCGCGTTCAGGTGACGGACACCGCCCGGTTGCACATCGCGGGTATCGGCACCGTATCCATCGAACCCGCCAGCCATGACCGCGAACGGCTGCGCGCCGACGCGGCAAGGGCCGACCACGCCCTGCGCCAGGCGCTGGACGCCGCGGGCTGCGTCGATCCCGACGCGGCCGAGGCCGCCCTGGCCGAACGCCGCCAGGCCGACCTGGCCTTCCAGGCGGCGCAGACGACGCTGGCCGGCCTGCTGGTGGCCGCCGACCGGTCGCCCGCCGCGGCCATGACCGAGGGCCGCCGCCGTCTGGCCGAACTGGAGGCGCGGATCGCCCGGCACGGCGATGAGGACGGGAACCCCGCCGCCGGACAGGACCCCGCCGAGGCGCTGGAGCGGGCCAGCGATGCCATGCAGGCGGCCGAGGACCGCCACGCCGCGGCCAACCAGGCCCTGTTCGCGCCCGACGAAACCCTGCGCCTGGCGGCCGCCGAACTGGGGCGCCTGGAAGGCGACCACCGCCTGGCGCAGGATGCCGCGTCCCGGCTGACGCACGACCTGGCGGCGGCCCGCGCCGCCGAGTCGGACGACGCGCTATCCGCCCGGCTGGCGGCGGAAGACGCTGCGATGCGTGAGGCCGGACAGGCGCTGCACCGGATCGAGGAAACCCGGCCCGACGGCACGGAGGCCCTGGCCGACGCCGCGATCCAACGCCTGGAGCGCGCGATCCAGGACGGAAGCGCCCGCCTGGCGGCACTGAAACAGGACATGGCGGCGCGCGAGGCCCGGATCCGCGCGGCCGAGGGCGACGGCCTGGACGAACGGATCGCCGCCCAGGACAGATTGCGGGACTCCCACGCCGCCGAACGCGCGGCCTGCGCGCGCGAGGTCGCGATCCTGCACTGCCTGCGCGACGCGGTGGCGGGCGCGGCCCGGGCGGCGACGGAACGCTATCTGGCCCCGCTCAGCCGGGCGATCCAGCCGGCGCTGGCCGCGCTCTTTCCCCGGGCGGTGGCGACCGTGGACCCGGATTTCCGCGTCTCGGGCCTGACCCGGCGCGTCGGCGAGCCGTTCGAAAACCTCTCGGACGGCACGCGCGAGCAGATCGCGGTGCTGGTGCGGCTGGGACTGGCGGAATTGCTGCGCGCGCGCGGGCGTCCGGCCATGCTGGTGCTGGATGATGCCCTGACCTGGTCCGATGCCGGCCGGCTGGACCGTATGTTCGATATCCTGGCTGATGCGGCCACCCGCGTGCAGGTCCTGATCCTGACCTGCCGGACCGAACTGTTTACCGGCCTGGGAGCGCGTGCCCTGACGATTGAGTCCGCAACGCCATCGTAAAAATCACAATTGTGTTATAATCGATGTGGCGTGGGTTCGGGGTGGGGCGAGGAATCCGTCTTACTCGATTGTTTTATATACAGATATATCGACACTCCATCACGCTCTCGGGACGTTGTGGTATATCGGTCATGCGAATGTTATACGGGGCGAACCCAGGACGACGACAGAATAGAGCGTCGCCCAAAACAATAAAGGTGCCTGCAGGCACCTGACGTGATGATGTCCCTCCGGCATGCCCTTGGCCGATGCCGGACGCAGGTAGATGGAACCCGATGATTCGTACTGTGTTCGGGGCGGCGGTCGTGCTGTCCATATCCGGCCTGATGCTATCCGACGGGTCCGCTCGCGCGCAGTCCACCCAGTCCGACGTCGTGGCGACCACGCGGCCGGTCGTGGTGGGCGGCTATGCGAATCGGGTCCCGGCACGGCTTGTCCCCGCTCCCGCCCCGAAACAGGCCGTCCCGGCAACCACGTCCTCGAAACAGGCCGCGGCGGCGCACGTCTATGTGCCCCCGTCCTTGCTGGCGGGCTATTTCCCGCCCAGTTACGAGGAATGGATTCGCGGCAGCACCATGACGGGCGACTGGGGCGGGCTGCGTACCCATCTGGAAGATCGCGGCGTGCATATCCAGGGGCATTTCCTGGAAGACGCATCCGGCAATCCGGTGGGCGGAAAATATGCCGGTGTCCGCTACGCGCATGAATTCGGGCTGGGCGCCGACATCAATTTCGCCAGGCTGATCCATCATGACATCGGCGTCCTGCATATTCTGCTGACCGAACGCGCGGGCCTCAGCCTGGCGGCGGGCCCGCTGGGCGGCGCGGTGGATTCCGTGCAGCAGATCTTCGGCTCGGGCGAGACCGTGCGCATCACCCGCCTGTCGCTGGAAAAGCAGTTCAATCGCTACGTCTCGATGGAAGCCGGCTGGATCAACACCGAAAACGATTTCGGGCAGTCCACCATGCATTGGGGCATGTCGATCTACTGCCAGTTCCAGACCAACGCGATCTGCGGCATGCCGCAGGGGCTGGCGATGAATGGCGGCTATGGCTGGTATCCCACGGCCCATCCGGGCGCGTGGCTGAAGCTCTATCCGGCCGGCAACGACCATTATCTGGTGTCGGCGGGTATCTATAACGTCGATAACACCATCTCGAACACCCATAACGGCTTCAAGCTGGGCCTGGACGATACGACGGGCGTCTACCTGCCGTTCCAGCTCGGCTGGCACCACGGCAACGACTATACCGGCGACATGGACGGCAATATCCGCATCGGCGGATACTGGGACACGTCCGAGGTCCCGATCGTCACCTCCAAGGCCGGGGCCTATCAGCCGGCGAGCGTCGAACTGATCGACCTGCCGACCACCCAGATCCGCGGCCGCTTCGGCGGCTGGTTCGAAGGTGACCAGATGATCCAGCGCGACCAGTCCGGCAGCGGCCGGGGTACGGTCATTTTCGGGTCGTTCATCTGGGGCGATCCGCGCACCGCGCTGTCGCCGTATTTCGCGACCTGGGGCATCATCCGCAAGGGAACGCTCCCCAATCGTCCGAACGATACGATCAGCTTCGGCGGCAAGATCGCGGTGCTGAATCCCAAGATGGCGCAATATGCGGGCATGCTGCAGCAGCAGGGCCAGAAGGCGATCCGCCCTTCGAACGAACCGGCCATCGAACTGAACTATGGCTGGCGGCCGACCCCGTGGGCCACGTTGCGCCCCGGCCTGCAATATGTCTGGCACCCGGGCGGCACCAACCGCTACGCCAACGCCTTCATCATAGACATGGAAACCGGCCTCACATTCTAAGCCTGCCCGTAAACGCGCTCTGGTGGCGATCCGACGCGCGTTTCCTGTGCTCCGGTGCTCGGAAACACACGACGGGCGTGCCGCCGCGCGGCACTCTCGCTCACCAGACCACGTTTCCAGGCAGGCTTCGCCCACATGTTTCCTGCCGGGCGTGAAGAGCGTTGACGGCAGTATCGGTGGTGGGGAACATGGATGCCATGTCCAGACTCGATCCCACCCGACCGTTCCTGCCAGTCCGTATCGCGGTGCTGACGGTTTCCGATACGCGCGTATTGGAAACCGACACCTCCGGCGCCCTGCTCGTGCAGCGTATCGCTGCCGCCGGCCATCACCTGGCCGACCGCGCCATCGAACCGGACGATGCCGACCGCATCGCGGCCCGTCTGGCGGGCTGGATCGCCGATCCCGCGATCGACGCGGTCATTTCCACCGGCGGCACCGGCGTCACGGGCCGCGACGTGACGCCCGAAGCCTTCGAACGGGTGCTGGAAAAGCGGATCGAGGGCTTCGGTGAACTGTTCCGCATGCTGTCGTACCAGAAGATCGGGACGTCGACGATCCAGTCGCGCGCCCTGGCCGGGGTCGCCAACGGCACTTACCTGTTCGCGCTGCCGGGGTCGTCCGGCGCGGTGAAGGACGGGTGGGACGACATCCTGGTCTGGCAGTTGGACAGCCGCCACCGCCCCTGCAATTTCGTGGAACTGATGCCCCGCCTGCGGGAGCATCTGGAACCCGCTCACGATTGAAAGGTCATGCGATGACTGGCAATGCGATGACTGGCAAGAAGCTGCTTCTGCTGGCGGGCGATTACGTCGAAGATTACGAAATCATGGTGCCGTACCAGGCCCTGACGATGCTGGGCTTCACGGTCGATGCGGTCTGCCCGGGCAAGCGGGCGGGCGATTACGTCCTGACCGCGATCCATGATTTCGAAGGGGCGCAGACCTACAGCGAAAAGCCCGGCCACCGCTTTACCCTGACGGCGGATTTCGAGCAGGTGAACGCGGCGGACTATGCGGGGCTGGTGGTCCCGGGCGGCCGCGCCCCGGAATATCTGCGCCTGGACCCGCAGGTCATCGCCCTGGTCCGTGCTTTCTCCGACCGGCCGGTCGCCGCCATCTGCCATGGCGGCCAGTTGCTCGCCGCTGCCCGGGTCATCAGCGGGCGCACCGTCTCGGCCTATCCCGCCTGCCGGCCCGAAATCGAGCTGGCCGGCGGCGTCTATGCCGATATCGCGATCGATGACGCGGTGACCGACGGATTGCTGGTCAGCGCGCCGGCCTGGCCGGCCCATCCCCGCTGGCTGGCCCAGTTCATCACGCTGCTGGGTGTCACCGTCAAACTCCCCGGATAAGAAGGATGGATCGTGACGAGGCGATTCCACCTCGTCACGTTCGGTCACGGCCGACGACGTTCTGGACCAGGCGGTCAGCCGGGCAGGCGGATAAGGTAGTCGAACGCGGCCAGCGCGGCCTTGGCCCCGTCCCCGATCGCGATGACGATCTGCTTGTACGGCGTGGTCGTCGCATCGCCCGCCGCGAAGATTCCGGGAATCGACGTCATGCCCCGGCCATCGACGATAATTTCGCCGAACGCCGTACGCTCGATCGTGCCGCGAAGCCAATCGGTATTGGGAAGCAGTCCGATCTGGACGAATACGCCGTCGACGTCCAGATACCGCGCGGTTCCGCTGCCGTCCTGAACGGTCAGGCCCGTCATCTTCGTGCCGTTGCCTTCGACCTTAGTGATCACGGCATTCGTCATGATGCTGACATTGGACAGGCTGCGAAGCTTGTCCTGCAGGAGCCTGTCCGCCCGCAGCGCCGGGTCGCGCTCCAGCAGCGTCACGTGGGAACTGATCCCGGCGAGGTCGATCGCGGCTTCGACGCCGCTATTGCCCCCTCCGGCGACCGCGACCGGCTTTCCCTTGAAGAAAGGACCGTCACAGTGCGGGCAGTAGGCCACCCCACGGGTGCGATACTCCTCCTCGCCGGGGACGTTGAGATGTCTCCAGTGCGCTCCGGTTGCAAGAATGATCGTGCGCGCCCGCAGGCTCGCCCCGCTCTCCAGCACGACGTGGTGGAGGGCGCCGGGCTGTGCTGCGGCATGCAACTCCCGCACCCGTTGCGCGGAAATGACCTCCACGTCGTATTGGCGCACATGCGCCTCCAGCGCGGCGGCCAGCTTCGGCCCCTCCGTTTCCCTGACCGAGATGAAATTCTCGATGCCGGCGGTGTCCATCACCTGGCCGCCGAACCGCTCGGCGATCAGGCCGGTACGCAGCCCCTTGCGCGCCGCATAGACCGCCGCCGCCGACCCGGCCGGACCCGCGCCCACGACCAGGATGTCGAACGGGGCAAGATCCTTCAGCCGTTCCGCGATCCGTTTCGGTGCGTCGGCATCCAGCTTCGCCAGGATCTCCGCGACACCCATGCGGCCGGACCCGAAGGGCTGTCCGTTCAGGTACACCTGGGGGACGGACATGATGTTCTTGTCTTCGACCTCACGCTGGTACAGCGCGCCGTCGATCGTGATGTTGCTGATGTTCGGGTTCAGCACGCTCATCGCATTGAGCGCCTGCACGACATCCGGGCAGTTCTGGCAGGACAGCGAAACATAGGTTTCGAAACGATACGTGCCGCTCAGCGACCTGATCTGGGCCGTAACGTCGTCCGGCAGTTTCGGCGCATGACCCCCGACCTGCAACAGCGCCAGAACCAGCGAGGTGAATTCATGTCCCATGGGAATGGCGGCGAACGCCACGCTGCCCGCTGCGTCCTCGCGCCGAATTACGAAGGATGGGCGCCGCGACGCCACGCCGTCCGTCGAGACGCGAATCTTGCCGGAAAGCGCGGCGATCTCGTGCAGCAATGCCGCCATGTCCCGGGCCGGAGCGCTGTCGTCGAGCGAGGCTTCGAGCACGATCGGATGTGCAAGATTGGCGAAATGGTCCTTGAGTTGTGACTTGATCGTATCCTGCAGCATCGGGAGGATTCCGTATTCCAGTGAAGTGGGGCGGTTGCCCGGCCGCATGGGCCGGGCCTGTGGCTGGGGTCAGATCTTGCCGATCAGATCCAGGGACGGGGTCAGGGTCGCGCCGTCCTCCTTCCACTTGGCGGGGCAGACTTCGCCGGGATGAGCAGCGATGTATTGGGCGGCCTTGATCTTGTCGATCAGGCTTTCGGCCGTCCGGCCGACGCCTTCGGCGGTGATTTCCATATATTGCACCCGCCCCTGCGGATCGATCAGGAAGGTGCCGCGGTTCGCGACGCCGGCGTCCTCGACCAGCACGCCGAAATTGCGGGAGATCGCGCCCGTGGGGTCGCCAAGCATGACGTAGCGGATCTTGCCGATCGCCGGCGACGTGTCATGCCAGGCCTTGTGCGTGAAATGCTTGTCGGTGGAAACGGCGTAGATCTCGACGCCCAGATCCTGGAAAGTGGCGTAATGATCGGCCATATCTTCCAGTTCTGTCGGGCAGACGAAGGTGAAATCCGCCGGATAGAAGAAAAAGACGGCCCATTTTCCCCTCACATCCTGGTCCGATACCTTGATAAATTCGCCGTTATGGAAGGCATCGGTGCTGAATGACTTCAGTTCGGAGTTTATCGTCGTCATAAGTTCTGTCCTTCTGTGCGTTGATGACAGAACGGGTGTCCGACAAATTTCCCTCGGGCGGAAATCGTTTGTCCCGATGGGAATTATAGGTAAAACCATTTTATGGGATTGGATTGAGCGATCGTACTTATGGAAAAGACCTACACTCCCCTGTCTGGCCTGTCGCTGCGCGACATCGAATATGCCGTGGCCGTCGATGATCTGCGAAACTTCTCCCGCGCCGCCGAACGATGTGGCGTCAGCCAGGCGGGGCTGTCCGAGCAGATCCGCAAGCTGGAAAATCTCCTGGGCGTCGTCTTGTTCGAACGTACGCGACGGCATGTGAAGCCGACACCGGAAGGTATACGGCTCCTGGAACGGGCAAGGGATGTCGTGACCGCCGCCCGGATGATGCTGGAGGCGGCGCACATGCAGTCCGGGCCGCTGAACGGAATCCTGCGCATCGGCGTGATCGCGACGCTGGGGCCCTACTACATTCCCAGCATGCTGCCGCTGCTGCGCAAGAGCTATCCTGATCTCAGGCTGCAGGTGACGGACGGCCTGACCGGACCACTCCTGGCGAAGTTGCAGCAGGACGAGCTCGACCTTGTATTCGCGGCGCTGCCGGTTTCGGAAAAATCGTTCATGGATTGCGCCCTTTTCGAGGAACCGTTCGTCGCCGCCGTTCCGTCCGGCCATCCGCTTTCCCGCAAGCGGTCGCTGGCGACGCGTGACCTGGACGGGCCCGAACTCCTGCTGCTCGAAGACGGTCACTGCCTGCGCGACCAGGCGCTTGCGCTGTGCGGCCTGCCGACGCAGGCGCGCGCGCGGCAGCGGCTTGCGACCAGCCTGGAAATGCTCTGGCACATGATCGGCGCCGGCGAGGGCCATTCCCTGATCCCCCATCTGGCGCTGCGCAATCGCGGCGAATGGCGCGGCCTCATCGCCGTCAGGCCCCTGGCGGATGCCAGCCGGACGATCGGCGCCGTCTGGCGCAAATCGGACCCGCGCGGGCCGGCCTTTGCCGAGCTTGGCGATTTCCTGCGCCGGCACGTTCCCGAAGGGTGCCGCCCGTGCCAGGACGGGCCGGAAGCATAGGTCGCGACGTGCCGCGTCCCTGACGATATTTTATCGATTCCATTGTGGAAAAGGAAACCTGTTATCGGGTGTTCCTATCACGGAATTCGATACTATCTGTTTCCCGGCCGTCTCGGAAATCCGTATCCCGTTTCAGGTGCCTCATCAGGAAAGGATACGAAACATGATGAAATCCACAAAGACTTCCGCGACCGCGATCGCCGTCGCGATCTCGTCCGCCCTGGCACTGTCCGCCTGTGCGGGCTCCGGCCTGCCGCAGTCCGACGGGCACGGTCCGGCCGGATATGATGCCGGCCTTGCCGGCAACGTCGCCACGATCCCCGACCGGGCGCTCTTCTAGAACCGGGCCGCGGCCATCATTGGCATTGCCCGGAAGGTGTGCATCATGGGGGCAGGGGGTCGGCGCGCACGCCGCCGGCCCGTGTCATGGGAGAATTCCATTTTGCGCACCATCCGTCATATCATGGCCCGCTCGGCGCTGGCCGTTGCCCTGGCCACCGGCTTCGCCTCGGTGCCCGCCCTGCACGACGTGGCGTTCGCCGCCGCGCCGGGGCCCAATGACCCGCTGAAGCTGAAATCGGTGGTCGTGACCGGCAACAAGCAGGTCTCGACGGAGGACATCCTGGCCGCCGTTCCCTTCCATGTGGGGGACACCGTCACCCGCAACCAGATCGCAGCCGCCATGCAGGACGTCATGGCCGTCTACCAGAAGAAGAATGTCGGCCTGAAACTGGGCGGCAGGACGAAATTCGCGGGCAAGGCGGTCTATGTCCAGTGGGTCATCGAGGAACAGGCCCCGGGAACCGAAACCGAAACCCATGTCGGCCTGGTCGTCGACAAGATCGTCTTCGAGGGCAACAAGAAGGTTTCCACCGCCGACCTGACGGCGGCGACGGCCCTGCGTCCGGGTTCGGCGATCACCCAGGCCACGATGGCCGCCGATCAGGAAGCCGTCCAGAAGCTGTACCAGAAGCGTGATATCAGCGCGTCGGTCCAGGTCGTGCCGGCCCAGAAGCCGGGCGACAGCCACGTGACCCTGACCTATCAGATCAACGAAAAGGCGGGCGACTGACCCGAAGGTCCCCGCCACCGGCGGGGACCACCCACCCGGTCGAACGGGCGGTTATATATGGGTGGTGGCGGCCGAAGGCCGGTTCAGCATCGCCATCAGTTCGCGCCGCGTATCCGAATTGGTGCGGAATACCCCCAGCATGCGGCTGGTCACCATCGATACGCCGGGCCGATGCACCCCGCGCGTGGTCATGCATTGGTGCCCGGCCTCCAGGATCACCGCGACGCCATGCGGTTGCAGCACATCGTTGATCGTATTGGCGATCTGCGCCGTCAGGCGTTCCTGGATCTGCAGCCGGCGGGAAAAGGCCTCGACCACCCGCGCCAGTTTCGAAATCCCCACCACCCGCTTGCCGGGCAGGTAGGCGACATGCGCGACGCCGATGATCGGCACCATGTGGTGCTCGCAATGGCTTTCGAAACGGATGTCGCGCAGCAGCACGATCTCGTCGTAGTCATCGACTTCCGAGAAGGTGCGCGACAGGATTTCGGACGGGTCCTCGGCATAGCCCTGGAAGAATTCCTCGTACGACCGCACTACGCGGCCCGGCGTATCGAGCAGCCCTTCGCGGGCGGGATCTTCGCCCGCCCAGCGTAGCAGGGTGCGGATCGCGTCTTCCGCCTCCTCGCGAGAGGGACGGGGCAGGGGAACCGTGTCGGTGGGGGTCATGAGCCTGTCTTGCTGGGGGCGTGCCGGAGCGGCGCCCTTAATGAATGATGGCGGGGTGGTACGGGCAATCCAGGCTGAACGGCGGAATCCGCACGTCGAACTGCTGGTGCGCCTGCGGGCGGATCATGTGGAACTGCCCGCGCATGAAGCCGGTGGGCGTCTGCAACGCCGCGCCGGATGTGTATTCGAAGGCCTGGCCGGGCTCCAGCACCGGCTGTTCGCCGACCACGCCGTCACCATGGACATGTTCCACCCGGCCGGTGGCGTCGGTGATTTCCCATGTGCGGCGCAGCAACTGGACCGTGTCGCTGCCGTGGTTCTCGATCCGGATGCGATAGGCCCAGGTGAAGCGGTGTTCCTCCGGCTGGGACTGGTCGTCCAGCCAGAAGGCCCGGACGACCACGCGGATCGCGCCGGTCGTCGCCTCGTAGCACGGGGCGCCGTCCATGGCCTCGGCCAGGGCGGCGTCCGGGTCGGGGTCCAGTCCGGGGGGCGGCGGTCTGTCTTGGGCCATGGCGCGTTCCTGCCTGCGTCAGCGTGACCGAAGGGCGGCCAGCCCGCGATCCAGATCATCCTTCAGATCGGCGCTGTCTTCCAGACCCACCGAAAAGCGGATCACGCCGTCGGTGATGCCCAGTCGTGCCCGTTCCTCGGCGCCGATCTTCATGTGCGTGGTGGTGGCCGGGTGCGTCACCATCGATCGCGCATCACCCAGATTGTTGGAAATCGCGATCAGCCGCAACGCGTTCATGAAGGCGAAGGCGCCCGCCTTGCCGCCCGCGACCTCGAAGGCGACCAGGGTGGAGGCGCCGCTCATCTGCGCCTGCGCCAGCGCGTATTGCGGATGGTCGGGCCGGTCGGGATAGAACACCCGCGTCACCCCCTCGGCGCCGGCCAGGTGATCGGCGACGGCGGCGGCGTTGTCGGTCATTGCCCGGACGCGCAGGGCCAGCGTCTCCAGCCCCTTCAGCATCACCCAGGCATTGAACGGCGACAGGGCGTCGCCGGTATGCGGGGTGAAGGGCTGCAGGGTATCGGTGATCCAGTCCTTGCGGCCCAGCACCGCGCCGCCCAGGACGCGCCCCTGGCCGTCGATATGCTTGGTGCAGGAATACACGACGACATCCGCCCCCAGTTCCAGCGGCTTCTGCAGCAGCGGGGTCGCGAAAACATTGTCGACCACCACCAGGGCTCCGGCCCAGTGCGCCAGGTCGGAAATGGCGCGGATGTCCAGGATGTCCAGCATCGGGTTCGACGGGCTTTCCAGCAGGACCGCCGCCGTGGGCCGCGCCAGGGCTTCCGCCCACGCGTCCATGTCGCCCCCGTCCACGAACACCGTTTCCACCCCGTAGCGCGGCAGCAGGTTGGCGACGATCCAGTGGCACGACCCGAACAGCGCGCGCGACGCCACCACCCGGTCCCCGGCCTTGACGTGCGACAGCAGCGCGGACGACACCGCCCCCATGCCCGTCGAGGTCGCGATGCAGGCCTCGGCCCCTTCCAGGTCCGCCAGGCGCTTCTCCAGCGCCTCGACGGTGGGGTTGCCGAACCGGCTGTACTGATAATGCGTCACGTCGCCGGTGAAGGTCGCCTCGGCCTGTTCGGCATTGTCGTAGACGAAGCCCGATGTCAGGAACATCGCCTCGCTCGTCTCGCCGAACGGGGTGCGCTCGACGCCGGAATGCAGCAGGCGGGTCGCGGGGCGGTAGGCTCGGTCGGTCGAATCGTTGCTCATCATGAGCTCCCGGAACAGAATCGTCAGAAAGGCCGGGCCTCGGGGCATCCGGTGTCGAACCGATCCGGCGGCCCCGCGTCCCGACGCGAAAATCCGACCGTGGAAACCGTGACGCCCGCGGATTCTGGCGGAAGTCAGGCCTCTTTAGCGCGTCTGTTTAACCTCGTCGCAAGCCGGCCGATCCAAATCACGAGGGCCCGCCGAACCCCAGGCCCGCCGGACGACAGGGTTATCGCGGATCGGGGCGCCGCTCGTCAACCATCGCCGCCCCGCGCGGTCGACGGCGGCGGAACGGATTGCATCGTCCGGCTCGCTGGGCTATAGGGGCCGCTGCGCCGCGGGTGTAGTTCAATGGTAGAACGGCAGCTTCCCAAGCTGCATACGAGGGTTCGATTCCCTTCACCCGCTCCACGCACTCCCCCGTCTTTCCTGTGTCGGCCCCGTTACTGCGGCGGCGGTGCCTTGTGGTGCTGGGCCTGGTAGTGTTCGATCGACTGGCGCAGATCGTCGGCGGGCGGGGCGGGCATGGTGTCGCGATAGGTCGTGCCGTTCCACACCCAGCGATCGGTCCCGTTGATGATCAGGTCGTGCATCCCGCCATGCGTGCGGCGCGACAGCGAAACCGGGCCGCTGACCGAATCCAGGACCTTGATCCAGTCCTGCTTGTCCTTGCGCAGATAGACCGACGTCGAACAGCCCGCCGATCCGCACAGGTCGGCCGACTGCAACTGCACGAACAGCGCGCTGTCCCCCGCCCGGGTCGACAGGGGGGCCGACCCGACCAGCACCACGGGCGTATTCCCGCGCCGGGCCGCCGCCGCCAGGTCGCCCGCGTTCAGCAGCCGCGCCGCCCGGTCCAGCACGCTGTCCGGCTGTTGCGTCAGCGTGACGGGGCCGCCCATCGTGGCGGGATGCGACGGGTGACGTGGCGCGGCGCCCCGCGCGGGGCCGAGCGCCAGCATCGGCATGATGACCGGCAGGAGAAGGGGCAGGATATGACGAGGCGGGCGGTTCATGCGATGAGGTTCCGTCGGTTCGCGTGGGCGCTGGCTCGGGGTCCCGGAGCCGAATCCGGGCAGGACAAGGGTAGTAACGCATGAACGAGACCGAAAGGACACGGCCGGGCCTGTATCGGCATTACAAGGGCGGCCTGTACACGCTGATCTGCGTCGGCCGGCACTCGGAAACCGAGGAATGGCTGGTGACCTATCGCAGCGAGGCCCGTGGCGATTACTGGGTCCGGCCCCTGGCCATGTGGGTCGAGGACGTCGATGGCGTTCCCCGCTTCAGCCCCCTGTCCTGACATGTGGCGGCTGTTGCGTTTTGGAATCGGTCACCGCACCATCGCCGCATGGTCCGACTCGTTCCCGTCTGCGCCCTGGCCGCCGGCCTGGCCGTTTCACTGATCACGCCCGGGGTGGCCGCGTCCCGGGCCGCACCGGTCCAGCCCGACGCCGCCTCGGCTGCCTTCGACCGCATCCGGACCGATCCGGCGCGGCTGGACGACGTGCTGCGCGCCATGCCGAAGGGCGCCGACCTGCACAACCATCTGGCGGGCGCGGTCTATGCCGAGAGCATGCTGGACTGGGCGGCGCAGGACGGGCTGTGCGTCTCGCCCGCGCTGGGGCGCATCCTGCCGGGCAATTGCGGCCCCGCGCCGGTCTCGGGCCGGGTCCGCGCCGCCGACCTGGCCGCCCGTCCCGACGACCGGGCCGACATGATCGACGCGCTGTCGATGCGCGATTTCGTGCCGACCGCGACCGACCGGTCCGGGCATGACCATTTCTTCGCGACCTTCGACCGGTTCATGCCGGTACAGATGACCCATGGCGGCGACATGCTGGCCGAAGCCGTGACGCACGCGGCGGGCGATCACGTCCTGTACCTGGAACTGATGGTGTCGCCGCAGCTCGGCCCGGTCGCGGGACTGGGCACACACCTTCCCTTGCAGGGCGACGGGTTCGCCGACGTCGATCGCGCCATCGCCCCGGCGCTGCCCGCCCTGGTCGCGGCGGCACGGCAGGAGGTCGATGCGATGGAGGCGCGCATGCATGCCGTCCTGCAGTGCGGCACGGACCAGGCCCGCCCCGGCTGCTCGGTCGTCGTGCGCTATCTGTACCAGACCATCCGCACCATGCCCCCGGCCATGGTCTTTCCGCAGCTTGATTTCGGCTATGCGCTGGTCAAGGCCGATCCCCGCTTCGTCGGCGTGAACATCGTGGCGCCGGAAGACAACGCCATCGCCATGCGCGACTACGGGCTGCATATGCGCATGTTCGGCTGGCTGGCCCGGCGCGATCCGCAGGTGAAGCTGTCGCTGCATGCCGGGGAACTGGCGCCCGGCCTGGTCCCGCCCGAGGGGCTGCGCACCCATATCCGACAGGCGGTGGAAATCGCCGGCGCCCGCCGGATCGGCCACGGGGTGGACATCCTGCATGAAGACGATTCCGATGGGCTGATGGCCGAAATGGCGCGTCGCCGCGTGATGGTGGAAATCAACCTGACCAGCAACGACGTCATTCTCGGCGTGGCCGGCGCGGCCCATCCCTTCCGCGCCTATCGCGCCGCCGGGGTGCCGGTCGCGCTGTCCACGGATGACGAGGGCGTGTCGCGCATCGACCTGACCCGGGAATATGACCGCGCGGCGACGACCTATGCGCTCGACTACGCCGCGCTGCGCGACCTGTCGCGCAGCGGGCTGGAATATGCCTTCGTCCCGGGGGACAGCCTGTGGCGGCAGACCGCGCCCTACCGCATGGTGGCGGCCTGCGCCGCGGTGCCGCCCGGCCCCGCACCCGCCGCGGGTGCCTGCCACGACGTGCTGGCCGGCAGCGAGAAGGCACGGCTGCAATGGACGCTGGAGGCCCGGCTGCATGACTTCGAGGCCGGGATGATCCGCGATGCCGGCGCGGGCGCCGCACCCCGCCGCCAGAAAGGAAACGGATGATCATGATCGGCCGACCCACATGGATGGTCTCCTGCCTTGCCCTGCTGCTGGGCATGGCCGGGGCGGGCACGGCCCAGGCGGCACGAATTCCGGTGCGCGTCGTCGTCGTCACCACGTTCGAGGTCGGCAACGATACCGGCGACGTCCCCGGCGAATTCCAGACCTGGGTGGAGAAGCTGCCCCTGCCGCAGGTCCTGCCCGCACCAGGCACCTGGCACGGGGTGATGCGCTACAATCCCGACCTTCAGGTACTGGGCATCGCCAGCGGCGAGGGGCCGGAACATATGGCCTCTTCCATCACGGCGCTGGTCCTCGACCCGCGTTTCGACCTGCGCCATGCGTATTTCGTACTGGCCGGCATTGCCGGGATCGACCCGAATTTCGGTTCGGCCGGATCGGCCGTCTGGGCCCCGCGCGTGATCAATGGCGGGCTGGCGCACATGGTCGATGCCCGTGAAATCCCCGCCGGCTGGCCGGACGGCTTCACCCCGGTGCAGGGCAGCGTCCCGGACGAACAGCCGGTGCCGCCGCTCCATTCCCTGTCGGGCGACATGGCCTACACGCTCAATCCGGCGCTGGTCCGCTGGGCGTATGACCTGACACGCGCGGTGCCGCTGGCCGACACGCCGGCCCTGCGGGCGATCCGCGCCCGCTATGCCGGCTATCCCCAGGCGCAGAAGCCACCCACCGTCCTGCTGGGTGATACCGTGTCCAGCGAGACCTTCTGGGTCGGCGCGCGGATGAATCGCTGGGCGGAACGGTGGGTGACATACTGGACCAAGGGGCAGGGCACGTTCGCCACCACGGCCGAGGAGGATGTCGGCTTCATGCAGGCCCTGACGCTGCAGGCCCAGGCCGGGCGCGTGGACCCGGACCGCGTACTGATCCTGCGCACCGCCAGCAATTACGACATGCCCCCGCCCGGCCAGACGGCTGCTGCCCTGCTGAAGTCCGAGGCGACCGAGGGCGGGTATTCCGGTTATCTGCCCTCGGTCGCCGCTGCCTATCAGGTCGGCAGCGTGGTGGTGCGGGAACTGGCGCTGCGGCCGCCGGGGCCGTAACGTACCATCCCGCCCCGGCTTACCGTGGCCACCCGGCCACGATCCTTTCCGCCAATTGTTCCAGCACCGCCTGGGTCAGGCGGGCGGTGTCCCCGTCCGTCGCGGCCGCGCCGGCCTGGGTGAAGGCCGCGCGGCTGTGCAGGATCGGCAGGTTGGCGTCATGCGGGATGATCGACCAGTCGGCTTCCAATGACGCGGTGCCGTCCCGCGTGACATCCAGCCGGCTGATATTCACCGCCAGCCGCCACGTCGCGGGCAGGCTCTGCGGCTGGTCGGTCACGAACAGATCCGTGCGGCCCCGCGCCAGTTGCGCGGTGATCAGGTCGGTGGCGCCCAGCGACAGCCGGCTGGCCCAGCGGCCGGTGGCGCTGCGTTCGATCTGGTTGCCCGCGCGCACGACGATATCCTGCCCGTCCAGATAGTCGGGCAGGGTGACGCGCGCGACCTCGACGACCGGCGTGGCGGGCGTGACGATGCCGGTCGGAACCGCCCCGGTCGCGATCGCCGGCGCCCCCAGCGTGTAGAACCGCACGGGCGGGGACGCACAGCCCGCCAGGAAGGCGGGAACCACGAGGAATGCAAGCCGGGGCAGGGCAAGCCGGGCCATCCGGCGATTGCGGCGGGTCATGGGCGGCGTCCCATCAGCAGAAGTTGTGGATTGCGCTCGACATCGCTGGCAAAGCCGCGCAGCGCGGCGGCGGCGGCCGAAAGGTCGCGCAGGGTCGAATCGATGTTGGCGCGGTCGGCCGAACGCGGCGACGTCATGTCGCGCAGCCCGGCCAGGCTCTGGCGTGCCTGGATCACCGTGTCGTTGGCATTGCCCAGCAGCACATGCAGGTCGGCCCCCCGCGCGTCCAGTTGCCGGGTGCCGGTGGTGGCCAGCGTGTCGATGCTGCCCAGCGTGGTGTCCAGCCGCCGCTGCAGGTCGTCGATGGCGCGGGTCGCGGTGTCGACGGCGGCCCGCGAATGGTCGGACGTCTCCCTCACGCTGTCCACCAGCGGCGGCAGGTCGCCATCCAGGCGTTCGGCCAGTTGGCGGATGCTCTGCAGCGCGGCCTGGGCGTTGTCCGCCAGGTCCTTCAGCGGAAGCTGGCTCAGGGTTTCCTGCACCTTCTGGATGGCCGATTGCCGGGTCGGGATTTCCGTTCGGGTCGCGATGTCCGGGTGCAGCACGGCGGGCGAGGCCGGGTCGAAATCCAGGTCGATCTCGGCCTGTCCGGTGACGAAGCTCTGCAGGTTCAGCGACGCGCGCAGGCCGTGATCGATCAGGTCCCGCAGGGTCAGGGCGGTGCGGCGATGGTCCTCGCCGGTCAGGGTCACCCGGCCCGGCTGCACCTCGATCGTCACGGGGATGTAGGCGCCATGGGTCCTGGCGTCATATGTGATCGAAATCCCGTCCACGGCACCGACCCGCACCCCGCGAAAGGTGACCGGCGCGCCGATGCTCAGGCCCGATGTGGACCCCTGGAAGACCACGACGGCCTGCTTGGTGCTGGAAAAGATGTTGAAATTGCCGAAGAACACCAGCGCCGCCATTCCCAGCGCGACGCCGCCGATGACGAATGCGCCAACGGCTGTTTCCTTGTTTGCCATGGGTCAGTCGGTCCTTCCGGACTGGGTTTCGGTACGTTCGCGGTGCATGAAGGCGTGGACCTGCGGGTCATCGCAGTGATCGCGCAGCCAGGACGGGGCCCCGTGCGCGATCGGTGTCCTGGTCTGCGCATCGAGGAAGATGCCGTCATCGGCAATGGTGAACAGGCTGGGCAATTCATGGCTGACGATGACGATCGTCGCCCCCAGCCCGTCGCGCAGGTTCATGATCAGATCGTCCAGCCGCGCCGATGTGATCGGGTCCAGCCCCGCCGAAGGCTCGTCGAAGAACAGGATGTCCGGGTCCAGCGCCATCGCCCGCGCCAGTCCGGCGCGCTTCTTCATCCCGCCGCTGATTTCCGACGGATACTGGTCGATGGCATGCAGCATGCCGACCAGGCCCAGCTTCAGTTCCACCTGGCGGCGGACCGTGACCGGGTCCATGTGCGTCAGCATCTGCATCGGCAGCGCGACATTCTCGCCCACCGTCAGCGAACTCCACAAGGCCGCGCTCTGGAACAGCACGCCGAACCGGCGGCTGACCTCCACGCGATGGGTGTCGTCCGCCGCCCAGTAATCCTCGCCGTCGACCAGGTAGCGGCCCGCGGTCGGGCGCAGCAGCCCGATCATGCTTTTCAGGATGGTACTCTTGCCGCAGCCCGACCCGCCCATCACGGCGAAGATGCTGCCGCGCCGTACGTTGAAGGTGACGTTCTGCTGTACGACCTTGGGCCCGAACGCCAGCGTGACCCCGTCCAGCGCCATCAGGGTTTCGGGCTGTGCCGCGTGGGAATCGGTCATGCGTCAGATCCCCAGGGTCGTGGCGATGACGGCGAAGATCGCATCCAGCGTGATGACGCCGACGATCCCCACCACCACGGCCCGCGTCGCCGCCACGCCGACATCGGCGGCGCTGCGCCCCGACCGTAACCCGATCCGGCAACTGGTCAGCCCGATCAGAATGGCGAAGAAGATGCTCTTGATGAAGCCGAACTCGAACTGGTTCAGTCCGACGGCATTGATCGTCTGGTGGAAATAGCCCGCCCCGGTGACGGCCAGCATGCTGATCGCCACCGTGAAACCGCCCAGCATGCCGATCAGGCAGCCATACAGGTACAGAAACGGCATGGTGGCCACCAGCCCCAGGATCGAGGGCAGGATCAGGTAGCTGGAAACCGGGATGCCGAAGACCGTCAGGGCGTCGATTTCCTCGTTGCCCTGCATGGTCGCGATGCGCGCGGCGTAGGCCCCGCCGGTGCGCCCCGCCATGATGATCGCGGTCATGACCGCCGACATCTCGCGCACCATGGCGATGCCGACCAGGCTGGCGACATAGATGTCGGCGGCGAACTTGCGCAACTGCACCGCGCCGACGAAGGCCAGGATGGCGCCCACCAGGAAGTTCACGACACTGACGATCAGCAGCGCCGACGGCCCGGCATCGCGGATGTTCGACATCAGGTCGATCGACCGCATCCGCCCGCGTCCGGTCACGGCCTCCAGGCCGCCGCGTGCCGTCTCCACGCCCAGTTCGGTCACGGTGCCGATCTCGGTCAGGCTCTCGATCGTGAATGCGCCCAGCGCGGTGACGGGGGCGAAGGTGCGGGGCCGGGGCGTCGGCGGTGGCGGTGGTGCTTCCGGCAGCAGGTCCAGCAGCTTGCGCGCGGAATCGGGCAGCGTGTCGGTGCGCAGGTCCAAATGGGCCTGGGTCGCCCGCTGCTTCAGATCCCACAGGAAGGCGATCAGCCCGGTATCCCACCGTCCCAGCGCATCGCTGCGGAAGGTCAGCGGCCGGCCGGGCGCGGCCTGGCGCAACCCGTCGGGCGGGAACGTGGGAATGGGCCCCCCCGGACCTTGCCCCCCTGGGCAAGCCAGTCCCCCGACAGGACGATCACGGTAGCACCGTCGCCGGTTTGCAGGGACCATTCCGGCTGGCCGTGATCAGTGCTGCTCACCGCCTCTCCAATCGCTTCGATCCTCCATCCTCCTTATCAGATGACGGCGGAGGGACAAGGGGCTGGCAGTATGGCCGGATTTGCGCCCCGTTCAGTGCAGCGGCACCAGGACCCGACCGTGTTCCGGCGGGATGGCGCGCCCCGAATGGATGGCGGCCAGATCGTCCATCACCAGACGGGCGACGGACTGCCGGTAATGGATCGAATCCCAGAAATTGTCGCGCGTTCCGGTGACCGGGCCGGGAATATCGAAATCGACCACCATGGTGCGCGGCGCGGCCCGGGCGATCGCGGTGACGGCGGCACGGCAGGCGGCGCGGGTCGCGGCGACGGTGCTGCCCGGGGCGCCCTGTCTTTCCTTGTCCGTGGGGGGAAACCACAGGATCGTGGTGGTGCCGGCCGGGATGGCGGCGACCAGGCCGGCCAGCATCGGCATCGACACCGGCGGGGCCGCGGGCCCGCGTGCCATGCTGGTATCGAAGATCTCCTTGCGGAACTGCGCCGCGACCCACCTTGGATCGTAGCGGCTGTCGGGTGGCAGGAAGGTGGTATAACCGTCCGTGCCGAAGCGCTGGCGCTTGCGCCCGGTCAGCCACATGAACTGGTTCGCGGCTTCCTGCACCGCGTACAGGCTCATGATGTCCGCGTATCCCCGCCAGGGCGATCCGACATACATCCAGTCCGGCGCGGGCCGGTTGCCGGTGGACAGGTTCCGCGGCGCGGCGAAGCACCAGGCGGCATCGATGTCGATCAGCACGAAGCGGGGCGCCGCATGATGGCGCAGGAACAGGCGCAGCAGGCGATCCTGCTCCCAGGGCGAGGCGCTGCTCATCGCCAGGTTGGCGAAGCGTGCGTCGAACGGCGCATCCATGATGGCGGGTTGCAGCAGGCGGCCGGTCGATGTCCCGACCATGGCGGAATCGAACCGCGCGCTGACGGCCAGGGCCGGCATGGTGTAGCGCGCATTGATGGAAATCGGGACCCGGTGCCAGCGCGGTGACAGCGGCAGCATGTCCCACGGATCGACGATGGCGACGAACAGGTACACCGCCGCCCCCACGCCCGCCGCGGTCGCGGCGAAGAGGACGGCGAAGCGGCGCCAGGCCGCCGGCCCCGCGCCGGATTTCGGGTCAGAACTGGAAATAGATGAAGGCATCGGGTATCCGCCCCCCGATCAGCAGCAGCAGAAGCACGAACGCGACCCCGGCGGGCACGGCGAGCAATGGCGTGGGGCGCAGCATCCGCAATGCCGCGTCCTGCGAGGACGGGCCGACCAGCGCGACCAGGATCGCGATCCAGAAGACCGGTGCCTCGTGCATCCAGGCGCGTCCCACCCCGTTCAGGCCTGCCATCGCGCGCAGCATCCGCGCCGCGGTCGGGAAATCCGGCGCGCGGAACACGACCCATCCGACGATGACGGTCAGCATCGTCACCGCCCATCCCGCCACGCCGGGCAGGCGCAACCCCAGGCGCGTCCAGACATGGTTGACCGACAGGGCCGCCCCGTGCAGCGCGCCCCAGGCGACGAACGTCCAGCCGGCCCCGTGCCACAGCCCGCCCAGCGTCATGGTCGCGACCAGGTTGGCGATCTGCCGCCCCGACCCGTGCCGGTTGCCGCCCAGCGGAATATAGAGGTAGTCACGCAGGAACCGGGACAGCGTCATGTGCCAGCGGCGCCAGAACGCGCGGATGCTGGCGGCGCGATAGGGGACGTCGAAATTGAACGGCAGCCGCAGCCCGAACAGCAGCGCCATGCCGATCGCCATGTCCGAATAGCCCGAGAAATCGAAGAAGATTTCCAGCGTATAGGACAGGGCGGCGATCCAGCCCTGCGCCATGTTCAGGGGCATGCCCTGGGCGGCCTGGTCGAACAGCGGGTTGCAGATCCCGCCCAGCGTGTCCGCCAGTTCCACCTTCTTCGCCAGGCCCAGCAGCAGCAGGATGGCGCCGCGCGACAGGTTTTCCCACAGGTCGGGACCGTGGGGATCGCGCTCGAACTGGGGCACGATCTCGCTATGGCGGACGATGGGGCCGGCGATCAGTTGCGGGAAGAAGGTCACGAATTCCAGGAAATCCAGCATGCTGCGAACCGGGCGGCCGCCGCGCAGCAGGTCGGCGTGATAGGCGATCTTCTGGAAGGTGAAGAACGATATGCCCAGCGGCAGCATGATCGCCCAGGCCTGGTGATGCCAGCCCGCGACCCGCGCCACGCTGTCGGCCAGGAAATTCGCGTATTTGAAAAAGCCCAGCACCAGCAGGTTCAGCACGATTCCTGTGATCGGCCACAGGCGCCGGCCGCTTGCCGCCCATGCGCGGCCCAGGCCCCAGTTGACCAGCGTCAGGGCCACCAGCGCCGGCACGAACCGCCAGTTCCAGAACCCGTAGAACAGCAGCGACGCCCCCACCAGAACCGACTGGCGGGCGATGCGATGGCGGGCGCACAGGTGGAACAGCACCAGCGTCGCCGGCAGGAAACCGAGCAGGAAGCCCTGGCTGCTGAACAGCATTACTGGTGGCGTATGGTCACGACCAGGACGTCGCGATAGGCCGGCCGCGCCGGGTCGATCGGACGTACGGGCGTGACGCCGTGATAGACGCGGTTATCGTCCACCAGGGCGGCATCCAGCGGTTCGGCCAGCATGAAATGCCCCAGCGGGCGCCGGTGCAGGTCGTGGATCGAGGTCTCGCCGCTGGCCACGTTCTCGCGCCGGACCATCAGCACGAAGACCCAGTCCACCCCGTCGCGATGCAGCCCCTCGGGCGTGGGTTCGCCCGGTTCGTCGGCGCGGGCCTCGATGCGGAACTGATGGATCTCGACATGCCAGGCGTCGGGCCGGCCGGCCGGGGGCGTCAGGTCCGTGACCACCCGGTGCAGCAGCCGCAGCACGGCCATCAGCGCGGGATGGGCGCCCACGGCGGTTTCGATGGGGCGGAACCAGCGTTCGATGCCGCCATTCAGTTCGTTGTAGTCGCGGCTCTGGTAATGGGGCTGGTGCTTCTTGCGTTCGACGCCCTGGCCGGACATCGCGTAGGTGGCGTGCCGCCGCCGGCGGTAGCGGCCGCCGTCGGCCATGTAGCGGTCCAGGCCCAGCCGGTTCCAGCTTTCGGCGAACCCCGCCCAGTCCGCCAGGCCGTACGGCTCCAGCATCGCCCGGGTCGTGGCCGCGCGCAGGAAGGCGAAGCCGTCGGTCCGCAGGGGTTCCTCAAGGCCGGTCAGGCCGGCCGGTGTGTGATCGTCGGTCATTGCGATGTGTCCGGATGAGGAACGCCCCCCGGGACGCGCGGCGGAGCGTCGGTCGGGGGCTGGGTATTGCTGTTCGCCGCCGCCGGGGGCGTCACCATCTGGATGCGCAACGGCGCTCCGCCGGTGTTGCCCAGCAGGGAAATGGCGGTGGGGCTGGGGAATTTCACCCCTTCCGCGACCATGCGCAGCCCCAGGCGCCGATAATATTCGCGCGACACCTTCCATTTGTTGCCCGCCGTGGTGCGGAACGATCCCACCAGCTTCGCCCCGTCGCCGTCGGCCTTCTCCACGCCCAGGAAGGCGAAATCCGTCAGGATCATGGGTGCGAACTGCGGGTCGGCCCGCATGCCGGCCACCACGTCGGCCAGGATGGCGGCGACCCGGTCGGGGTCCTCGCTCAGATCCAGCATGAAGGTCACGACCACGACGTTATAGTCGCGCGACGTGTTGGCGATCGAGGTCACGGACGAGAACGGAATGATATGCACGTCGCCCGACGTGGTGCGCAGGCGCAGCGTGCGGATCGACAGATGCTCGACCGTGCCCGAAATGCCGCCCGCCGTGACCCAGTCGCCGACCTGCATGGCGTTTTCCACCAGCATGAAGAATCCGGTGATGAAATCCTTCACCAGGCTTTGCGACCCGAAGGCGATGGCGGCGCCCATGATACCCGCGCCGGTCAGCAGCGGCGCCACGTTCAGGCCGATCTGCGACAGGGTCGTGACCGCGACGATGATGATGATGACGCTGAGCAGCACGGTGCGGATGATCGGCAGCACCGTGCGCAGCCGGATGGCGCGGGATGCCTGCTCGGTGGTCTCGTAGCGGGCGATCTGGTTCTGCAACGCGGCATTCGCGATTTCCCACACCGCGATCGCGATGGTGAAGGCGATGATGATCGACACCAGCGCCGTCATGATCTGCGTGCCCAGCGCGCCGTACAGGAAGAAGGCGACCGCCGGGATGCCCCACGCCTGCAGCAGGATGACCAGGGTGGCGAAGACCAGCAGGATCGACAGCCCGCGCCGCGCATAGGGATAATAATAATCCGCCCGCGCCTGCAGCCCGGGATAGCGGGCCTCGAACTCGTCGCTGACATGAAAGACCCTGTTCTGCAGGCCGAACGCCAGCAGCGACAGCACGCGCGACAGCAGGATGACGACGATGGTCAGGATCGTGGTGCGCCAGATCCACGTGTATCCACCGCGCACATGCATCGCCCAGACCAGCCACAGCGCCAGGTCGAACACCATCGCCGGCAGCCACCAGAAATGCGCCAGATGGCCGACGAAGCTCCAGAACGAGCGGCCCCGGAAGCGGGCCGGCGGCTGCATGGCCATGGCGACGGGCTTGCGGATGCGCCAGATGAACACCGCGATCATCACGTGCTCGGCCAGCACGATGGCGCGGATCAGGGCCTCGGTCCCGCGCGGGGCCAGGTGGAACAGCGCGCCCAGCGACGACAGGCAGACGACGATGGACGGCACGGCCACCAGCACGTTCCACCAGCGCGTCACGATCCGCGCCGTCCGGTCCGATGCCCCGCACAGCCGGATGGTCGGCGATTTCGGCACCATGATCCATCTCGACCACCAGATACATCTGCCCGCGCCGCGACATAGGCGTTGGTCAGGGTCAGCGTGACCAGTTCCGTGACCTCGCCGTCGCCGACGAACGCCGCCCCGGCGTAGCCGATCCCCAGGAACAGGGCCACGGGCAGCAGCTTGTGTCAGCAGATGCAGCAGCGAATACGGAATGCGGCGGATGATGCGCAGCGTTTCGACCTGCTTGCGGACGTCCTGCCGGCGGGTGTCCTGGACCGCCTGCTCGGCCTCCGTCTCCGGGGCCGGCATGGCGGCTTCCGCCGTTTCCTGCTCCGCGCTGCGATTCAGTTGCCGCTCGGCTTCGACGGCGCGGGCGGTCACGGCGCTCAGCGGCCGGCGCAGCGCGATGGCCAGGCCCCGCTCGGCCGCCAGCGCCAGGATGAAGATCAGCCCGGCGCGTCCGAACGCGTCGAACAGGGTCTGGCGCGATTGCGGGCTGGACAGTTCGGAATGGATCCAGTGCCCGACGAAGACCAGGTCGGAAAACAGGCCGATGAATTCACGCGCCTGGTGCAGCGTCACGTCGCGCACGCCCGCCAGTTCGGACATGACGTCGCTGCCCAGGCTGTTGGGCTCCAGCGCCACGTCCGCATTGCCCGCGGCCGGCGCGGGTGCGGCGGCAGGCGCCGAAGCCCGGGCCGGAACCGGGGCTGCCTGGGGCAGGCCCCTGGCGATGGCCGTCAGGGTGCGGGTGAACTCCTCGCGCTTGTGCGGATCGTTCAGTACCCCCAGGACCTGCTGCGCCTGATCGGCGGTCATGGGGGCCTGGGCGGAGGATTGGGTGGCCGGCGCGGCGTCGGCCGCCTGGGCCGGCCGGATCGCGGGCGTTGCCCCGGCCAGCAGCGCCAGGACCAGAATCGCCACATAGGATAGGCCCCGCCGCGGATCGCGACGGACGGAAAAAACCGGCATGCCTGTTCGATACCTCCTGCTGCTCCGCACGGCCCACGGCGGACGGCGAAGCGTGACGATACCCCGGGGACGGTCCCGGGGACACCCCGGGTCATGCGCGCGGGGGAAAACGGCCTTCAGGCGGGCGGCGCGAAGCTGACCAGGGCCTCCTCCTGCCGGCGGATGACGCAGGTGCCGGCCAGCAGGTCGTGCAGCGCCTGCTTGCGCCGGGTCCACAGCACCATCAGGTATCCCAGCCCCATCAGCATGAAGGACAGGAAATGGCCGAAGAACCGGGCCGCCGCACGCCCGATGCCGATCCGTCGGCCCATCAGGTCGGTCACGCGCATATGGCAGGCCCGCTTGCCCGGCGTGGCCTGCAGCGGCGAGGATTCGAACAGGATATAATACAGCGCCGGCAGCACGAACTGCGCGATCTCGTAGAATCCGTGCCCATGCCAATGCCATACCGGCTGGATCGTGGTGTAGGAGTAGGCATAGTCGGCCGGCACGTAACTGGCCTGCACGATGTCGGAAATCTGGTATTTGCCCGTCCCTGGCCCGCTGTTCATCAGCGTGACCGACAGGCTGGGCGCAAACAGCAGCCGGGTGACCCAGCCCAGCATGGTCAGGATGAACGCATCGATCCACCAGGCCAGGACCCGGAACCAGAACCCCGCATAGACCCAGACGAAATGTGGCCGAAGGCTGCCGAACGGGTTGGTGCCAGGCGGCAGGTCGGACATGGGTCGGTCTCCGTGCGATGGCGTCTTAGCTGCGATAGGAACCGTTGATGTCGATATAACCGTGGGTCAGGTCGCAGCTCCAGGCCGTGCCGGTGCCGTTCCCCAGGCCCAGGTCGATGTCGATGTCGATCTCCTGCCCCTTCATGTGGGCCACGACCGGGGTCTCGTCATAACCCGCCACCACGGTGCCGTTGCGGGCGATCCACACGCCGCCGATCCCGATCGACAGCGTGTCGCGATTCGCGGGCTCGCCGCTCTTGCCCACCGCCATGACGATGCGGCCCCAGTTCGCGTCCTGGCCGGCGATCGCGGTCTTGACCAGCGGCGAATTGGCCACGGCCATCGACACGCGCTGCGCCGATTCGTCACTGGCGGCCCCGGTGACCTGGATACGGATCAGTTTGGTCGCGCCCTCGCCGTCGCGCACCACCAGCAGCGCCAGTTCCAGCAGCAGGCTGTCCAGCGCCTCGGCGAATGCCGACAGCGCCGGGTCGGATTCGGACTGGACGGGCGCATTGCCGGCCTGCCCGGTCGCGAACAGCAGCACCATGTCCGAGGTCGAGGTATCGGAATCGACCGTCGTGCGGTTGAAGCTGCGCGCCGTGCCCGCCGACAGCAGCGGTTGCAGGACCGACGGCGGCAGGGCCGCGTCGGTGGCGATGAAGCACAGCATGGTCGCCATGTCGGGCGCCACCATGCCGCTGCCCTTGGCGATGCCCTGGATACGGACCGGCGTGTCGCCGATCGTCGTTTCACGCACCGCCGCCTTGGGGAAGGTGTCGGTGGTCATGATGCCGCGCGCGGCATCCGCCCAGCCGGTTTCGGACAGGGTGGCGTACAGGCCGGGCAGGGCGGTGGAAATCTTCTTGTAGGGCAGGATCTCGCCGATCACGCCGGTCGAGGCCAGGAAGACATGACTGGCCGGGCAGCCGACCAGGCGGGCGGCATCGGCCGCGTTGGCCTGCGTCGCCTCGAACCCGGCACGGCCGGTGAACACGTTGGCATTGCCCGCATTGACCACCAGCGCGCGCGCCAGTCCCTCCGGCAGGGCCGCGCGGCACCAGTCCACGGGCGCGCCGGGGCATTTGCTGCGGGTGAACACGCCGGCGACCGTGGTGCCGGGCACGAATTCGGCCATGACCAGGTCGGTCCGTCCCGTATAGCGGATGCCGGCCGCCGCCGCGCCGAAGCGCACGCCGGCCAGGGCCGGCAGGTCAGGCATCGTACGGGCCAGGGGGGATACGGGAAGGGTTGCCATCGGTTCGGCCTTCTTGCTTCCGCATGATCGGGAAACCGGCCCGCCCCCTGGATGGGGACCAGGCCGGGGTCGGGGGGCGCGCCGGGTGCCCGCCCTTATTTGGCCGCGGCTGCGGGGGCCGGGGCCGGCGTGGCGGGAACCGGCTTGCCGCTGGGGTCGTAGCGGACGACCTTCACACCGGCCACGGCCTTTTCGACCGCATCGCGAACGCCCTGCTGGATCAGCTTCTGGCGGATCTCGTCACGCACCGCGTCCAGTTTGGGCACGTCGGCGGTCCGGGTGTCCAGCACTTCGATGACGTGCCAGCCATATTGGGTGTGGACCGGCGTCTGGCTGAACGTGTGGGGCTTCATCGCGAACGCGGCGTCCGAGAACGCGGGCAGCATGTCGCCCTTCTTGAACCAGCCCAGGTCGCCGCCATTCTGCTTGGCCGACGCCTTGTCGGTCGACAGCTTGGTGGCCAGGGCCCCGAAATCGGCGCCGGCCTTCAGCTGCTTGATCACGTCCTTCGCCTCGGCCTCGGTCGCGACCAGGATGTGGCGGGCGTGGATTTCGGCCTCGGGCTTCTTGTTGGCGTAATGCTGCGTGTAATAGGCCTGCACGGCGGCATCGGTCAGCGTCGGCGTGACCTGCTGCGACAGATAGGCGTTCTGCAGCGCGTTCATCGCGGCGGCATGCATCTGCTGCTGCACGTCGGGCTGCTTGTCCAGGCCCGCATGCGTGGCGGCCGCCTGGATCGCCTTCTGGTCGATCAACTGGTTCAGCAGCATCGGGAAGATCATGTTCGGCGGAAGCTGGCGCAGTTGCGCGGGCATGTTCGCCGCGGCCTGCCGCACGTCGTTCAGGTGGATATCCTCGCCATTCACGCTGGCGACGAGAGGATTCGGATTGGCCGGCGCGGCCGGTGCCGCGGCGGGGGCGGCGGACGCCGCGGGTGCTGCGGCATGGGCTTGAGTGACGGAAAGCGCAGGGACGAGCAGGGCCGCCGCCAGAAAGGAGGCTGCCGGGCTGGAAGGCCGCATATGTTGAATACCCTAGCAGGCTGTCGGATTGGGCGCTGCCGTAGTGATGAGTGATGGCGACGACGGCGTTTATGCGGCCGTCAGTCGCGTGATCCTACGGCAATTATATGCGAGGGCGACGAGCGTCCATTCTGTTGCGACGTTGGGGAGGCCACGGAGATGGAAACGGGTGAAGCCCATGGCGCTCTTGATGATACCGAAGACCGGTTCGACGGTCTGCTTGCGTAAGGCGTAAAGGGCTTTTGCCGGGTTCTGTTGCAGCCTGGCCTTCATTTCCAGGCGCCAGGGCTCGGTGATCCGGCGCGGCTCCCTGGGTGGCGGTTCTGGCCGGAAGTCATAAGGGCGCCGATTCACAGGGCGTCCGATGGCGACCAGCGGGTCCACGCCGCTGGCCTGCAACGTTTCGACGGCTTTGCCGCTGGCGAAACCCGTGTCGGCGAGGACGGTTCGTGGCAGGCCGATCCTCTCCTCCATACCCAGGATGGTGGCGGCGAAGCTGGGCGCGTCCGCCGTCGTCGCAACGACGCCATTTTCCAAGATCAACTGGCTGCCCTCGGCACAAACCACGGCCTGGGCATTGTAGGCTTGCCGGTATTCATGCGCGTCGGAGCGGCGCATCAGCTTGCTGTCCGGATCGGTCAGGTTGATCTGCCGGTCTGGTGGCGGTTCATCGTCCGGTTCTTTCGGCGGCCGACCGCGCCGTCCCCGCTTCGCATCAAAAGCTGCCTTCTTGCGCTCATATTCTGGTCGGGCGGTCTTGGCCTGCTCGCGGGCTTCCGCCTCCAGTCGCGCACAGGCTTCATCCAGCTTTGCCTTCAGAGCCTCCCGCCGGGCCAGTTCCTCCGGCAACGCCTGATGATCCACATCGGTTGTATCCGCCGCCTCTGCCCGTTCCATCAGGGTGGAGATATCGGTGGCCAGTTTCTCGCGCAGCTCTTTCGCGCGATCATAACGAATGGAACGGTATTTCGAGGCATTGGCATCGATCTTCGTGCCGTCGATCGACACCGTGCCAAGCCGCACCAGTCCCGTCTCGCGTGCCAGCAGGAGTACATGCATGAACGCTGCCTCGATCGCCGTGCGGTTGCCGCGCCGGAACGTCGCGATCGTGTCATGGTCAGGATGCAGGTTCGCCGCCACAAAGCGCATACCGATATCACGATATGTCGCCCGTTCGATCCGACGCGATGAGAACACGCCGTTCGCATAGGCGTAAATCAGCAGCGCCAGCATCAGGCGCGGATGATACTGCGCCTTGCCGCCAGTCCGCACAGGAACGGAAAATGCCCTCAACGGCACCCGCTCTACCGCCGCCACGATGAAATGCGCCACATCGTCCGACGGCAGCCATGACTTCAGATCCGGCGGCAGAAGATACGGCTGCGATCGATCAAACGGAATGAAGCTGCTCATCCTGAAAGCTTACCGCAGATCGCCAGAGCCAGGTACCCCAACCCGACAGCCTGCTAGATTATAAAGCGTCCGACGCATCATGGCCGAGCCCGTCCGCTCCTGCAAGACAGCCTCATCGGGCCGGCTTCGGTTGACCGGTGACGGCGCGGGTCCTATCTCAGATGCCGCGCGAGAATGCCATTCCTACAGTTCCAGCCCGTCCGGGGGTCCGGCGGGGGGAGCCGCGCCATCCCGGAAGGTCTACATGTTCGCCAGTCTTGCCCGTGCCCTGTTTGGAACCGCCAACGATCGCTCGCTCAAGGCCTTTCAGCGCCGCGTGCCCGAGATCAACGCGCTGGAGCCGCAGGTCCGGGCGCTGGACGACGCGGCACTCGCGGCGAAAACGGTGGAATTCCGCCAGCGCGTCGCCGCCGGCACGACGCTGGACGCCCTGCTGCCCGAAGCGTTCGCCGTGGCGCGGGAGGCCGCCCGGCGCGTCCTGGGCATGCGCCATTTCGACGTGCAGCTGATCGGCGGCATGGTCCTGCATGCCGGCCGCATCGCCGAGATGCGCACCGGCGAGGGCAAGACCCTGGTCGCGACGCTGGCGGTCTATCTCAGCGCCCTGTCCGGCCGCGGCGTCCACGTGGTCACGGTCAACGACTACCTGGCCCGCCGCGATGCCGAGGAAATGGGCAAGCTCTACGCCTTCCTGGGCCTGACCACCGGGGTGATCGTGCCCAACATGCCCGACGACGAGCGGCGGGCGGCCTACCAGGCGGACATCACCTACGGCACCAACAACGAATTCGGCTTCGATTATCTGCGCGATAACATGAAGTACCGGATCGAGGACATGGTGCAGCGGCCCTTCCACCACGCCATCGTGGACGAGGTCGATTCGATCCTGATCGACGAGGCCCGGACGCCGCTGATCATCTCCGGCCCGGCCGAGGACAGTTCCGACCTGTACCGTTCGGTCGATACGGTCATCCACGAACTGGTCAAGACGCCCGAGGCGTTCGAGAAGGACGAGAAATTCCGCTCGGTGATCCTGACCGACGCGGGCGCCGAGCAGGTCGAGGCCATGCTGCGCGAGGCCGGCGTGCTGATCGAGGGCGGGCTGTACGATATCCACAACATCGCGGTGATCCACCACGTCCAGCAGTCGCTGCGCGCCCACACGCTGTTCGCGCGGGACGTGGATTACATCGTGCGCGGCGGCAAGGTCGTCATCATCGACGAATTCACCGGCCGCATGATGGACGGGCGCCGCTATTCCGACGGCCTGCACCAGGCGCTGGAAGCCAAGGAGCATGTCGAGATCCAGCAGGAAAACCAGACGCTGGCCTCGATCACCTTCCAGAATTATTTCCGCCTCTATCCCAAGCTGTCGGGCATGACCGGCACCGCGATGACCGAGGCCGACGAGTTCGCCGAGATCTACAAGCTGGACGTGGTCGAAATCCCGACCAACCTGCCGGTGGCACGCAAGGACGACGATGACGAGGTCTACCTGACGGCGCGCGAGAAATACGAGGCCGTCAGCACGCTGATCGAGGACATCGCCAAGACCCCGCAGCCGGTCCTGGTCGGCACGACCTCGATCGAGAAGAGCGAATATCTGTCGGAACTGCTGACCAAGCGGGGCATCCGCCACAATGTCCTGAACGCCCGCTTCCACGAGATGGAGGCCACGATCGTGGCCCAGGCCGGCGCGCCGGGCGCGATCACCATCGCCACCAACATGGCCGGGCGCGGCACCGACATCAAGCTGGGCGGCAATGTGGAAATGCGCATCCGCCAGGAACTGGCGGAAATCGAGGACCCCGAGGAACATGCGCGGCGCGAGGCCGAAATCCGCGCCCAGGTCGCCGAATACCATGACATCGTCACCAAGGCCGGCGGCCTGTACGTCATCGGCACCGAACGGCATGAAAGCCGCCGCATCGACAACCAGTTGCGCGGCCGCGCCGGGCGCCAGGGCGACCCGGGCAGTTCGCGCTTCTTCATCTCGCTCGAAGACGACCTGATGCGCATCTTCGGGACCGAGCGCATGGGCGGAATGCTGCAGCGCCTGGGCCTGAAGGAGGGCGAGGCGATCGTCCATCCCTGGATCAACAAGGCCCTGGAGCGCGCGCAGAAGAAGGTCGAGGCCCGCAACTTCGACATGCGCAAGAACACGCTGAAATATGACGACGTCATGAACGACCAGCGCAAGGAGGTCTATGCCCAGCGCCGGGAATACATGGCGGCGGACGACCTGGCGGCGACGGTCCAGGACATGCGGACGGACATCATCCACGACATGGTCGCCCGCCGCATCCCCGAACGCTCGTTCGCCGAGCAATGGCAGAGCGCGGAGCTGGCCGAGGACGCACGCGGTATCCTGGGGCTGGACCTTCCCATTGCCGACTGGGCGCGCGAGGACGGGGTGGACGGCCACGCGGTGACCGAACGCCTGGAACAGGCCGCCCTGCAGGCCCAGGCCGCCAAGGCGGCCAATTTCGGCCCGTCGGTCATGCGCTACATCGAAAAGCAGGTGCTGCTGACCACCTTCGATTCGGTGTGGAAGGAACATCTGCTGGCGCTGGACCAGATGCGCCAGGGCATCGGCCTGCGCGCCTACGGCCAGAAGGACCCGCTGAACGAATTCAAGCACGAGGCCTTCCAGCTTTTCACCGCGATGCTGGACGCCCTGCGCCTGCGCGTGACCTCGACCATGTCGCGGGTCGAGGTCGCGCCCCCGGTGCTGGACAATCCCTTTGCCGGCGTGGCCGAACTGCATGCCGACCCTCATGTCCCCGGCCTTGCCTCCGAACCCGCGCCCGGCCTGATGACGCAGCCGGTCGGGTCCTATGGCGCCGCGACGGCCGACATCGCCGTCGCGACCCCGATCGGCGCGTCGGCGATCATGCCCGACGACCCGTCAAGCTGGGGCGAAACGCCGCGCAATGCGCTGTGCCCCTGCGGGTCGGGCAAGAAATACAAGCACTGTCACGGGCGGATGGGTTGATCGGGAGGCCCGTTTTCTCCCGAAAAAAGAAGATTTTGCATACACTTCAGTAGAGACGAGCCATGGCGGGTCATTCCCAGTTCAAGAACATCATGCATCGCAAGGGCGCGCAGGACGCGCGCCGCGCCCGGCAGTTCGCCAAGGTGATTCGCGAAATCACCGTCGCCGCGCGGTCCGGCATGCCCGACCCGGCATCCAATCCCCGCCTGCGCGCCGCCATTTCCGCGGCCCGCGAAGTCAACATGCCCAAGGACACGGTCGAGCGCGCGATCAAGAAGGCGACCGGCGCCGGCGGCGGTGACGATTATGCCGAGGTCCGGTACGAGGGCTACGGCCCGGCCGGCGTCGCCGTGATCGTCGAAGCCCTGACCGACAACCGCAACCGCACGGCCTCGGATGTCCGCGCCGCGTTCTCGAAGCATGGCGGGTCGCTGGGCGAGACCAATTCGGTGTCCTTCATGTTCACCCGCCTGGGCGTCATCACCTATCCGGCCGCGGTCGCCACCGAGGACGAGATGCTGGAAGCGGCGATCGAAGCCGGCGCCGAAAACGTCGAAAGCACGGACGAGGGGCACGAGGTCACATGCCCCGTGGAATCGTTCTTCGCCGTGCGCGACGCGCTGGAAACCCGCTTCGGCGAACCGTCCAGCGCGAAGTTCGACTGGCGCCCCGGCACCGTCGTGACCCTGGACGAGGACAAGGCGCGCGGCGTGCTGAAGCTGATCGACGTGCTGGACGAACATGACGACGTCCAGGCGGTCTACGCCAATTTCGACCTGCCCGACGACGTGGCCGAGAGGCTGTCCGCCTGACGCCCGCCACGGGGCCGAATGGACGGATGGTCCGGCTGCTGGGCATCGATCCGGGCCTGCGCTTCACCGGCTGGGGGCTGGTCGATGTGGACGGCAACCGGCTGTGCCATGTCGCGGACGGCGTGATCGCCACGGACGGTGACGCGCCCGTGCCGGAGCGGCTGCGCTGCCTGCACGATTCCCTGCTGGACCTCGTGCGCCGGTACGGCCCGCGCGAGGCCGCGGTGGAGGAGACGTACGTCAACCGCAACGGGGCCTCGACGCTGAAGCTCGGCTATGCGCGCGGGGTGGCGCTGCTGGTGCCGGCGCTGGCCGGAATCGCGGTTTCGGAATACGGTGCCATGGCGGTGAAGCGGGCGGTGGTCGGCACCGGCGCCGCCAGCAAGGATCAGGTGGAAATGATGGTGCGCCGTCTGCTGCCCGGGGCGACGATCCGCCGGGCGGACGCGTCCGATGCGCTGGCGGTGGCGATCTGCCATGCCCATCACCGGGCCAGCGCCCTGCGGGTGTCGGCCGGGACCCGCATGGCATGATCGCGCACCTGACCGGGCTGGTGGGGCAGATGGAATCCGACCGCTGCGTGGTCGATGTCGGCGGCGTCGGCTATCTGGTCCATGCCTCCACCCGCACGCTCTCGGCGCTGCCCCGTCCGCCCGATGTGACCCGCGTCCTGGTCGAGACCGTGGTGCGCGAGGATGCCTTCCTGCTCTACGGCTTTGCGGAAGCCGCGGAGCGCGACTGGTTCCGCCTGCTGACGACGGTCCAGGGGGTGGGGGCGAAGGTCGCGCTGGCCATTCTCTCCGCCCTGTCGCCGGGCGACCTGGCCGGGGTGATCGCGGCGGCGGACAAGGCCAGCCTGACCCGGGTGTCGGGTGTCGGCGCGCGGCTGGCCGAGCGCATCCTGACCGAACTGCGCGACAAGGCCGGGCGCATGCCCGCCGGGCCGGGCGTGACGATCGCGGCCCCCCCGGCCTCGGGCGGGGTGGAAGCCGATGCCCTGCTGGCGCTGGCGGGCCTGGGCTTCCGCCGGGCCGAGGCCCAGCCGGTGGTGGGGCGCATCCTGGCGCGCCTGGACGGCAAGGCGGACCTGGATGTCGTGATCCGCGAAAGCCTGCGGGAACTTGCCCGATGACCGAAATCCCCCTCCGCGAGGTCGATCCCGCCCGCAATGCGGAAGATGCTGCCGAAGCCGGGCTGCGGCCGCAGACCCTGGACGATTTCACGGGCCAGAAGGCCAGCCGCGAGAACCTGGCCATCTTCATCGCCGCCGCCCGCCAGCGGGGCGAGGCGATGGACCACGTGCTGCTGCACGGCCCGCCGGGGCTGGGCAAGACCACGCTGGCGCAGATCGTGGCGCGGGAACTGGGGGTCGGCTTTCGTGCGACCTCGGGCCCCGTGATCCAGCGCGCGGGCGACCTGGCGGCCATCCTGACCAACCTGCAGCCCCGTGACGTGCTGTTCATCGACGAAATCCACCGCCTGCAGCCGGCGATCGAGGAAGTGCTGTATCCGGCGATGGAGGATTTCCAGCTCGACCTGATCATCGGCGAGGGGCCGGCGGCGCGCTCGGTGCGCATCGACCTCTCGCCCTTCACCCTGGTGGCCGCGACCACGCGGGCCGGGCTGCTGGCCACCCCGCTGCGCGACCGGTTCGGCATTCCGCTGCGGCTGGTGTTCTACACCCCCGACGAACTGCGCCAGATCGTCTCGCGCGGGGCGCGGAAGCTGGAATTCGACCTGACGCCGGAAGGGGCCGAGGAAATCGCCCGCCGGTCGCGCGGCACGCCGCGCATCGCCGGGCGCCTGCTGCGGCGGGTGCGCGACTTCGCCTCGGTCACCCGTGGCGGCCCGGTGGACCGCGCGATGGCCGACGCCGCCCTGTCGCGGCTGGAAGTCGATTCGCTGGGGCTGGACGGGATGGACCGGCGCTATCTGCGCCGCATCGCCGAACATCATCACGGCGGCCCGGTGGGGGTGGAAACCCTGGCCGCCGCCCTGGCCGAGGCGCGAGACACGCTGGAAGACGTGGTCGAACCCTACCTGATCCAGGAGGGGCTGGTCCTGCGTACCAGCCGGGGACGCACGCTGGGCGAGCGGGGCTGGCGGCATCTGGGGCTTGCCCCCCCGCCACGGCAGACGGGCCAGGGCGACCTGCTGCAGGGGGACGACGGGTGAGGCACAACATTCCTTTCCGCATTTATTACGAAGATACGGACGCCGGCGGCGTGGTCTACCACGCCCGGTATCTCGGCCTGGCCGAGCGCGCGCGGACCGAGGCGATTCGCGGCCTGGGCCAGCCGGTGTCCGCGCTGCTGGACGATTTCGGCCTCGCCTTCGTGGTGCGCAACGCCAGCATCGACTACCGCTCTCCGCTGCGACTGGACGACGTCGTGACGGTGACCACGCGCCTGACCGAACTGGGCTCGGCCAGTTGCCGGCTGGAACAGACCTTCCTGCTGGGGCAGACGCTGTGCGCGGCGCTGGATGTCCGCCTGGCCTGCGTGCGCGCGGCCGATGGCCGGGCCGCCCGATTTCCGCCTTTATGGCGTGATCTTCTGACTGGACTCGTGGATTGAAGGCCGGTCGGTAATTTCTTGTTTCGATGGGTGTGTCCTGCGGCTGGGGTGCTTCTGCTTTCCCGCGGAAACCTATAAGGAACGCACTGGAGTGCAGTGTCAGACTGCCCCCGACTCGGCGGTCGGGATCGCGATCGCGCGGCGACGGGCAGAAGGTGCAGGAGGCGTTTTTGGACCAAGCGGTTAACGCGGCTAACCTGGGCGCGGCAGCGTCGGGTCTGTCGCTGTGGAGTTTGTTTCTCCATGCGGCGATCGTCGTCAAGCTGGTGATGATCGGGCTGGTATTCAGCAGCGTGGTGGTGTGGGGCATCATTTTCGACAAGATCGTCACCCTGCGGCGCGTCAACCGGCAGGCCGGCGTCTTCGAGGACAAGTTCTGGTCGGGCGGCAGCCTGGACGACCTGTATGAGACCGACGGGGCGAAGCCCGTTCACCCGCTGGCGGCGGTCTTCGGCGCCGCCATGGGCGAATGGCGCCGCTCGTCGCGGATCTCGGGCGTGGACCTGGCGCGCGGCGGCGTGCAGGAACGCGTCGATCGCGCCATGAACATCACGATCACGCGGGAGATGGAGCGCCTGGGCCGCTGGATGATCTTCCTGGCCACGATCGGCCCGGTCGCGCCGTTCATCGGCCTGTTCGGCACGGTGTGGGGCATCATGCACGCCTTCGGGGCCATCGCCGCGATGCACAACACCAACCTCGCCGTGGTCGCCCCCGGCATTTCCGAGGCCCTGTTCGCCACCGCCATCGGCCTTGTGACCGCCATCCCGGCGGTGATCGCCTATAACGTCATCAACAACAGCCTGTCTCTGTTCGAGGACCGCATGGCGGCGTTCGGGACCGAATTCGCCGCCATCCTCTCTCGCCAGTCCGAGGAAAGGGGCTGAATCATGGGCGTTTCGCTCGGTGGAGGGGGTGGGCGCCGCGGGCGCCGGCGTCCCATGTCGGACATCAACGTCACCCCCCTGGTGGACGTCATGCTGGTGCTGCTCATCATCTTCATGGTGACGGCGCCGATGATGACCAGCGGCGTGAATGTCGACCTGCCGAAAACCGACGCGGCGCCGGTCAATGCCGACACCAAGCCGATCACCGTGTCCATCCGCTCGGACGGCGCGCTGTACCTGGGTGACAACCCGGTCTCGTCCGACCAACTCGTGGACCAGTTGCGCGCGGCGGCGCAGAACGACCCCGCGCACCGGATCTTCGTCCGTGGCGATTCCCACATCGATTACGGCCGCGTGATGGAAGTGATGGGCCGGATCACGGCGGGCGGCTTCACCCACGTCGCCCTCCTGGCCCAGCAGCCGCCGTCCGGCGGCGGCGCGCCCTGATCGCGCCCCCCTTGATCGTCATCGGCTAGGAGCATCCTCGTCGTGGTTCAGCCGCGCCGTTCCGAACGTATCCTGATGCGGCGATCGATCGTCGTGTCGGGGGCCGCGCATATGGCGCTGCTGCTGGCAGTGCTGCTGGGGCTGCCCATTCCGGTGCCCACCGAACCGCCGCCCCCGCCGACGATCGAGATGGAATTCACCAGTTCGGACAGCGGCGGCACCCCGCACAAGGCCGAAAAGCCGGCCCCCAAGCCCGCGCCCGCGCCGGCCCCCGTGCCGCAGGAGGCCCCCCCGGCCCCGACGCCGCCGGTCCAGGCGCCGACCGAGGAACCGCCGCCGCCGCCCCCTCCGCCGCCGCCCATGCCGCCGCCGCCGGAAACCCCGCCGGTCGAACTTCCGGACACGCAGGTGCCGCCGAAGGTCGAGGAACCGTCGCCCGACGCCGTCCAGGCGCCGCCGACCCCGCCGGCGCCGCCGGTGCCCTCGCGCGCGGCCTCGCCGCCGACGCCGCAGCCCGAACCCAACGCGCTGCCCAAGATGCAGCAATTCTCGCACGTCACCCAGCCGAACGAGACGAAGAAGGCGGTGCCTGACACGCACTCGCTGCTGGCGACGCTGGATGCGTTCCGCGCGGACCAGAAGCAGACCCATCCGCCCAAGGCGCGCGCCAACCCGCTGCAGGGCGGCGCACCCAACGGCGGCGGCGCGCCGGACGGTGACATCACCAGCGCGCTGAACGCGGCCGACCAGCGCGCGATCGGAAATGCCGTGCGCCGCTGCTATACCGAAGATACGGCGGCGCGGGATTACGCCACCTTCGTCGCCCATCTGGTGGTGACGGTGGATGCCACGGGCATGGCCCGCATCGTCCAGTTCGCGCCGGAAACCCAGGCGCGCATGGACGCCGATTCGTCCTATCGCGCGCTGGCGGAACGGGCCCGCGCGGCGGTGCTCAGCCCCACCTGCGCGCAATTGCCGCTGCCCAAGGCGATGCTGGGGCAAACGCGGCAGCTCAAATTCGTTTTCCGCCCATGAAGCAGCACAACCTGCCGCAGCCCATGCACGGGCGGTGCGTTCGAGGAGAAGACCATGCGTCCCTGTGACCTTCCGCCGACTTCCCCCTGGATTTCCGATACCGATGCATCGCTGCTGGCGACCCATCTCGGCCGCCGCATGCTGCTGGGAACGGGCGGCGGCATCGCGGCCGGCATCCTGGCCGCGCCGCTGTCGGCCCTTGCGCAGGGCGCGCCCGCGGCGGGCCCGGGTGCCGCCGAAATCACGGTGGACCAGGCCCGCACGGCGCCGATTCCCATCGTCATTCCGGCGCTGGGCGGCGACGCGGGCGCGCTGGTCAGCAGCGTGATCTCGGGCGACCTGGGGAATTGCGGCCTGTTCTCCCCGATCAGCGGGTCGCTGCCCGTGGGGGTGCCGGATTTCGGAACATACAAGTCGCTGGGCGCCCGCGCGCTGGTCAGCGGTTCGGCGACGACCGGCGGTGGCGGCCTGCGCGTCGAATTCCGCCTGTGGGACGTGCTGACCGGCCAGCAGATCCAGGGCACGGCCTATACGGCGGGCGCCGGCGACGCGCGCAAGATCGCGCACATCATCGCCGATGTGATCTATGAACGGCTGCTGGGCGAAAAGGGCTATTTCAACACCCGCATTGCCTATATCGCGCGGTCCGGTCCGCGCGAGCACCAGACGACGCGGCTGGCGATCATGGACCAGGACGGCGCCAACAGCCATTACCTGTCGGGGGGCCAATGGCTGACCCTGACCCCGCGCTTCAGCCCGACCAGCGACCAACTGGCGTTCATGTCGTACGCCAACAACCGCCCGCGCGTGTACATGCTCAACCTGGCGACGGGCCGGCAGCAGTTGCTGGGCGATTTCGAAGGGATCTCGTTCGCGCCGCGTTTCGCGCCGGACGGGCGGGCGGTCATCCTGTCGGCCACGCGCGGCGCGGGGTCGGACATCTATAGCGTGGACCTGGTCACGCGGGCCAAGCGGCAGATCACCAGTTCCGGCGCCATCGATACCAGCCCGTGCTACAGCCCGGACGGGTCGCAGATCGTCTTCAACTCGGACCGGGGCGGTTCGCCGCAGCTTTATATCATGAGCGCGGGCGGCGGCGACGCGCGGCGTATTTCGTACGGCAACGGCGTGTACGGCTCGCCGGTCTGGTCACCGCGCGGGGATTTGATCGCCTTCACCCGGATCGCCAACGGCAGCTTCTCGCTGGGCGTGATGGCCCCCGACGGCACGGGCGAGCGGATCATGACCCAGGGCTTCACCGTCGAAAGCCCCACCTTCTGCCCGAACGGACGGGTGATCGCCTTCTGCCGCCAGACGGCGGCGGGGGCCGGCGGGGCAGGGTTTTCCTCGGGCATCAGCACCGTCGATATCACCGGCTTCCACGAACGCGCGATTCCGGCCGGCGGCGCGTCCGACCCGGCCTGGTCGCCGCTGAACGGTTAAGATTTAAAGACCGGGGAAGCGCGTTACTGTGCTTTTCCGGTCAATACTGAAACAAGATATCGGACATGTGTTCCGGGCATCTTGACGCTTCGTCGCGTCTGGCGCTAACCGGCAAGTGGTCTCCAGTGTTCGCAACGTTCTGCCTCTGGGTTGTTGGCGGAACAAAACGAGTGTCGGGACCGGACCTTTACCCGGCAACTTAATCATATGGTTCCACGCGGGAACCGATCTCAGGATCTAAAATAATGAGACTGAAGCTTCTTGGTGCGCTTGGCATGGCCGTTCTTCTGGCGGCGTGCTCGGGTGAGAACGAAAAGGGCGCCACGACCGGAACCGGCGCCGCCGCGCAGAGCACCGGCGTCACCCCGGGCAGCGAAGCCGACCTGGTCGCCAATGTCGGCGACCGCGTGTTCTTCGAGCTGAACAAGAACAACCTGTCCAGCGACGCCCAGGCGACGCTCGACCGTCAGGCCGCCTGGCTTGCCAAGTATCCGCAGGTCACGATCCAGGTCGCGGGCAACTGCGATGACCGTGGCACCGAAGAATACAACATCGCCCTGGGCGAGCGTCGCGCCAACGCGGCGCGTGACTACCTGGTCGCCAAGGGCGTGGCTGCTTCGCGCATCACCACGATCTCCTACGGCAAGGATCGTCCGACGGCGACGGGTGACGACGAGCAGTCGTGGGCCCAGAACCGCAACGCGATCACCTCGGTCCGCTGATCGTATCGATCGGATCGTCGTCCGATCGGTCGGAACCGGCCAGGCGCCCGTCGCCTGGCCGGTTTTGTTTTGTCTGGTCCGTGGTACATAACAGGGCCTGTCTTGTGACCTTGCCCGTGACTTGGGGGAAATCCGTTCATGCGGTCCGCTGCATTCCGCCACCTTCCGCCGTTCCTAGGCGTGATGGCCGCCCTGACCATCCTGTCGCCGCTGCCCGTCCGCGCCCAGGACGGAATGACCAGCCGCGAAGGCATCGCGCTGCAGAACCAGATCATGGATCTGCGCCAGCAACTATCGCAGTTGCAGTCGGCCCCCGGGGCCGGGGGCGGAATGCTGCCGCCGGCCGGGCCGGACAGCGTGCCGCAGAACGTGATGCCGCCGGCCAATGGCGACCTGACGGCGCAATTGCTGAACAGGGTGATGACGCTGGAACAGCAGGTGCGCGACATGCGGGGCCAGCTCGACCAGTTGACCAACCAGGTCCAGCAGCAGAACGCGGCCCTGTCCAAGCAGATCGAGGACATGAATTTCGCGGCGCAGAACGGTCACCCCGCCCCGGCCGGCGCCCCGCCCGCCGCCGCTCCGGCCGCACCCGCGCCCGAAGCACCGGCCAGGCAAACGCCCGAGGCCCTGCTGCAGCAGGGCAACGCCGCCCTGCTGCACGGCGATTACGCGGCAGCCCAGGCGGCGGCCCAGAAGGTCCTGGCCGGCCCGCGCGGCCCGCGCCAGGTGGACGCGCAGTTCCTGCTGGCGCAATCCCTGGCCGGGCAGAAGCAATATCGCCAGTCCGCCGTCGCCTATTACGACACCTATAACCGCGCGCCGCATTCGGGCCGCGCGCCGGATGCCCTGCTGGGGGTCACGGCCACGCTGCTCGCCCTGGGCGACAAGGCTTCGGCCTGTCAGGCGCTGGCGAAGCTGAAGGCGGAATTCCCCACCCCCGCCCCCCGCGTCCGCAGCGCGCAGGCCATCTACCGCACCCGTGCCGGATGCCACTGATATCAGGCTGACCGGGGACCCCGCCGGGGGCCCGACCCGCTCGGGCGTACTGGATGACGCCCGTTTCGCCGCCATCATGGCGGGGCTTGGTCCCTGGCTGCCCGATGGGCCGGACATGCCCCCGGTGGGGGTGGCGGTATCGGGCGGCGCCGACAGTCTATGCCTGGCCTACCTGGCCGCGCGCTGGCGCCGCGCGGTCCGTGCCCTGATCGTCGATCACGGCCTGCGTCCCGCCGCGGCGGCCGAGGCCGCGCTGACCCGGCGGCGGCTGCATGCCCTGGGCATTCCCGCCGACATCCTGGTTCTCGACGGCCTGCGGCCCGGGCCCGGCCTGGCCGACCGGGCCCGTCGCGCACGCTATGCGGCGCTGGCCCGGGCCTGCCGGCGGGCGGGCATCGTCGACCTGCTGCTGGGCCATCATGCCGGCGACCAGGCGGAAACGATCGCCATCCGCCGCCGCGCCGCCAGCGGGCCGGACGGTCTGGCCGGCATGGCCTCCGTCAGCTTCACCGCCGATCTGCGTCTGGTGCGTCCCCTGCTGGGTGTCGATCGCGACCGCCTGCGCGCGACGCTGCGCCGCGCCGGCCTGGCATGGGTCGAAGACCCGTCGAATGCCGATCCGCGCGCCGAACGGGCCCGGGTGCGCGCGGCGCTGGACGACGACCCGGCGGCACGCGGGCCGCTCCGCGCGGCGGCGTCGCGGGCCGGCGCGGCGCGCATGGACCGTGATGCCAGGCAGGCCGCGCTGCTGGCCCGGAACGTGACGATGGCGGAAGGGGGCTGGGTGGCGCTGGCCGACGATCCGACCTGCCCCAGGGCGCTGGCGTTCCTGATGCGGGCGGTGTCGGGGTCGGACTACCTGCCCCCTTCGCGGGCGGTCGCGGCCCTGTGCGCCGCCCCGCGGCCGGCGACGCTGGGGGGCACCTGCCTGATGGCGGCGGGGCCGGCCCTGAAGCGCGCCGGCCATCGATGGCTGCTGCTGCGCGAGGAAGCGGCGATGCAGCCCCCGGTCGTCGCCCGGCCGGACTGCGTGTGGGACGGGCGCTTCGTCCTGTCGGCGCCGGCGGGCACGAACCTGGACGGTGTGACGCTGGGCGCGGCCGGCCCGTCCGGGGCCTGGGCGCCCCCCGGCTGGCGAACGCAATGGCCCGCGCGCGCGTTGCGCACCCTGCCGGCGCTGCATCGCGCGGGGCGGGTGGTGGCGGTTCCGACCATGGGGATCTGCCACGCGGCGGACCTGGCGGGGGTGGCCCTGATGCTGACCCCGGGGGCGGTAGCGGCCGAGACCGCCCGCTTTTGACAAGAAAGAGGGGCCATGGGGGTGTGAATGTCCCCCGAACCGCCTATGTATGGGTGAACATTAGGTTGAAAAGGCGTTTGGCCGCTGGTTGGCGCCAGCGTATGGAACAATGGGCAAGATGAACAATTTTGGCCGGAACCTGGCTCTCTGGGTTATCATCATCGTGCTGCTGCTGTTGCTGTTCAACGTCTTCCAGCCTGGAAGCGTGCAGCATGCGTCGCAGCAACTGGCATATTCCGACTTCATCGGGGATGTGAATGGCGGGCGCGTGCGCTCGGTCATCGTGCAGGATCACAATATCTCCGGCACGCTGACGGACGGCACGTCGTTCGAGACCTACACTCCCCAGGACCCGACCCTGATCCCGCGCCTGACCGAAAAGGGCGTCGAGGTGGTCGCGAAGCCGCTGGACAGCGATTCCAATCCGTTCCTGCGTTATCTGATCAACTACGCCCCGATCCTGCTGATGTTCGGCGCCTGGATTTTCATCATGCGGCAGATGCAGGCCGGCGGCGGCCGGGCGATGGGTTTCGGCAAGTCCCGCGCCCGCATGCTGACGGAAAAGCAGGGCCGCGTGACGTTCGATGACGTGGCCGGCATTGACGAAGCCAAGAGCGAACTGCAGGAAATCGTGGACTTCCTGCGTGACCCGCAGAAATTCACCCGCCTGGGCGGCAAGATCCCCAAGGGCGTGCTGCTGGTCGGCCCGCCGGGCACCGGCAAGACCCTGCTGGCCCGCGCCATCGCGGGCGAGGCGAACGTGCCCTTCTTCACCATCTCCGGCTCGGACTTCGTCGAGATGTTCGTCGGCGTCGGCGCGTCCCGCGTCCGCGACATGTTCGAACAGGGCAAGAAGGCCGCCCCCTGCATCATCTTCATCGATGAAATCGACGCCGTGGGCCGCCATCGCGGCGCCGGCCTGGGCGGCGGCAACGACGAGCGCGAGCAGACCCTGAACCAGATGCTGGTCGAAATGGACGGTTTCGAGAGCAATGAGGGCGTGATCCTGATTGCCGCGACCAACCGTCCCGATGTGCTGGACCCGGCCCTGCTGCGCCCCGGCCGTTTCGACCGCCAGGTGGTGGTGCCCAACCCCGACGTGGTGGGACGCGAGAAGATCCTGCGCGTGCACATGCGCAAGGTCCCGCTGGCCTCCGACGTCGATCCCAAGGTGATCGCGCGCGGCACGCCGGGCTTTTCGGGTGCCGACCTTGCCAACCTGGTGAACGAGGCCGCGCTGATGGCCGCCCGGCTGGGCAAGCGCACGGTCGCGATGCTGGAATTCGAGAACGCCAAGGACAAGGTCCTGATGGGTGCCGAGCGCCGCTCGCTGGTCATGAGCGACGACGAAAAGCGGATGACCGCCTATCACGAGGGCGGGCACGCGCTGGTCGCGATCCTGACCCCCGGCGCCGATCCGGTGCACAAGGCCACGATCATTCCGCGCGGCCGCGCGCTGGGCCTGGTCATGAGCCTGCCGGAGGGCGACCGCTATTCCAAGAGCCGGGCGAAATGCCTGGGCGAGCTGACGCTGGCCATGGGCGGCCGCGCGGCCGAGGAGATCATCTTCGGCGCCGACAACGTGTCCAACGGCGCGTCGGGCGACATCAAGATGGCGACCGACCTGGCCCGCCGCATGGTTTCCGAATGGGGCATGAGCGACAAGCTGGGCATGATCGCCTATGGCGATAACGGGCAGGAAGTCTTCCTGGGCCACAGCGTGACCCAGAACAAGAACGTGTCCGAGGAAACGGTCCGCGAGATCGATGACGAGATCAAGATCCTGATCGACAGCGCCTATGCCCGGGCCCGGACGCTGCTGATCGAGCATGTCGACGAACTGCATCGCCTGGCCCAGGCCCTGCTGGAGTACGAAACCCTGTCGGGCGAGGAAATCCGCCAGGTCCTGCGCGGCGAGCCGATCGAGCGGGTGGTGGTGGACGACCCGATGCCGGAAAATCGCCGCGCCTCGGTTCCGCCCACGCCGCCGGCCGCGCCGCTGCCCTCGCCGGGCGGCGGGGGGCTGGATCCGGCGCCGCAGCCGGGCTAAGGCGCCGTCTATTCGAATAAACACGACAGGCGGGGGTATCCCCCGCCTGTTTTCCGTTGGGCGCAGGGAAACGGGAAGGCTGGATGGATTGTCTTCGGTTGATCGAACCCGTGGGGCTGGTCCTGGGGCGGCAGGCGCATGTGGCCGTGGCGGCGGGACTGGCCCACTGGCTGGCCGGTGGGCCGGCGGCCTTTACCCTGGCTCGGCTGATCGACGGGGACGATGTCCGCCTGGTCCGCGCGGGCGATATTCCGCCCGGCTGGCTGCCGGTCCTGGCCCGTGTGACGGCGCCGCTGCCGTCGGCGGACCTGCCGGACGGGCCGCGGGTGATGGGCATCCTGAACGTGACGCCGGACAGCTTCAGCGACGGTGGCCGCCATATGGGACCGGACGCCGCATTGCGTGCCGCGGCGGCCATGGTGGAAGCCGGTGCCGCGCTGCTGGATATCGGCGGCGAGAGCACGCGGCCCGACGCCGCCGTGGTGACGCCGGACGAGGAATGGGCCCGCATCGCTCCGGTGCTGGCGGACCTGCACGGCCGGACCGGGGCCGTACTGTCGGTCGACACCCGCAACGCCCGTACCATGGCCTCCGCGCTGGGGCTGGGGGCGACGCTGATCAACGATGTCTCGGCGCTGGCGCATGACCCGGATGCGCTGGGGGTGGTGGCGGATGCCGGGTGCCCCGTGGTGCTGATGCATATGCGCGGCACGCCGCAGACGATGTCGCGCCTTGCGACCTATGGCGACGTGGGCGCCGACGTGACGCGCGAACTCGCCGCGCGAATCGACGCGGCCGTGGCCGCCGGTGTCGCGCGCCATCGCATCCTCGTCGATCCCGGCATCGGCTTCGCCAAGACCACGGCGCAGAATGCCGCATTGCTGGGCCGGTTGCCGATCCTGGCGAACCTGGGGTGCCGTATCGTGCTGGGAACGTCGCGCAAGCGCACGCTGGGGGAACTGGCCGGGGTGCAGGTGGCCGCCGACCGCGATCCGGGGACCGTGGCCAGCACCCTGCCGGGCCTGGAACTCGGCAACACGATCCTGCGTGTACATAACGTGCCGGCCATGGTTCAGGCCCTGCGGGTCTGGCAGGGCGTGTGGACCTGCGATAAGCCGGCATCAGGGCCCGCCATGGCAGGGCAGAACCAGGGATAGCCGGGAATGAGCAAGACCAGACATCTATTCGGCACCGACGGCATCCGCGGCCTCGCCAACCAGGACCCGATGACGGTGGAAATCGCGCAGAAGCTGGGGCAGGCCGCCGGCCTGCGCTTCACGCGGGGCGTGCACCGCCATCGCGTGCTGCTGGGCAAGGACACGCGCCTGTCGGGCTACATGATCGAATGCGCGCTGGTGTCGGGCTTCCTGTCCGCCGGCATGGACGTGACGCTGGTCGGGCCGATGCCCACGCCCGCGATCGCCATGCTGACGCGGTCGCTGCGCGCCGACCTGGGCGTCATGATCTCGGCCTCGCACAACCCGTTCGGCGATAACGGGATCAAGCTGTTCGGTCCCGACGGATTCAAGCTGTCGGACGAGACCGAGGCCGAAATCGAGGAGTTGATGCGCTCCGACCTGGCCGGCCGGCTGGCGGCGCCGGACCGGATCGGCCGGGCCTCGCGCCTGAATGACGCCGCCGGGCGGTATATCGAGAATGCCAAGGCCTCGTTCCCGCGCGGGCGGCGGCTGGACGGCCTGCGCATCGTCATCGACTGCGCCAATGGCGCGGCCTATCGCGTCGCGCCCACCGCGCTGTGGGAACTGGGGGCCGAGGTCATCCGCATCGGGTGCGAGCCCGACGGCATCAACATCAACGAACAATGCGGCTCGACCAAGCCGGAATCCCTGTGCGAGGCAGTGGTCGCGCACGGCGCCCATATCGGCATCGCCCTGGACGGCGACGCCGACCGCGTGCTGATCGCGGACGAGAAGGGGCGGCTGATCGACGGCGACCAGATCCTGGCCCTGATCGCCCGGTCCTGGGGCCGGCAGGGGCGGCTGAACTCGGCACAGATCGTGGCGACGGTGATGTCGAACATGGGCCTGGCGCGGTGCCTGGAGGGGCTGGGCCTGGAACTGGTGCGCACCGCGGTAGGCGACCGGTACGTGGTCGAGCGGATGCGCGAACTGGGCGCCAACCTGGGGGGCGAGCAGTCGGGCCATATGGTGCTGTCCGATTTCGCCACGACCGGCGACGGGCTGGTGGCGGCGCTGCAGGTCCTGGCCGTGCTGGTCGAGGAAGGCCGCCCGGCCAGCGAGGTCTGCCGCATGTTCACCCCGTTCCCGCAGATGCTGCGCAATGTCCGCTTCACGGGCAAGAGCCCGCTTCACGCCCCTTCGGTGCAGGACGCCCGCCGCCGGGCGGAAGCCGAACTGGGCACGGCCGGCCGGCTGCTGCTGCGCGAAAGCGGCACGGAACCCCTGGTCCGGGTCATGGCCGAGGCCGAGGACCCGGCGCTGGTGGAACGAATCGTCGCCGAAATGTGTGAGGCGATCGATTCGGCCCAGGTCGTGGCCTAGGGACGGGGGCCATGAAGGGGCGCATCCTCGTCATCGCGGGCAGCGATTCCGGCGGCGGCGCGGGAATCCAGGCGGATATCAAGACCATCACGGCGCTGGGCGGGTTTGCCATGACGGCGCTGTCCGCCCTGACCGTGCAGAACACGCTGGGGGTGACGGGCGTGCTGCCGGTCCCGCCCGATTTCGTGGCGCAGCAGATGTGCAGCGTGCTGGACGACCTGGGCGCCGATGCGTTCAAGAGCGGGATGCTGGACCGGGCAGAGGTCATCCTGGCCGTCGCGGACATCATTCGTGTCCATCCCGGCATCCCCTATGTCCTCGATCCCGTCATGGTGGCCAAGGGCGGCTCGCGCCTGTTGCAGGATAACGCGGTGGAGACGCTCAGGCGGGATCTCCTGCCTCTGGCCACCCTGCTGACCCCCAACCTGCCGGAGGCCGAAGTCCTGGTCGGACGTCCGATTCGCACGGTGGACGACATGCGGCGGGCGGCCGAGGACCTGCGCCGGGCCGGGGCCGGGGCGGTCCTGGTCAAGGGCGGGCACCTGGATGGCGACGTGCTGACCGACGTGCTGGCCACCGACGCGGGGATCGAGCTGTTTTCGGATACGCGGCTGCATACCCGCCACACCCATGGGACAGGCTGCACGCTGGCCAGCGCGATCGCCACCGGCCTGGCGCAGGGCCTGACGCTGCGTGATGCCGTGATCCGGGCCCGGCGCTACCTGCGCGCCGCCATCGCGGCCGCGCCGGGCTATGGCGCGGGCGCCGGACCCCTGAACCATGCGGTCACGATCGGCCCCGACTGGACCCCCGCCGCCTGATCACGCTTCGTCCCGTCGACCGGATGGACGGCCGGGCTGCGCCCAGTCGGCGGCGTCGGCCATGCGCACGATGACGGGAACCAGGCGCGAGACGTGATTCGGCCGAAGCACGCCCAGGCCGCGCAACCCCTGCACCGTCCGCGCGGCCGCCCAGGCACAGCCCAACGCCAGGTCACGTGCCAGGCGGCTGCGGACCGGCACCGGCCGGGTTGCAAGGGACGTTGCAAGGGGCTCCGGCGGCGGAACGGCGGTGGCGCCATGCGGCGCGTGGCGCAGGACGCTGCCGCGGCACCACGCCCGCAGCGGAACCGGCGAGGGGGCATTGCGCGGCCCGGTCATGCGTCGTCGCCGCGCCGCGCCATGGCGCGGACATCAAAACAGATACAAAAAGCCATGAAAAAGGCCTCCTGCCGCTCAAGCGGTTGCTCGAACCCGGGAGGCCGGTTGCCGGTCAGCCGACCAGGGTCAGCAAACAGGCAGAACGGTCAGACCCGGATAGGGACGATGCCCGCAGACAGACCCGGCGACCGAAAGAGATCGGTCACGGCGTCCCCGCCAGGCGATTCTAGATCGGGGTTTCATGATCGTTTCTTGTTCGGGGTGTCGCCGCGCGTCCAGCGTCCGCGCGGCGATCGGTTGCGGTGGGTATAGCCGGTTTCGGGGCCGGTTCAAGGAAAAACACGCCCCGACTCGGAAACGGAACGCATGCCTTTCCGCTGCCCGTCGTGCTGAACGGCGGAGTGATATAACATATGCGTGATCAGATGGATAACGCGGCTGTATTAATGCCTAACCTGTCCCGGGAAGATTGTGTCATACAATTTATACACCTATAGGTAGCAATGTTGGTTTAACAAAACTCATGGTGGCATATATGCGTGTTTTGCTCGTCGAGAATGATGGTGGCACGGCTCATGGCACCTCCAGCGCCCTGCGCGCGATCGGCTATGCCCTGGATCATGTTGCGACGGGACATGAGGCGGTCGAAATGCTCCGGCGCTATGATTACGATCTTGCCCTGCTGGAAATGGTTCTGCCGGATATCGATGGGTACGAGGTCCTGCGTGCCACCCGGGCGGCACGCCGGGAAACGCCGATCGTCGCCCTGTCCAGCCTGGGCGGTCCGCAGGCGAAGGTCCGGGCCTTTTCGGCCGGTGCCGACGATTACATCACCAAACCTTACGACCGACGCGAACTCGCGGCCCGCCCGAATCCAGTGGTTGGTCCGCCGGTCCAAGGGATATTGCCAGCCGATCCTGCATGCCGGACCGTTGCGGCTGTCGCTGGACAGCCGCGAGGTGACGGTGAACGGGCGGCCCGTCCACCTGACCGGCAAGGAATACCTGGTCCTGGAACTGCTGCTGCTGCGCAAGGGAACGGTCCTGACCAAATACGCCTTCCTCGACCATCTCTATGGCGGCATGGACGAGCCGGAGATGAAGATCATCGACGTCTTCATCTGCAAGGTGCGCAAGAAACTGCAGCAGGCGGGGGCAGGGTCGCTGATCGCCACGGTCTGGGGCCAGGGCTACATGCTTCGGGGGGACGGGGGCGTGGCCCCCATGACGGTACCCAGGCCGGTCGTCGGCTCGGCGGCGCTTTCGGTCGCCTGACATCCCAGGGCGGGGCTATGGGCAAAAAAAATGCAGGGTCCGAAGACCCTGCAAGGTATCGTGATGGTTCGATTTGCGATGCCCCCATCGCCCTTTTCGTATGGCATGGTCGAGGGACCAAAAACATGATTTGAATCAAAAGTTCATGAAAAGAACGACAGGTTTGGTAAAAGACTCGGCCTGGCGCCTGTCGGGCGGCCCGAATCCCGGGGTTTTGCCTCGCCCGGCAGATCGTCTACGAAGAATATGGTGCATCGCTATGCAGCGGCCGGGCGGCCGCATGCCGCTGCCGATGGTCCCTGGTTTGCCTTCGCCACCCTGCCGACTGGATATCCGATGATCGACCTTTCCGTCGAAGCCCGTTCGCTGCTCGCCACGCTGGGGGTCGCGGACGACGCCCTGACGGGCGACCTGCCTGTGCGTTCACCCGTCAATGGGCAGGAAATCGCGCGTGTTGCCACCGCCACGCGGCAGATGGCGTGCGACGGGATCGCCTCGGCCCACGCGGCCTTCCAGGCGTGGCGGCTGGTGCCGGCGCCGCGCCGGGGCGAACTGGTGCGGCTGCTGGGCGAGGAATTGCGTGCCGGCAAGTCGGCCCTGGGCCGCCTGGTGTCGATCGAGGCCGGGAAGTCCCCGTCCGAGGGACTGGGCGAAGTGCAGGAAATGATCGATATCTGCGACTTCGCCGTCGGCCTGTCCCGCCAGTTGCACGGCCTGACGATCGCGACCGAACGTCCGGACCACCGGATGATGGAAACCTGGCATCCGCTGGGTGTTACCGGCGTGATCTCCGCCTTCAATTTCCCCGTCGCAGTCTGGTCCTGGAACGCCGCGCTGGCGCTGGTATGCGGGAACCCGGTGGTGTGGAAGCCGTCCGAGAAGACGCCGCTGACCGCCCTGGCCTGCCAGGCGCTTTTCCACCGTGCCGCCGCCCGCTTCGCGGCGTCGGGCACGGCGGTCCCCGACGGCCTGTCGGTCCTGCTGACCGGTGGACGCGCGGTGGGTGAAATCCTGGTCGATCATCCGGATGTGAAGCTGGTATCGGCGACCGGGTCCACGGATATGGGCCGCGCGGTCGGCCAGCGCCTGGCTGCCCGCTTCGCGCGGGCCATCCTGGAACTGGGCGGCAACAACGCCGCCATCGTTACGCCGTCGGCGGATCTGGAACTGGCCCTGCGCGGCGTCGCCTTCGCCGCGATGGGCACGGCGGGCCAGCGCTGCACGACGTTGCGTCGCCTGTTCGTGCATGACGCCATCTATGACGGGTTCGTCGCGCGGCTGAAATCGGCCTATGCGACCGTGACGGTCGGCAGCCCCCTGGAAGAGGGCAATCTGGTCGGCCCCCTGATCGATGCCGCGGCGATGGACCGCATGCAGCGTGCGCTGGAATCGGCGCGTGCGTTGGGTGGCGTGGTCACGGGCGGCCACAGGGAAGGCGCGGCCGACTGGCCCGATGCGTATTATGTCCGTCCCGCCCTGGTGGAAATGCCCGAACAGGCCGGCCCGGTGCTGGACGAGACCTTCGCGCCGATCCTGTATGTGATGAAATACTCCGATTTCGACCGCGCCGTCGCGTTGCAGAACGCGGTTCCGCAGGGCCTGTCCTCGGCCGTGTTCACCACCGACCTTCGCCAGGCCGAACGGTTCCTGTCGGCCGCCGGGTCCGATTGCGGCATTGCCAACGTCAATATCGGCACATCCGGGGCCGAGATCGGCGGGGCGTTCGGCGGCGAGAAGGAAACCGGCGGCGGCCGCGAATCGGGATCGGACGCCTGGAAAGGCTATATGCGCCGCGCCACCAACACGATCAATTACGGTACGACCCTGCCGCTGGCGCAGGGCGTATCGTTCGATATCGGTTAGCGTCGGGCGCGCAGGGCGGCGGCCAGCCGGTCGGCCCGGCGGTCGGCGTTGCGCGCGTTGATGACGGCAAAGGCGTGGGCGACGCCGATGCCCCACAGCAGCAACGCCGGCAGCAGGCCGAAGATCAGCCCGACCACCAGGCTGAACAGCGAGACGCACCAGATCACGCCGTTCAGCAGCGCCTGGATCGGACGACCGGCCAGCAGCAGTGCGAGCGGGGAGCAGAACAGGCCGATCAGATAGAGCATGGGCAGGGTTCCTTGTTGCCGAACGGGACCAGTCTGAAGCCTATCCGCCCATCAGGGCCAGCCCTTCGGCCACCGACACGAACTCTCCGCCTCGATCGACCCGCTCGGCGCCGAAACGTGTGACGAACAGGTTCCGTACCGCCGGGACGAACGACGTGCCGCCCGTCAGGAACACCCGGTCGATCCCCGCCTCGGTCAGTCCCGCGCGGGTCAGGGCGGTGGTGACCGCCGCGTCGAACTGCGCCAGGTCCGGGGCGATCCAGTCCTCGAATTCCGTCCGGGTGATCCGGCGTTCGATCCGGATGTCCTTGTGGTGAAAGCGCAGGGTTGTGCTGTCGGCCTGGGACAGGTCGGTCTTCGCGGCGCCGATGGCGCGATACAGGGCCTGGCCCTGCTGGTCCGCGATCAGGGTCGCCAGCGCGTCCAGCCGCTGGGGGGCGGAGGCGGTGCGGGCCACGTCCGCGATCGCGCGTAGCGTCTGCGGCGTACGCATCAGCGACAGCCGGTGCCATCGCGCCAGGCTGGCATACCATTCGATGGGAACGGGCAGCGGCGCGCCGCCCATGACGCGATAGGTGCTGTCACGTCCCAGCGCGGGCGAGACCACATTGTCGATGATCCGGTAGTCGAACTGATCGCCCGCGATGCCCACGCCGGCATGGCCCAACGGCTGCGCGTGTCCCCGTCCTGTGCCGCCTTGGGCCGGGTCGAAGCGCAGGATGGAAAAATCGCTGGTGCCGCCGCCGAAATCGCCGACCAGGATGGTCGCCGGCCCATCCAGCCGCTGGGCGAAGCGCCAGCCGGCGGCCTCGGGCTCCAGCGCCACGGCGATGTCGCCGAATCCCGCATCGTGGAAACTGTCGCGCAGACGCTGCTCGCCGAACGAATCGTCGGGCATGTCGCCCGCGAACCGCACCGGGCGGCCGACCGTGGCGGTCACGCCGGCCGGATCGATTCCGGCTTCGCGCATCAGCCCGGTCAGGAAACGACCGATCAGGTTTTCCAGCGTCAGCCGCCGCCCCAGCAGCCGCGTTTCGCGGAACGAGGTCTGCGCCAGGTACGATTTCATCGACATGATCAGCCGGCTTTCGGCCGGGTCATCCAGATAGGCGTCGATGGCGGCGGCGCCGATCGCTTCATGCACCGCCAGCCGCCCGCGCTCTTCCTCCTGCCACAGGCACAGCAGTGTGCGGCAGGTTTCGGCCTCGGGGTGGCCAGGCGGGGCGAAGCGCGCGGTGTGGGTGCGGCCATCCGGCGTTGCGATGACCACGACACTGTTGGTGGTGCCGAAATCGATGCCGATGCGGGTCGGGGTGGTCGGGGACATCGCGCGTGAATAGGCGCGGGCGGCCACGCTGTCCATCGCCCGCCGCCATCTGCCGATCTACATCGCCCGCCGGAAGGTCAGGTTCAGCCGTGCCCGGCCCGTCAGCGGATGCATGCCCTCCGTCAGCGGATGAATGCCGTGATGGACCAGTCGCGCGGGGCCGCCCCAGACCACGACATCGCCATGTTCCAGCGGCACGCGCCGCACCCGGTCCGATCGTGCCGGCCCGCCCCACAGGAAGATGGCCGGCAGGCCCAGCGAGACCGAGACGATCGGCTGGCTGAAATCGTGCTCGTCACGGTCCTGATGCAGGGTCAGCCGCGTTCCGGGCTCGTAGCGGTTGATCAGGCAGGCATCGGGGTGGAATTCCGAAAACCCGGCCCGGGACGCGGCCCGTGCCGCCAGGTCGGCGAACAGGGCGGGCAGCGCGGGCCACGGATGGCCCGATAGCGGGTCCATCGGGTCGTAGCGGTATCCCTTCGTGTCCGATACCCATCCGGCGGTGCCGCAATTGGTCATGGCGACCGACATCGTCCGGCCGCTGGGCGTGGACATGCGGCGAAACGGCGCCGTGCGCGCGACCATGTCCACCATGGCGATCAGGTCGGGCGCGATGGCGCGGGCGAATCCCGCCAGCACCATGGCGCCGGGCCCCAGGACGCGGTCCCGCCCGCCCGTGTCCAACTCCAGGCTGGGGTGGGTGTCCGCGTCCGGCGGTCTGGATGGATGCGGCATGGTGGGAAGACCGTATGGGGGGGGCAGTCAGGACCGCGCCTGTGGCGGCGAGCGGTCCCCGGGGCCCAGTTCGCGTTGCAGCAGGACGACGTCCAGCCATCGTCCGTGTTTGTATCCCACCGATTGCAGCGTTCCGACCGTACGAAATCCCAGCCGCTCGTGCAGCCGGATCGACGCGATATTCGCGCTGTCGCCGACCAGGGCGATCATCTGCCGGAATCCCCTTGCCACGCAGGCGGCCAGCAGGGCGTCCAGCAGCATCGACCCCACCCCGCGTCCCGCCGCGTCGTGCGCCAGGTAGACCGAATTTTCCACCGTGTCGCGATAGGCGGCGCGGAGATGATAAAGGCCGGCATAGGCATAGCCGATGACCGCCCCGCCTTCCTCGGCGACCAGATAGGGAAAATCCCCCGCACGCAGCGCCGCCATGCGCCGCGCCATGTCCTCGGCCGACGGGGGCTCGGTCTCGAACGACGCCGTGCCGTGCAGGACATGGTGGGCATAGATCGCGGCGATGCCGGGTACATCCTCCGCCCGCGCGGAACGGATCGTAACGGTGGGCGGCGGGGGGGCTGGGGGCATGGCGTGCAATCCGGCTCGTCGGGTCATGGGCGATGCGCCTATGTTTGTTCCCGCCGCCAGGAAGGCAAGAAGGAATGATGCCCCACGGGCCCGATCCTTCCGGTCCCGTGACAATAGCGGAGATGCGGTCTACACCGAAGCCTCTGCCACCGTATGGACCGGATCATGACCGAGACCCCTGTTTTCCCGCGTGATCAGGCGGTCCCCCGGTTCGTGGCCGAGACGGTCCTGTTCGTCTTTCTGGCGCATGCCCTGGCATTTTTCCTGCATGAATACAGCCACGCCGTCACCGCGTGGCTTCTGGGCTTCAAGGCCGATCCGCTGGCACTGCATTATGGGCACGCCGATATCGTGAATATCCTGCTGCAGCGGGAGATCGACGAAAATGTCGCGTACGGCCCGATCTACGCGGCCCATCGCGACGGTGCGGCGGCGTTGATCGCCCTGTCGGGGATGGCGCTGGGGAACGGGGCTCTCTATGTGCTGTGCTTCTGGTGCATCCGGCGCGTCCGTCCCCGGGACATGAACCGTCCGGCGGTGCGTTTCCTGTTCTGGCTGGCCCTGATGGGGGCAGCCAATCTATGGAGCTATGCGCCCATCCGTACCATCACCACGCATGGCGACATGGCCGAAATGGCGCGCGGGCTGCATATGTCACCCTGGCTGTTGCTGCCGCTCGTCACCCTGCCGTCGATTCTGGCGATGTACAGCTTCTTCTTTCGGCTGGTGGTACCCAACTGGGCGTGGCTGTTCGCGGGCGGACCGGCGCGGCCGGTCTTTGCCGCCGCCATGACGGGTCTTCTCTATTTCGGCTTCTTCGGCGCGGCGGGATTGTTCGGTTCGTACGGCGACGTCTGTGCCCTTCTGTCCATCGTCAGCCTGTTTGTCCTGTTCCCCCTCTCCGTCGTCTTCTGTCTTCTCGCGACCGGTATGGGGGTGATCGGCTTCGGGCAGGGCCACGGGCAGGATGGCGGGGCGCCGGTATGACGGACGTGTTCGTGCGCCGGGTCATGCGGGCGGATGCCCCCGACCTGATCCGCGCCAATATCGACAATCGCGATTACCATGCGCCCTGGGTGAATCCCTTCATCGATCAGGGTGGATTCGATTCCTGGTTCGCCGGTCTGGTGACCGGTCCGGATGTCGGCCTGCTGGCGCGGCACGATTTCACGGGTGAAATCGTGGGCGTGTTCAGGTTCAGCCAGATCGTGATGGGCGCCTTTTGCAGTGCTTATCTGGGATATTACGGCATGCGCGCCCATGCCCGTACCGGCCGGATGGCCCGCGCGCTGCGCCTGGTGCTGGAATATGGTTTTGACGAGCTGGGCCTGCATCGTGTCGAGGCCAATATCCAGCCCGGGAACATGGCCTCGATCGCCCTTGTCCGGCGGGCGGGATTTCGCAGGGAGGGATTTTCTCCCCGCTACCTGAAGATCGATGGCGCGTGGCGCGATCACGAACGCTGGGCCTGTCTGGCCGACGACCGGTAGGACAGGTCCCGTTTCATTCCGTTCTGCCCCGCGTCCGCCGGCAGGGCGGGCGCGGGGCAGGGGGAGGAGGGCGGCCTACCGGATGGCCGCCGTGGTCTCGGGTTTCAGCGTGGCGGCCAGGAAGGCCTCGCGGGCCAGGGCCACCTGCGTGCGCAGCGCCGGATCGGTCAGCATGTGGGTGCCGGGCAGCAGCAGCAGATTGTACGGCCGGCCGGCGGTGATGAAGGCCTGTGTCATCTTCATCGTGTTTTCGAAATACACGTTGTCGTCCGTCAGGCCGTGCATGATCAGCAGCGGCCGCGACAGCGCGGCGGCATAGGTCAGGACGTTGCTGGCCCGGTAGCCGTCCGGGTCGGCCTGGGGCGTGCCCAGGTATCGTTCGGTGTAGGCCGTGTCATAATCGGCGAAATCGGCCGGGGGCGCGCCCGCGACGCCGCTCTTGAAGATATCGGGGCGGCGAATGGTCGCCATCGCGGTGAAATAGCCGCCGAACGACCAGCCATGCACGCCGATCCGCGTCATGTCCATTTCGGAAAAGCGCCGTCCCAGGGCGGTCAGTCCGTCGACCTGGTCCTGCAGCGGCAGGTCGATCAGGTTGTTCCTGGTCGCCCGTTCCCAGTCATGGTCGCGCCCCGGCGTGCCCCGTCCGTCCAGGCTGACGACGATGAAACCATGGTTGGCCATGCACTGGTTTTCCAGATACAGGCGCGGCGCGTCCAGCACCTGCTTGTATCCGGGGCCGGCATAGACCGACAGCACGACCGGATAGCGCCGGCCGGGCGTGAAGTCGGCGGGGCGGACGATCATCGCGTCCATGTCCCGCGCGCCGGCCCTCGTGTATTCGATATGCGGCGCCAGGGTCGGGGTTTCCGCCACGGCGGGAACCGTGGCCAGCACGTGCCCGTCCCGGTCGCGCACGACGGTGGCGGCGCTGCCGTCCGCGCCCGTGACGCTGTCGACGAAGCGCGCATGTCCGCCTTCGGCGAAGGCGGTGGCATGCAGCCCGGGTTCGGTCCCCAGCTTCACGGGCGTGCCGCCATGCAGGTCCAGGCGGTAGATTGCTGTCCGGATACGGTCCGGATTGGCGGTGACCGTCACGGTGCCGGCATCGGCATCGACATCGTCCAGCGAGACGAACGGCAGGTCCGGCGGCGTGACGGCATGATCCAGCGTGCCGTCGGCCGGGCGCAGTTGCAGGGGCCACCTGCCGTCGCGCTCCGCGGCCCATAGGAACCCGCTGCCGTCCGGCAGCCAGCGCGGCAGCGCGTGGCCGCGTCCCTCGCCGGCCGGGGTGATGTTGATCCAGGCCGGGTCATGTTCGTCCAGCAATGTCGTGGTGAGTCCGGTGGCCGGGTCCACGCGCAGCACCTTTTCCTGGGTCTGGGCGCGGTTCAGCACGACCAGCGACAGCGGGCCGCGCCCCTTCGGCCAGACGACCCGCGCCAGGTACGGAAAGGCAGCATTGTCCCACGTCACCCAGCGCGTCGGGCCGCCGGTGCGGGCGACCAGGCCCAGGCGGATGCGCGCGTTCGCGGTGCCGGCGCGCGGATAGCGGAATTCGACCGGCGCGATGGACGGATGCTGGGGGTCGGCGATGTAATGCTTCTCGACGCCCGATGTGTCGGCTTCCTCGTACAGCAGGGACTGCCCGTCGGGCGACCACCACAGCCCGTCGGGGCGGCTCAGTTCCTCGGCGGCGGCGAATTCGGCCAGCCCGTGGGTCAGCGTATCGGTTCCACCATGGGTCAGGCGCACCGTGTCGCCGCTGCCGGGTGCCACGACATAGACGTCATTGTCCCGCACCGCCGCGACATGGGCGCCGTCCGGCGACAGGCGGGGGGCGATCCACCCGCGACCCGGCACGTCGGATACACGCCCCGTCGCGACCGCGACCTGCATCAGCCGGTCGCCCTGGCTGACCAGGGCGACCCGCCCGTCATCGGACAGTGCGAATTCGGTAATGCCGGTCAGCGACATCCGGGCGCGTTCGCGCCGGGCCTTTTCCTCGACCGACAGGGTTTCGGGGCCGGCGGCGGGGCGGGCCAGTTCGGTTTCGCTGCGGTCCGCCACGTCGAACCGCCACAGATGCAGCATGGTATCGCGCGGCCCGCTGCGCAGGAACAGCACCGACCGGCCGTCCGGCGTCGGCTGGGCATGGCGCGGCAACCCCAGCGTGAAATTCCGCGTGGCCGCCAGGTCCGCATAGCACTGGCCGCCGGGGGCGGAGGCGGCCTCCGGTGCCGCCTGGGCCGTGGTCGCCAGCAGCAATCCGGGCAGGCACAGGGCCAGACGCCGAAGGGTCCGCCCGGCGCGGCCGCCGCGAAGAAGAGAGGTCATGACGTGGTCCATCTGTCGTTCCGGTTGGATGGACGATGAATCCCCCACGCCCGTCGCGCAAGGCGCCGGATGAAACGAATCCGTACCGAACCCCTCGCGCCAGGCGTGCAGGTCCGATATGACGCTATGCGATCGGGGTGACATCCCCAGACCGTCGATCGGGAACGGACAAGACAGAGCAATGACCAAGACCGTCGCGCGGTTCATTCCCCTGATCGTCGCCATTGCCATCCTGTCCTGGGCCAGCGCCTATCCGGTCGTGCGGATCGCCCTGCGCGACCTGCCGCCGATCCCGTTGGCCGCGGCGCGCTATGCCGGGGCGGCGGTGCTCGCCATGGCGTGGCTGGCATGGAAGCGTCCCCCATTGCCCGCCGCACGCGACGTGCCGCGCATCCTGGCCTGCGGCGTGATCGGCATCGCGGTCTATAACGTGCTGTTCAATACCGGCGAGGTCACGGTGTCGGCCGGTGCGTCCAGCCTGCTGATCAGTGCCGCCCCGCTGATCGCGGCCCTGATCGCGGTGGTGACGATGGGCGAACGGCTGTCCCTCTGGGGGTGGACGGGTTCGTTGCTCAGCTTCGCGGGCGTGGTGCTGATTGCCGAGGGGCAGATCGGTGGCGTGTCCTTCGGTTCGGGGGCCACCCTGGTGTTTGGGGCCGCGTTCTGCGGCGCGCTGTATACGACGCTGCAGAAGCGTCTGGTGCTGCGCTACGGCGCGTTGCCCAGCATCAGCTACATCCTGATGGCCGGCGCCCTGTGCCTTTCCCCCTGGCTGCCGCAGGCCCTGACCGTCCTGCCGCACGCGCCCGTCCGCTGCTGGGCGGCGGTGCTGGAACTGGCGGTCTTCCCGGCGGCCATAGGCTATGCGGCCTGGGCCTTCGTCGTCGGCCATATGGGGGCGGCGCGCGGTGCCGCGCTGTTGTATCTGTTACCGCCCGCGACCCTGGTGCTGGCCTTCGTGCTGACCGGCGAAATCCCGAGCCTGCGTACCCTGGCGGGCGGCGCGATCGTCATGGCGGGTGTGGTGGTGACCAATACCTATGGTCATCCACGCCGGCTGGCGCGATAGGGCATTGCCGCATCGGCTTCCATCGTCCGGTGCAGGAAGGTGCCGATGTCATGGCTCAGCACGCCCTGGTACGCCGCGCGGTCGAAGCCCGGCGGGTCCTGCGACGGCGGAAAGTTCGGATGGACCATGTTGGCCGGGAACGGACTGAGGAACGCGAAATGCCCCGCCCCCGCCACGCATCGATAATCCACCTGCGTGGGGTCGGGCACGCCGTCCAGCACGATGCCGGCCTGCGATGGCGGTGTGATCGTGTCATGTTCGGCGCTGCGCATCAGGATGGGGCCGCGCACGGAAGACAGGGCGCCGGGGGCGCGAAACCACAGGGTGGCCGGGGCCAGCAGCACCAGGGCCCGGACCCGATGGTCGTGCTCCACCGCAATGCGATGGGGTGGGCCGCCGGACGGTCCGTCCTGTCGGGTCCAGGGCTGGCCGCCCGCCGCGGCCAGGACGGAATATCCGCCCATCGAATGGCCGATCAGGGCCACGCGGCCGGGTCGCAGGCCTGGGCCGACCAGCGGGTCGGCAAAGGCGGCGGCGATGCTCAGGCAGACATGGCGCGGGCGATTTTCAAGGTTTTTGATCGTGCGGGCCAGCGCATTGTCGTTCAGGCTGTTGCCGGGGTGCCGGGGCATCGCGACGACGAAGCCCATGCCCGCCAGCGCCATCGCCAGGTCGCGATAGACCCAGGGCGACCCGCCATTGCCGTGGGACAGCACCACCAGCGTGCGGTCCCGCCCCGCCACGCCCCCGTCGGTCGCCACGTCCAGACTGTAGGGACCGAAGGAACGGGCGTGCGGCGTATCCCCGGTCGGATAGAGAATAGCCAGTTCGATCACCGCGTCCTGCACGGCGTCGCGCACCGCCAGGCCGCGATATCCGACCGCGCTTCGTGGCTGCATCGTCCCGACATCCTGATACCGCTCCATGCCGATCTTTCCTCCCGCTTCGGATGACCCTCGGCCTGGATACCAAAAAAGGCAGTGATGACACTGCCTTTCCTGATGATCGGATATGGGCGGCGCGTCAGCTATTGCTGCCGAAGGCCGGTCGGGTGGATTCGAACAGGAACCAGGTGCGGCGCTCGGTCTCGTCGATCCAGTTTTCCAGCAGGCTGGCCGTCGCGACATCGTTGCCTTCGTCGCATACGGCATGGACGGCGCGCATGCGGGCCGTCAGGGCCAGGTTGTCCTCGCGCAGTTCGGACAGCATGTCCTCGGGCGTGACATAGATCGCATCGTTGTCCGACACCTTGGTCAGCCGGCTGATTTCCCCCACCGAGTGCAGGGTCGTGCCGCCGATCTTCCGCGCTCGTTCGGCCAGCGGGTCCGTCATGGCGAAGATCTGGCTGCTCTGCTCGTCCAGCAGAAGGTGATAATCGCGGAAATGCCGCCCGCTCATGTGCCAGTGGAAGTTCTTCGTCTTGATATAGAGGGCGAAGACATCCGCCAGGACCGCCTTCAGGCCGGCCGAGATCTTGTGGACGGCGTCGTGCTTCAGGTCCGTCGGTGTTCCCAGATAGGTATGGGCGTGGGCTGTACCGGCTTCGGAAGGTGTCGTCTTGTTTGTCATTACGATCTCCCTGGAACGTATGGTGCCATGCTGAGGTGGACGTCCCGGATGCCCATTACAAGGCGTGGGCGGCAGGCGCATGGGGGATATGCATCAGGGGGCGGTCCGTGTCCCCGGGTCGCGGCATCAGGGCGGTATCCAGGGGACGCCGTGCCGGGCTTCGGCGCCGGGATCATCCGGTCTATGGTGCCGCACCGTTTCCGTTAACCGACACCCAGGCGGGGCCCGCACCATGACGATGACCACGATCAGGATCGCCGAAAGCAGCCAGGACAGGGACGCCTGCTTCCTGATCCGCAAGACCGTCTTCGTCGATGAGCAGCAGGTTCCGCTCGACATGGAGTATGACGAGCATGACGAAACGGCGCTGCACCTCCTGGTCCTGGAGGGGACGCGGCCGGTGGGGACCGCGCGCGTCCTGTTCGGGCCGGATGGAAAGACGGCCAGGAGCGGTCGCGTCGCCATCGATGCGGCCCGGCGCGGGCAGGGGCTGGGCCGGCGCCTGATGATCGCGATCGAGGATGCGTCCGCCTGCCGTGCTGTCGAACGATTCGTCCTGGACGCCCAGGCCGGGGCGCTGCCCTTTTACGAATCCCTGGGATATGTGGCGCAGGGCCCGGAATTCATCGAGGCCGGGATCGTGCACCGTACCATGGGCAAGCAGCGCCAAGGCGACACGTCGCTCGCGATTGAAACCCCCGCCGTGGCATGAAATGACCGGAATCGTTTCGACCTGTTGTATGCCGGTGGCATCAAATGTCAGTTGCCGGTCTGTCCCGGCATTGTCGCGCGCCTGTCCTCTCTGTTAGGGCTCTCGCCTTCCGCGTTGCCATGTCCTTGGGAATTTCATGAATTTCTCCCCCTCCGCCGGTGCCGCCCAGCCGTCCCGCGCGTCGTCCTTCGCGGTCGTGGTCGCCATCGAATTATGGGAACGGTTCGGCTATTACGGCATGCAGGCCGTGCTGCTGCTGTTCATGGTGCAGCATATGGGCCTGGGCGACACGCAGGCCAACCTGCTGATGGGCGCCTTCGCGGCCATGACCTATGCGCTGCCGGTGGTCGGCGGCTGGCTGGGCGATCGGGTGCTGGGGTCGCGCCGGGCGATGCTGCTGGGGGCCGTGGGCATGATGTGCGGCTACGCCACCCTGGCGCTGGCGACGGTGCAGGTGCAGTTCATGACGGTCGCGATGGGAATCATCGCGGTATCCAACGGCTTTTTCAAACCCAATGCCGCCAACCTGGTCCGCCGTATCTATGACGACGACGATGCCGCGCTCGATTCCGCCTTCACGCTTTACTACATGGCGGTCAATGTCGGTTCGACGGCCTCGACGCTGCTGACGCCGTGGCTGCAGAACCGGTTCGGTCCGGCGGTGGCGTTCGCCGCGTGTTCCGCCGGCCTGTTCGTGGGGCTGTGCATGTACGTGGTCCGGCGGCGGCGGCTGGCACGGATCGGCTCGGTGCCCGATTTCGCGCCGCTTCCGCCCCGGCACGCCGGGATGGTCCTGCTGGGGATCGGCGGGGTGATCGGCGCGCTGGACCTGGTGCTGGCGCGGCCCACGCTGGCACGGGACTGCGTCTGGCTGGCGGCGCTGCTTGTCCTGCTGTCCTGGGCCGTGATCTATCGCCGGGCCGCGGCGGCCCAGCGGCCGGGGCTGCGCATGGCCTACATGCTGTCGATCCAGGGCATGCTCTATTTCATCTTCTACCAGCAGACGGTGACCTCGCTGACCCTGTTCGCGCTGCGCGCCGTCCGAGGGCAGGTCGGGGTGGGTGGAGTGACGCTGTTCAGCATGTCGGCCGGTCAGTTCCAGGCCCTGAATCCGATCTGGATCATGCTGGCCAGCCCCGCGCTGGCCTTTGCCTATCGGCGCCTGGCGCGGGCGGGGCGAGACCTGTCGATCGCACAGAAATTCATGATCGGGTTCAGCCTGGTCTCGCTGTCCTTCGTGGTCTGGTGGCTGGGGGCGCTTTCGGGCGGCACGGGGCGGGTCTCGCCCTGGATCATGATCTGGGCGTACGGCTTCCTGTCGGTGGGGGAATTGCTGATCGGCGGGCTGGGACTGGCGGTCATCGCACGCTATGTCCCGCCCGCCATGGGGGCATTCATGATGGGGTCGTACCTTCTGGCGATGGGGGTTGCGATGTATCTCGGCAGCATGATCGCCAATCTGGCCGCCATCGACCATGGGGCGGGTGCTGCGGTCGTGCCGGTCGGGGCAGGGGCCTATGCCGGCCTGTTCCTCGACCTGGCGGTCGGTGCTGCGGGGATCGTGGCGGTGGTCGCCCTGCTGCTGCCGCTCGCCCGCCGGTGGGACCGCCAGCATATGGCGGCGAAGCCGGAAGCCCTCTAATCGCCGTTTCGCGTCAGTTCGCCGTGGATATTCATCGGAATGACCGCGGTCAGCGTGCCGAGCGGACGGTCGCTGCGGAAGACCGTGTCGCGCGGGTAATCCTGCGGCCGAAACGTGAAGGCGTAGGGTACGGCCCCGCGATTGACGACCAGCGGGCGCACCGCGCCGTTCGAGACCGCATCCAGGCGCGCGCCGGCCGCGACTTCGACCGTCAACTTGTGCGCGTCCGGCATCAGGAAGGCGAAGACCACGCCGACCACGTCCTCGATGCATCCATCCAGTTCGCGCAGCCAGGTGCGGGCCTGGACATCGGTAAACCGGTCGGTCTGGCCGTGCGTCACCGTGATGACGAAGCGCAGCCCCACCGTCTGCCCGTGTGCCAGGGGCGCATAGACGGGCGGGTTTTCAGCCCATAGCGCATCGGTCAGCGGCAGATGCATCTCGGCTCCCGTCGCGCCGAACAGCGCGACCGGGCCGGAGGCACGGCGCAGATAGGGGGGCGCCGACTGGATCGGCCGGTCGCCGGGCAGCACGCGCGCAATCAGATGCAGCGTCAGGTCCGCCCGGTCGGCCGCCGGAAACGCGTTGAAGGTGCGAAACACCTTGGCCAGGTCGCGATAATCCGCGACCTGGACCGGCCGGACTCCATCGACCGCGATCGCTTCCGGCGCCGCGCGGGCTGCCCCTGGCACCCCCCAGCAGGGTACGCACAGGATGATCGCGGGAAGCAGGGACCGGACAACGGACGTCATGGCCTGCGACGCTAGGCGCGTCCCAGGGAGGGGTCAAGTCGGCGGAACCGGCCGGAGGAAGCATGCCGGACGGAAATCGACACCACCCTGTCGGCGGTGTTTGATGGAATGTCCGCCGGCATGGCAGGGCATGGCAGGGCATGGCAGGGCTTGGCCGGGGGAAGAAGCATGACGGGATGGCGGGCCAGGCTGGCGGCGGCGCTGGTGGTATTGGCGGTACTGGTCCTGGCGGGGCCGCGGGTTCGTCCGTGGACAGGGGCGGTACCGTTGCCTTCGGTGCCGCGCGACCCGGCGGCGCTCGATGCCTGGATCGCGGCCGGGGAGAAGGCGGCGGGCCCGTTGCGGCCCGACACCCGGGCCCGGGTGGTCTGGGCCGATCCGGCCCATCCGGCGCGCACCGCCTGCGCCATCGTCTACCTGCACGGCTTTACCGCCAGCCAGGGCGAGGGCGCGCCCCTGCATACCGGCCTGGCGCGCCTGTTCGGCTGCAACCTCTATCTGGCGCGCCTGCCGGGGCACGGGTTGCGGGCGCCGGACGCGATGCGGGGCCTGACGGCCGCGCGGCTGATGCAGGGAGCGGCCACCGCGCTGGCTATCGGCGGGGCCATAGGCGACCGGGTGGTGGTGGCCGGCAGTTCCACGGGGGGCACGCTGGCGCTGGCGTTGGCGGCCCGGTACCCGCGCCGGGTCGCGGGCCTGGTCCTGTGGTCGCCCCTGGTGCGCGAACGGGGCGACAGGCTGGACCCGCTGTTCCGGCCCTGGGGGACGGACCTGATGTGGCTGGTGCATAATCACGGCCATGACGTGACGCGCGGGGCTGCCCAGGGGCCGATCTGGACCGGCGACGTGCATGTCGACGGGTATGTCGCGCTGGCGGAACTGACACGGGGCCAGATGACCGGCGACACGTTCCGCCGCGTCGTGGCGCCGGTCTTCCTCGGCTATTACGATCGCGACCCCGCGCATCAGGACCCCACGGTCTCGGTCCCGGCGATGCTGGACATGTTCGATCGGCTGGGAACGTCCCCGGCCCTGCGGCGGCGGGTGGATTTTCCCGACGCGGGCAGCCATGTCATCGCGTCCCCCCTGCGTTCGCATGACGCGGCCGCCGTGTGCCGCGCCACGCGCGACGATCTGCATGACGTCCTGGGCCTGCCCTACGCGCGCGGGGTCGATCCCGCGCTGTGCGATGCGATCCATGCCCGGACCTGACCTGCCATGCCCGGCCCGGGCTAGCCAGCCGGGACAAGGCGGGTAGAATGGTGGGCGATCCGGCCTGTCCACATGCCGGATGTTGTTGCAAGGAATAAAGATTATGGCCAATTGTCCCGCAAAATGCTCCGTGAAGTCCCCGTGTGTGAAGGGGATGCTGGCGCTGGGCCTGGTGGCGGCAGTGATCTTCTTCTTCAAGAAGAAGTCCTGCTGCAAGGCCGGCGCCTGATCGTATCGCCCCGGGGTCATGCTCCGGGGCGGACCTTTTCGTGTGCGGGCAGCAGGGCATGTCGCCACAGGATACCGATCCCGACCCCGCTTCCTTACGCCGCATCATCCATGTCGACATGGATGCCTTCTATGCCTCCGTCGAACAACGCGATGATCCCGCCCTGCGCGGCCGGCCGCTGGCCGTCGGCGGCAGCAGGCAGCGCGGCGTCGTCGCCGCGGCCAGTTACGAGGCCCGGCGCTATGGCGTACGCTCCGCCATGCCGTCGGTCACGGCGCGGCGCAAATGTCCCGACCTGATCTTCGTTCCGCCGCGCTTCGACGTCTATCGGGCGGTTTCGGCGCAGATCCATGCCATCTTCGCGCGCTATACAGGGCTGATTCAGCCGCTGTCGCTGGATGAAGCCTATCTGGACGTGACCGATCCATTGATCGACCGTCCCTCCGCCACCGCGATCGCGCAGGATATCCGGGCGGCGATCCGCGCCGAAACGGGCCTGACCGCGTCGGCCGGGGTGTCGTACAACAAATTCCTGGCCAAGCTGGCCTCGGACTATCGCAAGCCTGACGGGCTGTATGTGATTACACCCCGCATGGGCCCGCGTTTCGTCGAATCCCTGCCGGTCGAGGCGTTTCACGGGATCGGCCCGGCAACGGCCGCGCGCATGCGCGCGATGGGCATCCGCACCGGCCTGGACCTGCGCGCCCACGACATGGACAGCCTGGCCCGGCATTTCGGCAAGGCGGCCGCCTTTTATTACGGCATCGCCCGGGGACGGGACGACCGGCCGGTCGAAGCCGACCGCCGCCGAAAATCCGTGGGCACGGAACGCACCTTCGAACATGACATCCATGACTGGGCCGAGGCCCTGTCGGCGCTGGACGGCATGGTCGACCGGGTCTGGGGCGAGTGCCGCAAGCGGGGGCTGGTCGCGCGCACGGTGACGGTGAAGGTCAAATATGCCGATTTCCAGCAGACCGGCCGCGCCCGCTCGCTGCCCCAGCCGCTGGCCGCGCACGCCGTCTTTCGCCAGGTCGCATGCGACCTGCTGCGGCCGTTCTTTCCGCCAGAACGGGGCATCCGCCTGCTGGGGGTGACGCTGTCGAATCTCGACCTCACCGGCGGTGCCAGCCCGCAACTGGCCCTGGCCCTGGATGATCCCGGGAGTGTTCAGGCCGGGCCGTGACCGGAATCGGGCCGGAATGCATCCAAAACGAATATCGTGCGTTTGTGGTGCGTTCGTATCATCGTCGTGCCCACTGACAGAGTCGCGTCCGGCCGGCCGTTCCGGTCCTGCACCCCATCCGCCGAGGCCCGAATGCGACTTGTCGTCGTCGTTGATGACGGTTCCGCCACCCGGACGATCCTCGCGCGGATGGCCATGACGCTCGGCGCGGACATCCAGGTCGAAGCCTTCGCTTCCCCGATCGAGGCGCTGGACTGGTTTGGGGACACGAATATCCCCGATCTGGTCATTGCCGATTGCAGAATGCCGATGATGGACGGGGCGGCTTTCACCGCGCGCATCCGCGCCCTGGGCTGGGGCGGCGATGTGCCGGTGATGGTCGTGACGGCCCAGGAAGACCGCGAGGGTCGTATCAGCGCGCTGGCGGCCGGGGCCACCGATTTCCTGTCCAGCCCCGTCGATCACACGGAATTCCTGATCCGGGCCCGCAACCTGCTGCAACTGGGCTGGCACCAGAAGCGCGCCCGCTCGCCCGTGCAACTGGAGCAGGAACTGGAAAACAGCCGGGCCGCGCAGGCCGAAATCCTGCGCGGCAGCCGCGACCGCCTGCTGCAGGTCATCGACACGGTGCCCGCCCTGGTCAGCGCCACGGACGCCGAGGGGAATTACATCTTCGTCAACAGATTCCATGCCCGGGTGATGGGGGCAGGGCAGGGGCGTAACGATGCGGCATCGCAGCTCCGCGACAGGCAGGTGCTGGAAACCGGCCTGCCCACCGCGCGGTACGAGGAAAGCATTGCCGACCGGTACGGCATGGAACGTATCCTGCTGACGTCCAAGATCCCGTTTTATGACGACGCCAGCGGTATGCGGTACGTCCTGACCACGTCGCTCGATATCACCGACCGGAAGAAGGCCGAGCGGGAACTGCATCATCTGGCCTATTATGACCAGTTGACGGGTCTGCCCAGTCGCTCGAAGCTCGAGACCGAGATGCAGGTGCTGCTGCGGCAGCGCGGGGCGGACGGCCCCCCTTTCGCGTTTGTGCTGATGGACCTCGACCGGTTCAAGGGCATCAACGACACGCAGGGCCATACGATCGGCGACCTGTTGCTGCGCAAGGTCGCGCTCCGGCTGCGGACGGCGCTGCCCCGGGCCGGAATCATCGCGCGCCTGGGCGGGGACGAATTCGCCATCGTGCATGACGTCATCGACGCGGCGGACGCGGCGCACATGGCGGAGCGGATCGTGGGGATCTTCGCCCGTCCCTTCACCCTGGGCGACCGGGTCACGAGCGTCGGCGCCAGTGCGGGGGTGACGCTGTTCCCTGCCCGCGGCGCGACGTTCGAGACGCTGCTCAAGCGCGCGGATCTGGCGATGTACCGTGCCAAGAACGAGGGACGCTGCCGCTACGCCTTTTTCGACGAGGAAATGGAACAGGCCTTCGCGGCCACGACCGAACTGGAGCAGGCATTGCGCCGCGCGGTGGAGAACGAGGAATTCGTCCTGCATTATCAACCCCAGATCGATCTGGCCTCCGGCACCTTATGCGGGGTCGAGGCCCTGATCCGCTGGGTGCAGCCGGGGGGCGACCTGGTCCATCCGGGCTGCTTCCTGCCGCTGGCCGAGGAAACCGGGCTGATCGCGCCCATGACGGTGTGGTCCCTGCGCGAGGCCTGCCGCCAGGCGGCGCGATGGCAGAGCGACGGCATTCATATCCGTGTCGCGGTCAACCTGTCGGGCGTCCTGTTTCGCCAGCATGACGTCCATCGACTGGTGGTGGACGCCACGACGGAAGCCGGCCTGGACCCGTCCTTCCTTGAACTGGAACTGACCGAAACCGCGGTGATCGAAAACCCCGAATCCGCCGGGCGGCAGCTTGCCGCCCTGCAGCAGATGGGCGTGTCGGTCGCGATAGACGATTTTGGAACCGGCTATGCCTCGCTGGTCTATCTGACCAGGCTTCCGATCCACCGCCTCAAGATCGATCGCGTCTTCATCCAGGACCTCGGTTCGTCACCGGGCAGCCGGGCCATTGTCAAGGCGATCATCGCGCTGGGCAAGAACCTGGGAATCCGCGTCATCGCCGAGGGGATCGAGCGCCAGGACCAGCTCCGCTGGCTGGAAGAGCAGGACTGCCAAGAGGCCCAGGGCTTCTATTTCGGCTATCCTGTTCCACCGGCGAAACTTCAGGACCTGGTGGATAGCGGGACCCTGATGGTGCCTTAGTCGGCCTCTTAGAGTGCATGATTGGGTAAACCCAATCATGCACTCTAGATTTTTGTTTTCAGCGCATCTTCACGTGATTAGGCGATTCCGCCTACTCAGGATCTGCTCTAGCAGGCTCTCGGCGGCGACCAGGCTGCGATAGCCGTCCGGGTGGGCCAGGCGCCAGCGATAGGCCGTCTCGACGATGTCATCCAGTCTGGCGAAGCGGGGGGTCCAGGACGTTTCCGCGCGCAGCCGCTCGGCTCCGGCGACCAGGCGCGCGGGGTCGCCGGGACGGCGCGGGGCCAGGCGCCACGGGACGGTGCGCCCGGTCACGCGTTCCACGCTGCGGATGACCTCCATGTTGGAATGACCGACCCCGTTTCCGACATTATAGACGACGCTGCGGTCATGGATGACGTCCAGGGCCGCCAGATGCGCCTGCGCCAGGTCGGTGACGTGGATGTAATCGCGGATGCAGGTACCGTCCGGCGTCGGATAATCGTCGCCGAACAATTGCAGTTCCCCCCGTCGTCCCAGAGCGGCATCGATGACCAGGGGGATCAGGTGCGTTTCGGGCCGGTGGTCCTCGCCGATCCGTCCGGTGGGATCGGCACCGGCCGCGTTGAAATAGCGCAGGCAGGCACTGCGCAATCCGTGAATGCGGTCGGCCCACACCAGCGCGCGTTCCACCATGTGCTTGCTCTCGCCGTAGGGCGAGCCGGGAATGATGGGTGTCCGCTCGGTGATCAGGGCGTCCTCGGTCTGTCCGAACAGGGCGGCGGTCGATGAGAAGACGAACCGCTTGACGCCATGGCGGACACAGGCATCGATCAGCGAAAATCCCAGTCCGGCATTGGCCTCCATGTACAGGAACGGCTGCTGCATGCTCTCGCCGACCAGGGACAGCGCGGCGAAATGCAGCACGCCGTCCCACGGGCCGTCCGCCAGCACCCTGTCCACCAGCGGCCGGTCCGCCAGGTCTCCCGGGACGAAGCGCACGCCATCGGGGACGGACTCCCGATGTCCGGTCCGTAGATTGTCGAATATGACGACATCATGCCCCGCATCGCACAGCGCGGCCACGACATGGCTGCCGACATAGCCCGCGCCGCCCGTGACCAGAAAGCGTGATCGTGTCGTCATGATCCTCTCCCGGAGGCTGCCGACCTCCGAAATCCGCCGATCGAATTTCGGAGATGAGGCATCAGCTGCGGTTGTAGTTATCCTCGAACCGGATGATATCGTCCTCGCCCAGATAGGATCCGGTCTGGATCTCGATCAGCACCAGCGGAATCTTGCCGGGATTTTCCATCCGGTGGGTGCATTCCTGCGGCAGGTAGATGCTCTCGTTCTCATGGACGGTAATCAGTTCCGCATTGCGGGTCACCAGCGCCACGCCGCTGACGACGATCCAGTGTTCGGCGCGATGGTAGTGCTTCTGCAGCGACAGTTTTTCGCCCGGCATCACGACGATGCGCTTGACCTGGAAGCGCTGGTCCTGGATCAGGCTTTCATAGAAACCCCAGGGACGATAGCAGCGGTTATGCGCCTTGGCCTCCTGGCGTCCCGCGGCCTGCAGGCGGGTGACGATCTTCTTGACGTCCTGCGCCTTGCTCTGCTGCGTCACCAGCACCGCGTCGCGGGTCGCGACCACGATCACGTCGTCGACGCCGACGACGGCGGTCAGGATCTCGTCCGACCGGACATAGCTGCCATGGACCGATTCCAGAAAAACCTGGCCTTCGGCGACATTGCCGCTGTCATCCTTCCTGCTGATGTCCCACAGCGCGTCCCAGCTGCCGATATCGGTCCATCCGAAATCGCCGGCGATCACCGCCGCCTGGTCGGTATGTTCCATGACGGCATAATCGAACGAGATATCGGGCGTGGACAGGAAGGATTGCGGGTCCAGGCGCTGGAACACCAGGTCGCTGGTGCGGCGTTCGACGGCCTGGCGTACGGGGTTCAGTACGGCCGGGGCGTAGGTCTCCATTTCCTTCAGCAGGGTACGGGCGGTGAAGACGAACATGCCCGAATTCCACATATACTTGCCCGACGCGATCAGCTCGGCCGCCGTCGCGGCATCCGGCTTTTCGATGAAGCAGGCGACCGCGTTGGCCTCGGGCAGCTTGGCAAGCGGCTTGCCGGCCTCGATGTAGCCGTATCCGGTCTCGGGCCGCGTGGGGTGCATGCCGAAGACGACGATATGGCCGCGCTGCGCCGCCGCCGCCGCCGCGGGCATCAGGTGCTCCAGTGTTTCCGGGCGCGTGATGACGGCATCGGCGGCCATGATCCACAGCACCGCATCCGGGTTCGTCTCGGCGGCCAGCAGGGCGGCGGCGGCGATGGCCGGGGCGGAATTGCGTCCGGCGGGTTCCAGCACGATCCGCGCATTCTCGATACCGGCCTCGCGCAGTTGCTCGGCGATCAGGAATCGATGTTCGTTGTTGCAGATGACGATCGGCGCGTCGAACGTTTCCCCGCAGCCGCGCAGCGCCGTTTCCTGCAGCATCGTCTTCTCGCTGACCAGGGACCAGAGCTGTTTGGGATAGCTGGCCCGCGAGAGCGGCCAAAGCCGGCTGCCGGTTCCGCCGGACAGGATGACGGGAACGATACGGGTCGTGTTGGCAGCCTTGGTGCCGATCACCGGGAAGGTGGTGTCAGACATGTCACGGTCCTCTCTGGTCCATGGGTTATGCGGAGCGATGCATCAGTATGCATGGGAAACAATGCGATTACGCGACGAAACGCCGATAGTCGCCCGGACCCATGCGGATAGGGTGATTTCGTCACCGGGACAGTCTCGTACGGAATGACCGACATTTCGAAGAATTCGTAATGAACGAGAATGCAGCATCCTGGCGCCCGGCGGTGTATCCGCTATTTCAGCCTTCCTATAGGGTCGAGCCATACCATGAAATCGAAAATCGTCACAATCAGGAATGTATGCGAGCTATTTAATAATATCAGGATCTTGGTTGTCAGTCCGTGCCCGCCTCCAAGGCTTTCGGGCTCAGGCGCATTATTGTGCCCATGAAACGTGACGAAAATGTGCGCGAGCGGACGCGACACCAGACCAGGCGAACCCATGGCCCAGCTTCGGGCATGATCGCGTGCCGGGTGGGCCGACGCATCCGCTCCCGTCGTCGCGATCTTTCAGGGTGGCAACGTCATGCGGGATGGTCCGGTTCCGGACAGGCGTGCATACGCCGCGCGCCATGTGCAGACACGTATCGCCGCGGGAGGAAATCGCTTGGAAAACAGGAGATCACGAAACGGCAGATGGCGTCCGCACCAATGCGGTAGCCGCCGGCGCCGCTTCTCAATGTGGTTCCCCGGAGCCGCGATGCGGGAGCGGAACACGCATCGGATCACCGGCATCAAGGCTCGGAAACGGACTCTTATCGCCGGGTGGGGTCCTCGCCCTGGCAGCCGGCATGTCCGAACCGGTTGAAACGCTTCTGCGTGCTGTGCCGCCGCACGGCCAGCGGCAGTTCGGTCGTCAGGGCCGCAAGCGTGTCCTGATCCGTCATCGCCGTCTCGCGCGCGATTTCGGCCACCAGGTCCGGGGGCAGAAGCAACTGTACCGTCAGCATGTCGGTGGGGAACGGGCTGGGGGTCTGGCTCCAGTTCCGCACCACGTCATAGAGTCCGGTATCCGCCGCCCGGCGGAGCAGGTGCCCGTATCCGCGCTGCGGTGCGGTTTCCGAAAGGAAGGTGTCCAGCCAGGACGCGCATTCGGTCCGATCGAGCCACGGCCCGATATCGGCCGGATTTCCGGAAGAGGCGCCGAGGCGGGAATGCGACATCGTCATGGAAGTTCTCCCTTTTTCCAACCGGGTTGCACTCTGGCGGTCATGTCGCGCATGCCTTGCCCTTATGGACCATGCCATCCGTTCATGGCGATTGCGGCTTTGCACCGTCTTGCCGGGCGTCATGTCGCCTGGCGACACAGTCGCTATATGGGGCTTCCGCCTGCGTCATGCACAGGCCACGCCACCACGAACGGAGACGTCACGCCGGGGGCGGACGTCGATCGGGGGGCGTATCATGCGCCCTGCCCGTGACAGGTTCCCAGGCGGGGCTTTGCGACAGGTCGGCCTGCCGTCCCGCGCTTCGCTCCCTCCCGTTTACTCGGCGTCGGCCGACGTCGATCCGCCGGTGGAGGGGGGGTCGCTGGCCGGAAAGCTCTCGTCCAGTCCCTCGTCCAGCTTGGCCTCCGTTTCGGCGCGGCCCGGTTTTTTCTTTTCGTCCTGGGGTTTGTCCGTGCGGGGGGCGGCGCCCGCCATGGCCGTTCTCGACATGATGACCTCCAATGTTGGCTCATGCGACAACGGCTGAACGTGAGTCGCGGCCGGATGTTTCCCACCCTATCGGCTATGTGATACGTGGGCGGGGCGCCGGGCAGCGTGTCCGTGTCCCAGGGTCCCGTGTCCCAGGGTTCCGCGGGGCGTCGATTGACTGGGCCCCGATTGATGATGCATGACCGTCGGCGGCCGGCCCCGGTTTGGGCCGCCACGTTATCCGGGCTATGATCGGTACATGATTTCTGTTCCTTTCCGCGTTTCGCGCCTCATGCCCCCCTGTCCGGGGTGTCGGGCATGACCGGGCGCCGGGCCGGGCGCCGTCGGGCCATGGTGCTGCCCGATGACGGGCCGGCTGACGGTCCCGATGTGGGGTTCGCTCCTCGCGGCCGGTTCCCGGCACGGCTGCGCGCGACGGCGCGTCTGGTCGCGATCGCGGTATGGGTGCCCCTGTCGGTCGGTTTCGAAGCCCTGCTGCTGCTGGTGCCCGGCACTGCGAAGATCCGCTGGACCCGTGTGATCTGGGGCATGCTCTGCCGGCTGCTGTCGCTGGACATCAGGGTGATCGGCACCCGGGCCGGCACGGTGGGCGGCGCCCGCGCGCGGGCGCGGGGCGAACGCCCGGTGATCTATGTCTCCAACCATGCATCATGGCTGGACGTGCCCGTGCTGGGAACCGTCCTGCCGTCCGTATTCGTGGCCAAGGGCGATATCGGCAACTGGCCGATCATGGGAACCGTGTCGCGCATCGGGCGCACGATCTTCGTCAGCCGCCAGCGCAGCACGACGGGGCGCGAGCGGGACGAGATGGTCGGACGCCTGATCAACGGCGACAACCTGGTCCTGTTTCCGGAAGGAACCTCATCCGACGGTGCGCGGGTCCTGCCGTTCATGTCGGCGTTCTTCGCGATCGCCAAGATGCCGGCCCTGCGCAAGGGGGCCGACACCCAGCCCCCGATGCTGACCTACGCGCCGGGGATGGCACCGCTGATCCAGCCGGTCTCGCTGGTCTATGACCGGCTGGACGGGCTGAACGTGAACCGCCACCGCCGGGCGGTGTTCTCCTGGTATGGCGACATGGACCTGGCGCCGCACGTGTGGCAACTGGCGCAGTGGCGTTCGATGCGCGCCACCGTGATGCTGCATCCGGCCCTGGACCCCGACGATTTTCCCAGCCGCAAGGCCCTGGCCCAGGCGGCCTGGAACGCGGTCGCCGAGGGTGCTGCCCTGTTGCGGCGCAACGCGGACGCCGAGACGCCCGTTAAGTAGGTCCGCGGCCATGGCGGCGGGCGCGCGGATGCTCGGGCCATTCCATCAGGACATTTTCCACGGCCAGCGGGTCGGTGCGTTCGGCCTCGGCGAACAATTCGTCCGCGTGGGCCTGCTGGCCCTCTTCCTCGGCCCGTAGGGCAGCCTCGGCCAGGCGTCGCGCCTGTTCGTGCTTGTCCGGCCCGGTGTTGGCCGGTGCGTCGTCGTCTTCGATGAAGCGGGGCATGGGTCGTTCTCCTTGTCCGACAAATAATGTGTGGCGCGGCGCGGCGGTTTTTACCCCCATGGCGGCAAAGCAGGCATGCCGCCCGGGTTCGCCGCGAACCGGTCCCCGGCTCAACCGTTCTTCCGTCATGCGAACCATGCCTGGAAGGACGCGCGATTCAATGCATCACACCCTCACCAAACCGGCGGCGGGCCTTGCGCTGCTGATGATGCTGGCTGCCTGCGGCCAGGCCGGGGCGCCCACCACCGCCGATATCCAGCAGGTGATCCGCAGCGCGATGCAGACGGAGAACCAAAAGGCGTCCGGCATGACGCTCGGCCTGTTCAGCGGCCCGTATGATCCGGCGGATCTGGTGATTTCCCATGCGGACTGCACGGCGCAGGACAATGGCGTCTATCGCTGTGCGGTGACCGCCGTGACGAAAAACGGCACGAATACGGCGCAACTTTCCTTCAAGAAGGTCGATGGGCGCTGGACCCTCGTGCAGAATGTCGGTTGAGGGCGATCGGTCCCTGAAACGGGGCAGGCAGGATCGGGTCGGTGCTACCGTGGGATAACCAGACGGAATTTATTGTAATTCTGGAACTTCGCACCTGTTTTGGTGTTGCTGTGACAGGAGAAAGTCGTGATGGCAGATCTTCATCGCCCGGGTGGATATCATCGAGGCGCATGGCGTATCGCCTGCGTGATTGGGGCGGCGGTGGCGCTGGGTGGCTGCTATGACCACCGCGATCATTATCGCGACCATTATGGTCGCGGTGACCATCAGGATCGCGGCCCATACGTCCATGGCGGCGGGGGTGGCAATGGCTGGTAAAGGGTCCTCGGCGACGGGATGCGTGTCTTATAATGTTAACGCGCATCCGGGCACGATCGGGATTATGAAGGCGTAACGACCCGTGTCGGGATACGATACGGCGATGCTGCAGAAAAGTCCGGCTCTCGCCATGATTCGAGCACAGGCGATGGCCATTTCTGACGCTGTTGTGTGGTTTTCAGCAGGAGAACGGCAATGGTCTATCTGGGAATGATGAGCCTGGTTTCCGGGCTGCTCATTGCATGCGGCATCCAGGTTGCGCGATTTGTCGACACCCGGATCGATCCCGACCTGTCGGCGCTGAACCGTTCGGCCGGTCTGGACATCTGAATTTCGGCAGGCAAAGCTTTTCAGGCCGCGCAGGCGCGAAGCGGCAGGAAAACGACGTGCCGATGCTTGCGCTGCCATAGCGAGTTCTGCGGGAGATCCCAATACATGATCCGTTCTTACCTGTTCGCCGGCCTGACGCTGGCCGCGCCTGTCCTGGCCGTGGCGCCGGCCGAGGCGCGGACGCAGCACGTGACCGGCCAGTTCACCCCGGCCGCCGGCGTGACGGAAACCCCGAGCGGCAGCGTCACCGCCACGCTGGACGACAAGAAAAACCTTGTGACCTACCATATCACCTGGAAGGGACTCAGCGGCCCGGTCATGGCCGCCCATTTCCACGGTCCCGCCGATCCGGGGCAGGATGCCGGGGTGCTGGCGCCGATCAGCGGCCCGTATACCAGCCCGTTGCGCGGCGCCGTCATCCTGACGCCCGAGCAGGTGACGGCGCTGCGGGCCGGCCGCGTCTACGTCAATCTGCACACCGCCGCCCATCCGGATGGCGAGGCCCGGGCCCAGTTGCAGGTTCGCTGATTGCAGGGCGTCCCCCGGCGATGGCCGGGGGACCCTATTCACTGGCCCAGGGGAATCGTCGGTGACAGCAGGATGCTCAGCGCAATCGCGACCAGCATCAACAGGATGACGGCAACCCCGCCCAGTGTCTGTTTTGTGGTGTCCGACAGTTTGTGGCCGGCCGGATAGCCGGCCATGCGTTTACCGAACATGATATCGATCTCCATCCGGGGCCGGATTCACGCCCCGACAGGCCGCATGTGGGGGCGTGGCGCCCGGGCGCAAGCGGTCGTCCGGCGGAGCGCGACGATGTGATGGTGCCAAGGTGATGTGTCCGGGTGATGGCGTCAGGCGGCCGTCAGTACGCTCAGTACGCTGCATTCGATGATCAGGGCGGTGGCGCCCAGGATGTCGCCGGTCTGTCCGCCGACCTGGCGCCGGGCCATCCGGCCCATCAATATTGCCGCCGCGCAGGCGGCCAGGCAGACGCTGCCCGTCTGGAACTGCGTCAGCGTCAGCCGCGCGGCGATCACGGGCGTCAGCAGGCTGGCGACCAGAACGGGCGGCGGAATGCGCGTCATCGTGGCGGCCATTCCATCCTGGCGGGCCGGGGGCAGCACCGCCACCAGGCCGGCCATCGCGGCCCGGCCCAGGCCCCCGGCCACCGCCATGGCCGCGACGGGGTGCGGCAGGTCCGCCGCCGCCGTCGCCCGGATCAGCAGCGCCAGGCCCAGCGCCATGACCCCGTAACTGCCCACGCGGCTGTCGCGCATGATCGCCAGCTTGCGCGCGGCGTCCCGGCCGCCGCCGAACCCGTCGGCCATGTCGGCCAGCCCGTCCTCGTGCAGTCCCCCGGTCAGCAGGATCTGCGCCGCGACGGCCCATCCCGCCGCCGGCAGGCGGCCGATGCCGGCCTCAGCCAGCACGGTCAGGACGGTGCCCCCCAAGGCCCCGATCGCCAGCCCCGCCAGGGGCCATGTCCAGGCCGACCGCGCCAGGTCGACGCCCGTGCTGCCCCGCGCCAGCCAGGACACCGGCAGCCGGGTCAGCAGGCCCAGGCCCGTGGCGAGGTCCGCGCGGACTCGGGTAAGCCAGGTCATGTTTCCCCGCTGACTTTCTTCTCGCTGACTTCGGCCTCGGCGAATGTCGCCATGCCGCCATGACAGGCTGCCGCCGCGCGCAGCAGCGGCACGGCCAGCGCCGCGCCCGATGCCTCGCCCAGGCGCAGGCCCAGATTCAGCAACGGTTCCAGCCCCAGATGCCGGGCCAGGACGCCATGAGCGGCCTCGGCCGACCGGTGCGACAGGACGGTATGGGCCAGCCCGTCCGGGTTCAGCCGCAGCAGGGGCGCCGCCGCCGCCGTGCAGATGAACCCGTCCAGCACGACCGGCACGCGCTTCTGCCGCGCCGCCAGGACCGCGCCCAGGATGGCCGCCATTTCGTACCCGCCCAGGCACCGCGCCAGTGCCAGCGGGTCGCCGGCGTGGCCGGCGTGACGGGCCAGCGCGGCGTCGATCGTCCGGGCCTTGCGCGCCACGCCGTCCGCGTCCGATCCCGCGCCCGGTCCGGCCCAGTCCGCGCCGCTGCCGCCGTACAGGGATGCCGCCAGCGCGGCGGCGGCGGTGGTGTTGCCGATCCCCATCTCGCCCAGGCACAGCAGGTCGGTTTCCGCTTCGACCGCGTCATGGCCGGTGGCGACCGCCGCCAGGAATGCGTCCTGGTCCATGGCCGGGGCGACGGTGAAATCCGCGGTCGGGGCCAGGTCCATCATGGGCACCACCGTCAGCCCGGCCCCGGCGACGCGCGCGATCTGGTTGATCGCCGCCCCACCCGCCGCGAAATTGGCGACCATCTGCGCGGTGACGCTGGCGGGCCATGGCGACACGCCCCGCGCGACGACCCCGTGGTTGCCGGCGAAGACGACCACCCGCACCCGGTCCAGCGCCGGTCTCTCCCGGCCCTGCCATGCCCCCAGCCACGCCGCCAGTTCTTCCAGGCGTCCCAGGCTGCCGGGCGGCTTCGTCAGCGTGGCCTCGCGTGCGGCGATGGCGTACCGTGCCGCCTCGTCCGGCGGCGGCAGGTCCGCGCAGGCCGCGCGCAGGGCATCCGGCGTGGGAAAGGGCAGGGAGGTGCGGCGCGGGGCTGGCATGGCGCTTTTTGTGTGGCGTTATGCGCCGCGATGCAAGACAGCGTGGTGGGGGACAACGGGGGGCGCGCGATGGAACCGGCGGGATGCGGGGCGGACAGACACGACGGAGCGGACTGGACCCTGGTTCTGGGCGGCGTCCGGTCGGGCAAGAGCCGCCATGCCGAGGCCCTGGTCACGGCGTGCCCGGGACCCTGGACCTATATCGCGACCGGCCGGGCCTGGGATGACGAGATGCGCCGGCGGATCGCCCATCACCGGGCCGCGCGCATCCCCGGCTGGCACACGGTCGAGGAACCGCTGGACCTTTCCGCCGCCCTGGACTGGGCCGGCGGGATGCCGGTCCTGGTGGATTGCCTGACGCTGTGGCTGACCAACCTGATCCTGGACGACCGCGATGTCGCGGCCGCGACGGAAGGGCTGCTGCAGGCCCTGTGGCGACGTCCGGCGCCGACCGTCCTGGTGGGGAACGAGGTGGGGCTGGGCATCGTGCCCGAAACGCCGCTCGGCCGCCGCTTCCGTGACGAGGCCGGGTGGCTGCACCAGGCGATCGCCCGCGATGCGCGGCGAGTCATGTTCGTGGTCGCGGGCCTGCCCCTGACGGTAAAGGACGGATAAGAGGCAGGACTTTTGAAACAGCCTCCGGTGCTACGCCGCGCGGGCCGACCGGGCCCAGGGCGCGGTCGCGAAACGGCTTGCCAGATACTCCAGAAGTACCGATACCCGCGCCGGACGCGTCTGTCCCGGCGGGGTCACCAGATGGATCGCCACCGGCGTCACCTGCCATTCGGGCAGGACATTCACCAGCCGGCCGGCGGCCAGGTCATCCCAGATCATGAATTCCGGCAACAGCGCGATGCCCAGGCCGGCCAGCAGGAAGGGGCGAAACGCCTCGGCATTGTTGGCATGCAGCCGGCCGGGCTGCACGATCGTATACTCGCCGGCCTGGGCGTGATGCAGCCGGATCTGCCCCGGCGTCGCGACGTTGGTGTAGACGAAGCCCGGAATCTGTTCCAGGTCGCGCGGGTGGGTGGGTTGTCCCACCCGTGCCAGCAGCCCGGGCGACGCCACCATCAGCAGTCGCACCGTGCACAGCCGCCGCGCCCGCAGCGAGGAATCCGACAGCGACGCGATCCGCACGGCCAGGTCGTAGCCGCCGCCGACCAGGTCGACGATCTGGTCGCTGAATCCTATCGTGATGTCGATGTCCGGATAGGACGCCATGAAATCCGGCAGGACGGGTGCCAGATGCGCGATCCCGAAGGTCATCGGCGCGGTCATGCGAATCAGGCCGCGCGGATGCACCGTCTGCTCGCGGGCCTCGGCCTCGGCCATTTCTCCATCGGTCAGGATGCGCGTGGCGCGCTCCAGCGCGCCACGCCCGGTTTCGGTCAGCGAGAACTGCCGTGACGTGCGATGCAGCAGGGGCGACCCCAGCCGGTGTTCCAGCCGGCTGATCGCCTTGGACACGGTGGGTTTCGAGATCTGTAGCTCTTCGGCCGTCCGCGCGAAGGACCCGGTTTCCACCACCTTGGCGAAGATGGCCCAGGCTTCCAGGTCGGGGAGTCGCGTCATGTCGTTTCCAGAACCTATGTGTTTCCACCATTTCCATTTTTTACGATGCCCGTTGCGCCTATCTTCTGTCCAGACACAACCCGCCAGGGACAGGAGAAATTCCCATGATCGATATCCGTCCGTTTGCCAGTCTCGGTGCCGCCAACCACGGTTGGCTGGATGCGCGGCATCATTTCTCGTTCGCCGATTATCACGATCCGGCGCGGATGGGCTGGGGTGCCCTGCGCGTCTGGAATGACGACGCCATCGCGCCGGGCACCGGTTTTCCGTCGCATCCGCACCGGGATATGGAAATCATCACCTATGTCCGCGAGGGGGCGATCACCCACCGCGACAGCCTGGGCAATCATGGCCGGACCGAGGCCGGCGACGTGCAGGTCATGTCCGCCGGTACCGGCATCGTCCATAGCGAATTCAATCTGGAAGAGCGGACGACGCGCCTTTTCCAGATCTGGATCCTGCCCACGGCGCGGGGACACGCGCCGTCATGGGGCGCGCGTCCCTTCCCCAGGGGCGAACGTGCGGGGCGGTTCGTCGTCCTGGCCTCGGGCTATGACGACGATGCGGGGGCGTTGCGCATTCACAGTGACGCGCGGGTCGTCGCGGCCACCCTGCGCAAGGGACAGAGCGTCGACTATCCGCTGGGCGCCGAACGCGTGGCCTATCTGGTGCCGGCCAGCGGCGCGGTCGAGGTCGAAGGAAAGCGGGTGGCGGCGCGCGACGGGGCGGCGATTTCGGAAACCGAGACCGTGCGTGTGACCGCGCTGGAGGATTCCGAACTGGTCCTGGTCGACAGCGCAGCCTGAAGCGCGGGGTAGCGGGGGGCGGGTCGCGAAATCGGACCGGAATATGGTCGGTTTTCCGGTCCCGCCGACGGTGGCCGGAGTCCCGCCGGCCTCGTGAACCGGCGGGCGGCGCCCGCGCGCTCCGTTTTTCATCGGTGCGGCGGGCGCCCGCGCGACATGGGGGAAGGGTGGGCGGCGGCCTGGGACGATTTTGTCAGAATCGTTATATAATATAGGAAAAATAAAATACGACTGCTCTTTCCTTCCAAGAGGGGGTGCGATCTGTGTTTCGTCCTGCAAGAAAAAAATGCAATCCGTCATGGCTTTGACTTGACATGTGCCCGTGCAGGGTCGAGATGATGCCGAAGAACGAGGTATTTCATTGACCTCAGTTCGGGCGGGTATCCGGCATGGTGGGAACGAAACGGCTTTTCGGGATTTCCGTTCGGACCATGGGCCCATGGCGCTGGCGCGCTACCGCCCGGACGATGGCCATCAGGACAAGCGGAAGGTTGTATTTATATGAGCGAAGAAACGAAGCCGGCCACGCGCGGGCGGCGCAAGGCATCCGACAAGAAGGCGGAAACGCCGGTGACGACCGCCCCGGCCATCGCGACGGAGGCCCCGGTCGTGGCCGAGACGCCCGCGAAGGCGAAGGGCGGCCGCAAGAAGGCCAAGGAAGCCGAAGCGAAGGTTGAAATCGCGCCGGCTGCCGAGCCGGCGCCGGTCGCGGCAAAGCCCGCGCGCCGTTCGCGCACGGCGAAGGCCGTGGCCGCCGAACCCGTTGCGGCGCCCGTCGTCGCGGCGGCGCCCGCGCGGCGTCGCGGGACCGCACGTGCTGCGATCAAAACCGGCGCGGTGGCCGAGGAAGCGGTGACGTCCGCCCGCAAGCCCGCCAAGGCGGCCCCGGCGCGCAAGGTCGCGGCGCGGGTGGCCCCTGCCGGACGCAAGGCGGCTGCCACGCGGACCACGGCGCGTGCGGCCGTCGCCAAGGGCCCGGCCCGCATCGCCCGCAAGGCGGCCCCGGTGATCGAGGCGCCGAAGAAGGGTGCGAAGGCCACGGCGCCCGCGGCCAAGGCCGTTGCCGTGAAGCCCGCCAAGGCGACCCGGGCGCCGGCCGCAAAGGCCGCGAAGGCGCCTGTGAAGGCTCCGGCGAAAGCCCCCGTCAAAGCCCCCGTGAAAGCGGCCAAGGCGCCGTCCCCCAAGGCTCCGGCCAAGGCCGTGACGAAGACGTCCGCCAAGCCTGCCGCGAAGGCGGCCCCCAAGGCCAAGGCGGCGGTAAAGGCACCCGCCAAGGCCGTGAAGGCGCCGGAGCCCAAGGCGCCCAAGGGCAAGAAGCAGGCGGCGGCCAAGGCTGCCCCGGCATCCGCGCCCCGTGGCGCGACGCGTCGGGCCGCGAAGGGAACCCGTACGGCGGTCGATGCGTGGCGTGAAGCGCGCGAGGCCCGCAAGCAGGTGCGCCTGGCCCGTCTGGCAGCGGCGAAGGCGGCTCGTTCGGCCTGATCCCGAACGCTTGTCGATTTGAAAGGGCGGCCCGTCTGTGACGGGCCGCCTTTTTTGTTCCTGCTGGAAAAAAGAACCGAAAAACGTCTGATTCGTTGAGGATTGCGGTGGTGGGACATGTAACGTCCCTTGGTGAATAAAGGCCTTTTTCCTTCTGTTTCGGAAGACAAAGGCAAAGACGACCCGGGAGGACCACACGATGCCGGAAACCCGACTGCAATCCGACCTGCCCATAGGCCTGACCGCGCAGGGCGAACGGCGCGAGCACGACGCGCTGGGTGACATCCAGGTTCCGGCCGATCGGTACTGGGGTGCACAGACCCAGCGCAGCCTGGTGCATTTTTCGATCGGCACCGACCGGATGCCGCTGGAACTATGCCGTGCCTATGGTCTGGTAAAGAAGGCGGCGGCCCTGGTGAACCTGGCCGACGGGCGGCTGCCGGACTGGAAGGCGGCTGCCATCATCCAGGCGGCGGAAGAAGTCGTGGACGGGAAACTGGACGATCATTTCCCGCTTTTCGTCTGGCAGACCGGTTCGGGCACCCAGACCAACATGAACGTCAACGAGGTCATCGCCAACCGCGCCATCCAGCTTCTGGGCGGCCGTCCGGGCAGCCAGGACCCGATACATCCCAATGACGACGTCAATATGGGGCAATCCAGCAACGACACGTTTCCCACCGCCATGCATGTCGCGACGGTGCGGATGGTGGATGCGCGCCTGCTGCCGGAACTGCAGGCACTGGCCGATGTGATCGAAACGCGTGCGCGCCAGTGGCATGACGTGGTGAAGATCGGCCGGACGCACCTCCAGGATGCGGTGCCGCTGACCGTGGGCCAGGAATGGTCGGGATGGGCGCATCAGATACGCGATGCGATGCGGACGATCGGGATGGCGCGGGAAGGGGCGCTGGAACTGGCGGCGGGCGGAACGGCGGTGGGAACCGGCCTGAACGCCCCCGCCGGGTTCGGCCGGGCGATCGCGGCACGTCTGGCTGAATTGACCGGGGCGCCGTTCGTGACCGCGCCGAACAAGTTCGCGGCCCTGGCGGGGCTGGACGCGATGGTGCGCGTCTCGGCCGCGATACGGGGGGCCGCCGTGGTGATGATGAAGATCGCCAACGACATGCGCTGGCTGGGTTCGGGGCCGCGATGCGGCCTGGCGGAACTGCACCTGCCCGCGAACGAGCCCGGATCGTCGATCATGCCCGGCAAGGTCAACCCGACCCAGTGCGAGGCCATGGTCATGATCTGCACCCAGATCATGGGCAACGACACGGCGGTTGCCTTCGCCGGCAGCCAGGGCCAGTTCGAATTGAACGTCATGCGGCCGGTGGTGATCGCGAACGTACTGCACGCGGTGCGGATCATGGCCGACGGATGCCGGTCGTTCCGGACTTTCTCGGTCGAGGGCACGACCTTGAACGCCGAACGCATCCGTCGCTATGTCGAAGGGTCGGTGATGCTGGTGACGGCGCTTACCCCCGCGATCGGCTATGACCGGGCATCCGCCATCGCCCATGACGCCATGGAGCATGACATCTCGCTCCGGGAGGCGGCATTGCGGTCCGGCGTGGTGGACGCGGCGACGTTCGACCGCCTGGTCCGGCCGATCGAGATGGTGGGCGACGGAGTGGCCGGCGCCTGAGAGTATCCGTCGTAACCGGGCGGCTTCTGGCCTCCATGTGCGATTACGCCCAAGGATAAAAGGGCGTCAGACGTGCCTGGAACGGGAATATATTGATAATGTTGTATTAAACTTGCCCCGGACGTTTAAAATACAATTTAAATCTACTCTACAGGCCGCACGGAAGACTGTCGCGGAACTGCGACAGATCTTCATAACAATTGCGTGATAATCGGCGGGGAACCGTCCTGCTTCGCGCGGGCCGGGCGGCGGGTGATCCGTCACGGCGGCGGCCGGGGAAGATCGGGATTATGATGATGGATTATGAAGTTTCGCCGGAACCGGGCGGGGATGGATTCCCGTGTGGACAGGCGTGAAACGTGCGGGTTCCGGTTTGCACGGCGCCGGATCGGCACGGACGGGCGGGGTTGCCAGCGGTGCGAGTTCTGATCTAGGTCAAGTGGATAAGCGGACATAACCGCAGTTCAAAACAAGAATAGATCGTTTTTTGCCCCCCCCGGTGTTCCCCGGAGCTTCGTGATGTCATGACACTTCCCTCGTCCGATCCGTCCCGCAGGACGTTCATGCAGGGTCTGGCCGGTGCTGCGGCACTGGGTTCGGCCACGCTTCCCGCACGTGCCGCCCGTTCGACCGAACGGTCGTCCTATACGCCCGGATTTTTTTCGCAACCGGAATGGGCATTCCTGCATGCGGCCTGTGACCGCCTGATCCCCGAGGACGCGGTCGGTCCCGGGGCGATCGCCCTGGGGGTGCCGGAATTCATCGACCGCCAGATGGAAACACCGTATGCCTACGGAAAGCTGTGGTACATGCAGGCACCGTTCGTGTCCGGACCGGACAATCTGGGGTACCAGCTTCCCTTCACCCCCCGCGACATCTACCGCAAGGGCATCGCCGGGGCCGAAGCGTTCGTGAAGGCGAAATACGGTCAGTCGTTCCATGCGCTGGATGCCGCGACGCGCGATGTCATCCTGCAGGGGTTCGAGACAGGCGACGTGCGGTTCGGTGACCTGCCGGCCAGCGTCTTCTTCGCGCAGCTTCTGAACAATACCATGGAAGGGGCGTTCTCCGACCCCATTCACGGTGGAAACAAGGGGCTGGGCGGCTGGACGACGATCGGCTTCCCCGGTGCCCGCGCCGATTTCATGGACTGGGTCGACCAGTACGGGAAGGAATATCCGCTCGGCACCGTCTCGATTTCCGGCGAGACGGCCTGACATGGCGAATATCACGATGAAATCCGTCGATGCGGTGGTGGTCGGCGGTGGTTGGGCCGGGTCGATCATGGCCAAGGAACTGACCGAGGCCGGACTGAATGTCGTCATGCTGGAACGCGGCGCCGACCGCAGCACGGCCAGCGACGGCGCCTATCCCGGTTCGATCGACGAACTGCAGGGCAATTTCCGTCACAAGATCTTCCAGGATCTCTCCCGCAGCTCGGTGACGATCCGCAACAATTCCAGCCAGACCGCACTGCCTTATCGTCAGATGGCCGCGTTCCTGCCGGGCGAGGGGGTCGGGGGCGCCGGCCTGCACTGGTCGGGCGTGCATTTCCGCATGCCGCCGGACGACCTGATCCTGCGCAGCAAGGTCAAGGAAAAATACGGCGAGAAATTCATCCCCGAAGGCATGAACCTTCAGGATTACGGCGTCACCTATGACGAACTGGAACCGTTCTTCGACAAGGCCGAGAAAGTCTTCGGCACGTCGGGCGAGGCCTATACCGTCAACGGGCAGGTCGTCGGCAAGGGGAATGTCTTCGCGCCGTCGCGTTCCGACCATTTCCCGCTGCCGGCGCTGAAGGACGTGTATGGCGCCAGCCTGTTCCGCCGCGCGGCAGCGGAAGTCGGGTTCCATCCTTATGCGATGCCGGCGGCGAATGCCTCGGCGCAATATACCAATTCGTACGGCGTGCAGATGGGGCCGTGCAATTTCTGCGGATATTGCAGCGGCTATGCCTGCTACATGTATTCGAAGGCCTCGCCGAACGTGAATATCCTGCCGGTGCTGCGCACCGATCCGAAATTCCAGTTGCGCGACCGCGCGCACGTCCTGCGTGTCGAGCTCGACAGTACCAAAAAGCAGGCGACGGGCGTCACCTACCTGGACAGCAATGGCGATACGGTGTTCCAGCCCGCCGACCTGGTCGTCGTCGCGGCGTTCCAGTTCCACAACGTGCATCTGATGCTGCTGTCGGGGATCGGCAAGCCCTACGACCCGGTGGCGAACGAGGGCGTGGTGGGGCGCAATTTCGTCTACCAGAACGTCACCACCACCACGGCGTGGCTCGACAAATCGGTTTATACCAAACAGTTTATCGGAACCGGCGGCGGCGGCGTCGCCTTCGACGATTTCAACAGCGAGAATTTCGACCACGGGCCGCTGGGCTTCGTCGGCGGGTCGCCCGTGTGGGTGAACCAGGCCGGCATCAAGGCCATCGCCGCCGCCAAAAGTGGCGGTCCGCCGGGCACGCCACGTTGGGGGTCGGCGTGGAAGAAGGCCATGGTCGATACCTACCGGCATTCGGTCCGCATGGATGCGCACGGGTCCAACATGGCCTATCGCGACGTGTATCTGGACCTGGACCCGACATGGAAGGACGCGTACGGCCTGCCCCTGCTGCGCATGACCTTCGACTGGAAGGACAATGACATCCGCATGAACCGGTACGTCGTCGGCCAGATTGCCAAGGTGACCCGGGCGATGGGCGCGCGCGACGTGCATTTCGGCCAGCGGCAGCCGGACGAGCATTTCGACACGCGCTATTACCAGACGACGCACCTGGCCGGTGGCGCCGTCATGGGCGCCGACCCGAAGACCAGCGCGCTGAACCGCTATCTGCAAAGCTGGGACGTGTCCAACGTGTTCGTCATCGGCGCCAACGCCTTCCCGCAGGGAACGGGCTACAACCCCACGGGCATGGTGGCGGCCCTGGCCTACTGGTCGGCGTATCATATCCGCACGACCTACCTGAAGAACCCCGGCCCGCTGGTGCAGATCTGATGGGGTATCGTAAGCGGGCCGGCCTGGCGGCCCTGTTCGGCGGCCTGGCGGCGTTGGCGTTCCCGGTTGCCGCCACCCCCGCCCGGGCCCAGGTCCAGGCCGGTACCGAGGCGGCGCTGGTCGCGCAGGGCGCATATATGGCGCGCGCCTCGGACTGCGTGGCGTGCCATACGGCACCGGGCGGCAAGCCGTTCGCGGGTGGCCTGCCCTTCGCGCTGGCAATGGGCACGCTCTACGCCCCCAACATCACGCCCGACGCGGGGCACGGCATCGGTGCGTATACCGAGGCCGAATTCGCCCGCGCGGTGCGCGAAGGCGTGCGCCGCGACGGGGCGATGCTGTATCCGGCCATGCCCTATCCCTCGTACGCGCGGATGTCGGATGCCGACATCCATGCGCTGTACGTCTATTTCATGCATGGCGTGGCGCCGGTCGCCCAGCCGAACCGGCCCGGCACCATCCCCTGGCCGATGTCCATGCGCTGGCCCCTGATCTTCTGGCGCGCGCTGTTCGCGCCCTCGGTCAGGGACGCGCAGGCCAGTTCCGGCCGGGCCTTTTCCGATCCGGTGGTGGCGCGTGGCGCCTACCTGGTCCAAGGGCCCGGGCATTGCGGCGCCTGTCACACCCAGCGCGCCGTGACGATGCAGGAAGTCGCCCTGACGGCCCAGGACGGCACGCGCTTCCTGGGCGGCGGCGGGGCCATCGACGGCTGGGTTCCGACCAGCCTGCGCGGCGAGAACCGCACCGGGTTGGGCCGCTGGTCGGAAGACGACATCGTCGCTTTCCTCAGGACCGGCCGCATCCAGGCGGGATCGGCCTTCGGCGGCATGTCGGACGCGGTCGGACACGGCACGCAGCATCTGACCGATGCCGACCTGCATGCTATTGCGCGCTTCCTCAAGACGCTGCCGCCCGACGACACGACGCAGGCGCCATGGGTCTATGACGCGGCGCTGGCGAACGCGCTGCATGCGGGCGACGTATCGGCCCCGGGGGCCCGGACCTACGTCGATCGCTGCGCCGCCTGCCATCGCACCGATGGGCACGGCTATCCGACCGTGTTCCCGCCGCTGGCGGGCAACCCGGTGGTGATGGGCCATGCGCCGGACTCGCTGATCCATATCGTGCTGACGGGCGATACGCTGCGCGCCACGCATGCCGCGCCGTCTTCCTTCGTGATGCCGGGTTTCGCCGACCGCCTGTCGGACCGGAAAGTGGCCGATGTCGTCAGCTTCATTCGCAAGGCGTGGGGCAACGACGCGGCGCCTGTGACGGAAGCGGACGTGGCCCGCGTGCGCAAGGCGCTGCCGCGTGGGGACGTGGTCACCGGCCTGCCGCTGAACTGATCGAGCCTGCGAACGGTCCGGCATCAGGGCGGACCGTTCGTTCTTCAGGATGTCGCGATCGAAAGTGCGTGATGAAAAGAAAGCTTTTTTTAATATCGTTCCTGGCCGGCATCTTTACGGTCCTGCCGATGAGCCGCCTCGTTGCTGCCCCGTCCAGCGCCCCCGATGTAGCGCCCACCCTTGACCAGGCGCGGGCCATGGCCCGTGCCGCCGAACGCCGCGCGGTGGAAAACCATACCAGCGTCGCGGTGACGATCGTCGATGCGGGCGGTTTCCCGATCCTGGTCGAACGGATGGAGGGTAGCCAGTTGGCCAGCCTGGCGCTGGCGGAACGCAAGGCGCGCAGCGCGGTGCTCTACAAACGCCCTTCCGCGTCGTTCGAGCAGGCGCTGGCGGGCGGCAGGATGGCGGTGCTGGCGCTGCCGGACGCCATGCCGGCGGCCGGCGGCATTCCGATCATCGAAGATGGACGGGTGATCGGCGCGATCGGCGTCAGCGGCGGGTCCAACCCGCAGGACGAACAGGCGGCCGAGGCCGGCATGGCCGTCTGGACCGGGCACGACGCCGGCTGAACGCCGGATTGGAATATCCCAAGGCGCGAACGGCAGGGTTCGCGTGCAGGGGCGTGGGATGACGCGCCCGTGTTGGAGTGAAGAGACAATGAGCGATCCCTTACCGACGGGGGCGAAGACGATCGACGCCGCGCCGGGCGTCAGCCGGCGGGCGCTGATGGCGGCGGGGGCCGTGGCCGGTGCCTCCGCCCTGGCGCCCGGGGCATTGGTTCCCGGCCGTGCCGTCGCCCTGACGCTGAGCCCGGACGAGGCGCGGTTCCTGGCGGTGTCCCGGGCGGTGACCGGACGGCAGGACCTGAATCCCCTGATCGGGACCCGGCTTTTCGCGGCAATGGTCCGGACCTTTCCGAATTACGGCGCACGGATCGCCGCCCTGTCGCGCCTGGCCGTCGCCGGGGGCAAGCCCGAGGAAATCCTGGCCCGCGCCGAGGAGGCGAACCAGCGCCAGACGATGCTGGACCTGGTCGCGGCCTGGTACACCGGTTCGGTGCAGGACAGGACCAACGCGCCCATGGTCGCCTACCGGGACGCGCTGATGTACCGCCCCACGGACGATGCGCTGCCGGTGCCGACCTACTGCTTCGGCACACCGGGCTGGTGGACGGAAGTGCCGCCCGCGCTGGGCGTGGCGGTCCTGTCGCCCGTTCCGGTACCCGCGCCGGCCCCGCCGCCGGTCGGCGTCGAAGCCAAACCCCCGGCGCAATCCAGGATTCTTCCGACCAAGCCCCCGGCAAAGGAGCATTGATCCGTGGCGCACCCCGTCTTTTCCAGTTCCGGTGACGTGACGGCCGATGTCGTGATCGTGGGCTCCGGCGTCGTCGGGGCGATGATCGCCCACCAGATGGCCGCCGCCGGGCATTCGGTCCTGGTGCTGGAGGCCGGCCTGCGGCTGAAGCGATCGGACATCGTCGAGAACTGGCGGAACATGTCGTTCCACAACCGGGTCCAATCCGATTTCCAGGGCCTGTATCCCCAGGCGCCGCTGGCCCCGGCCCCGCTCTATTTCCCGGCCAACGACTATGTCGGGCTCAGCGGCCCGGACGGGTCGGCGTTCCAGCAGGGATATCTGCGCACCGTCGGCGGCACCACGTGGCACTGGGCGGCGTCGTGCTGGCGCCACCTGCCGGTCGACTTCCAGATGAAGACCCGGTACGGCGTGGGTCGCGACTGGGCGATTTCCTACGACGACCTGGAACCCTATTACTGCCGCGCGGAAGAGGCGATGGGCGTTTCCGGCCCGCACGACCCGGACCTGCAGTCCCCGCGCGAACGCAGTCGCCCCTATCCGCGCGACATGATTCCGTTCGGCTATGCCGATCGCCGCGTCGCCGAACTGGTCAACCCGCACGGGTTCCATCTGGTACCGATCCCGCAGGGACGCAGCATCCAGCCGTTCGAGGATCGTCCGTCATGCTGCGGCAACAATAACTGCCAGCCGATCTGCCCCATCGGGGCGATGTATAACGGCATCCAGCACGTGGTGAAGGCGGAAGATGCCGGCGCGGTCGTGCTGGACCAGGCCGTCGCCTACCGGATCGACACCGACGAGGCGAACCGTATCACCGCCATTCACTGGTACGATGCGGAGCGGACGTCGCACAAGGCATCGGGGCGCATGTTCGTCCTGGCCTGCAACGGCATCGAAACGCCGCGCCTGCTGCTGCTGGCGGCCAATGCGCGCAACCCCAAAGGCATCGCCAATTCGTCCGACCAGGTCGGGCGCAACATGATGGACCATTCGGGCGTGCATGCGACGTTCCTGGCGAACGAGCCGCTCTGGTTCGGCCGCGGCCCGGCGCAGAGCAGTTGCATCGTCGGCCCGCGTGATGGCGGCTTCCGCAGCACCTATTCCGCCAACAAGATGATCCTGAACAATATCAGCCGCGTCGCGCCCGCCACGCAGCAGGCCCTGGCCCTGGGCCTGGTCGGCCAGGCGCTGGACGACGAAATCCGTCGCCGGGCGGCGCGCGGCGTGGACCTGTCGGTCAGCCTGGAGCCCTTGCCCGATCCGAACAACCGCCTGACCCTGAGCCGCACCCGGCGCGACCCGCTGGGACTGGCGTGCCCGGACATCCATTACGATGTCGGCGAGTATGTGCGCAAAGGCGCCGTGGCCGCCGCCGACCAGATTCGGCAGGTGGCCGCCCTGCTGGGCGGCAGCGAATTGCGGATCACCACCTCGTTCAATGCCAACAACCACATCATGGGTGGCGCGATCATGGGCCGCGACCCGAAGGATTCGGTGGTGGACGGTGACTGCCGTGCCCATGACCATCCGAATCTGTGGCTGCCGGGCGGCGGCGCGATGCCGTCGGCCAGCGTCGTCAACACGACGCTGAGCATGGTGGCGCTGGGCCTCAAGGCCGCCGACGCCATGCGGGCCGACCTCCAGGGGGGACGGGCATGATCGGCAGGACGGCGCGCGCCGCCGCCCTGGTCCTCGTATCGTTCGGCGGTACCGCGCTGGCGCAGGACGGGGGCGATTCCGGGGCCGGCCTGGTGGCGCGCGGCCGCTATCTGGCCACCGCCGCCGATTGTGTGGCCTGTCATACCGCCCCGAATGGCGGCCGGCCGTTCGCGGGGGGATACGGCATCGCTTCCCCGCTGGGCACGATCTATTCCTCGAACATCACCCCGTCCCGGCACGGGGGCATCGGCGGATATTCCGAGGCCCAGTTCGCCGCCGCGGTGCGTGACGGCGTCCGGGCCGACGGGGCGCACCTGTATCCGGCCATGCCGTATACGTCCTATGCCAGGATGACGGACGCCGACATCCACGCGCTGTACGCCTATTTCACCCAGGCGGTACAGCCGGTCGACGCGGTGGCGCCGCAGACGAAGCTGCCGTTCCCGTTCAACGTGCGCCTGTCCCTGTGGGGCTGGAACATGCTGTATCTGGACCGGACGCGCTTCACCCCCGATCCCGCCAGATCCGCCGAAGTCAATCGCGGTGCCTACCTGGCGGTCGCGCTGGCGCATTGCGATACCTGCCATACGCCGCGCAACGTGACGATGGCGGAAATCGGCGACAGGAACCTGGGCGGTGCCGCCCTGGGCTCATGGGTCGCGCCGAACATCACCCCCGACCCCGTCAGCGGTATCGGCACCTGGAGCGCCGACGAACTGTACCGCTACCTCAAGACCGGCGACGTGCCGGGCAAGGCGCAGGCCGCCGGTCCGATGGCCGAGGCGATCGAGCACAGTTTCCAGTATCTCGACGACGCGGACCTGAAGGCGATCGTCGCCTATGTGCGCCAGGTCCCGGCCATTCGGGATACGGCCGACCGCAAGGCGCGCGACGCGTACGGCGCGGCGTCGGACAGTGACGCCCTGGTCCGTGGCGCGGCGCCGGACACGCTGGCGCATGGCGCGCGCCTGTTTGCCGGCGACTGCGCAGCCTGCCATCGCCCGACCGGCCAGGGCAGCCAGGACGGATATTACCCGCAACTGTTCCACAACACCGCGACCGGCGCCCGCACGCCGGACAATCTGATTGCCGCGATCCTGCAGGGCGTGGACCGGACGGTGGCCGGCCGGCATGTCTACATGCCCGGCTTCTCGCACGGGTCGTATGTCGATGAACTGTCGGATCAGGATGTCGCCGATGTCAGCAATTATGTGCTGGCGCAGTTCGGCGATCCGTCGGTCCATGTCTCGGCGGCCGACGTGGCGCGGTCCCGCGCCGGCGGGGCCAGGCCGCTGCTGGCGCGGGTTGACTCATATATCGTTCCCGCCATGGTGGCTGCCCTGGCGGTCGTGCTGGCCCTGATCTGGCTGCTGGTGGCCCGCCGCCGCCCTGCCTGAAAGCAGACTTGCCTGAAAGCATACGGGGGAAACGCCATGAAACGTCGATCCGTCCTGGGTCATGCCGTGCTGGGCGGCGCCATGATGGGCAGCGGCGCGCTGGCCCTGGCCGGTCGTGCGGCGCGGGCCGCGCCGCCCGCCAGTTTCGCCACCAATACCGATCACGGCTTCAATTCGGCCGGATCGTTCGAGATCGTGGCCGAATTCGCCGATCCCGGTCCCTCGGGGATCGCCATCACCCCTGACGGGCGCATGTTCGTCGGTTTCCCCCGCCATGCCGTCAACCACACCGGCGCCACGCTGGCGGAACTGAAGGGCGGGGCGCTGGTGCCCTATCCCGACGCCGCGACCAGCCTGCCGTCCGCCCGTGCGCCGTCCGCCCGGCTGATGTCGGTGCATGGCATGACCACCGACACGCGCGGCCGGCTGTGGCTGATCGATGACGGCAAGCTGGCCGGCCAGCCCCTGCGGCCCGGCGCGGCGAAAGTGGTGGGGATCGACCCGGCGACCAACCGCATCGTCGCCAGCATCGTGCTGACCGCGCCGACCCTGCTGTCCGACAGCCACATGAACGATTTGCGGGTGGATCTGACGCATGGGGCGCAGGGAACGGCCTATGTGACCGATTCGTCGTTCGGGACCCATCCGGCCCTGGTGGTGGTCGATCTCGCCACCGGCCGCCAGCGCCGCGTCCTGGCCACCCATCCCTCGACGCAGGCCGAGCGGGGCTTCATGACGGTGGTCGAGGGGCGGCCGCTGGTGTTCGATCCGCATCATCCCACGTTCGTCTCCGGCGGGGTGGACGGCATCACGCTCAGCCCGGACAGCGCGACATTATATTATTCCCCGCTGACCAGCCGACGGCTCTACAGCCTGCCGACCGCGCTGCTCTCGGATTTTTCGAAGACCGACGCCGACCTGGCGGCCGCCGTCGCCGATCTGGGCGAAAAGGGCGTGGCCGACGGCCTGGCCACCGATCCGCAGGGCCGGATCTATACGACCAATTTCGAGCATGACGCGATCTTCCGCCGCAATCCGGACGGCACGTTCGATACGGTGGTGCGCGACCCGCGCGTGCTGTCGCCGGACGGGATCTTCGTCCATGACGGCTATGTCTATTGCACGCTCGGGCAATGGAACCGCCTGGCCAGCTTCAATGGCGGGCACGACCTGCGCGTGCCCCCCTATTTCCTGATCCGCTGCCCGACCGACGTCGCGGCGCCTCTTTCCTCGATCGGAGATGTACGGCAGAAAATCCAGCCATGATGGATATCATGTCGAACATGCTGATGCCGCTGGTGCGGCGGCTGGACCCCGAGGACGCGCATCGCCTCGGCCTGAACGCGCTCCTGCTCGGCCTGGGGGGCGGCAGCGGGTCGGGCCAGGACGATCCGGCGCTGGCGGTGCGGGCGCTGGGCCTGCGCTTTCCCAATCCGATCGGCATCGCCGCCGGGTTCGACAAGAACGCGCTGGTGGTCCGGCCGCTGGCCCGGATCGGTTTCGGCTTTGTCGAAGCCGGAACCGTGACCCCCCGGCCGCAGCCCGGCAACCCGCGCCCGCGCCTGTTCCGCCTGGACGAAGACCGCGCGATCATCAACCGCATGGGCTTCAACAACCAGGGGATCGACCGCTTCGCGGTGCGGCTGGCCCGACTGCATCGGGTCTCGCCCGCCGGCCGGCATGCTGGGGCGCGGGTGCCGGTCGGGGCCAATCTGGGCATCAACAAGTTCGGCGCGGACCCCGAGCGCGATTATCCCCGCCTGGTCGGGCGGGTGAAGCACTATGCCGATTACGTGGTGCTGAACCTGTCGTCGCCCAACACGCCGGGCCTGCGCGACCTGCAGGAGGCCTCGCGCCTGGGCGCGCTGCTGCAGGCGATCGGCGAGGCCCATCCCGACCGGCCGCCGCTGCTGGTCAAGCTGTCGCCCGACCTGGCACGCGACGATATCGGCCCGATCGTCGAGGCCGCGATCGCGGGCGGGGCGCAGGGGCTGATCGTGACCAATACCACCATCTCGCGCCCCGCCGGGCTGCGCAGCCCCCATGCGGGCGAGGCCGGCGGCCTGTCGGGCCGTCCGTTGCGCCCGCTGGCGGCCGATATCTTCCGCGCGGTCGCGCAGGTCGCCGCCGGCCGTCTGGCACTGGTGGCCTGCGGCGGGATCGAAACCGGGGCCGACATCGTGGACCGGGTGCGCGCCGGGGCCGACCTGGTGCAGCTCTACAGCGCGTTTGCCTATGAAGGCCCGGGGATCGTGCGCCGGCTGAAGCGCGAGACCGTGCGGGTCCTCAACGCCGAAGGGTTCGAAACCCTGGCGGATGCGAAGGGAACCGCATGATGGACAGCCTGGACGGCTTCGCCCCGCTGGCCGGGCGGTATGACGGGTTCATCGTCGATCTGTGGGGCGTCGTGCATGACGGCGTCAGCCCGTATCCCGGCGCAGCCGATTGCCTGGCGCGCCTGCGCGACCTGGGGCGGCGGGTGATCCTGCTGTCCAACGCGCCGCGCCGGGTCGATGTGGTGCGCGAGGGCCTGCGCGCCATGGGGGTGGCGGACGACCTGTATGACGGGGTGATGACCAGCGGCGAATATACGCGCGGCCTGCTGTCCGCGCGGACCGACCCGTGGTTCGCCGGTCTGGGGCGGCGCATGCTGCATCTTGGCGCGCCCAAGGATTACAACCTGTTCGAGGGGCTGGACCTGGAGCGGGTGGACAGCCCCGCCGACGCCGACTTCATCCTCAATACCGGCCCGGATCAGGACCGGGGCGAGAACGATCCCGCGCCCTACCTGTCCATCCTGGCCGAATGCGCCGCGCGCGGCCTGAAGATGGTCTGCGCCAATCCGGACATGGAGGTCATTCGCGGCGGCCAGCGCCTGATCTGTGCCGGGCTGCTGGCCAGCCTGTATGCGCAGAAAGGATGTGCCGTCCGCTGGATCGGCAAGCCCTATCCCGAAATCTACGCCCCGGTGCTGGAGATGCTGGGCCTGCCGCGCGGGCGGGTGCTGGCGGTGGGCGACGCGCTGGGCACCGACATGCGCGGGGCGAAGGGGGCCGGGGTGGACGGGTGCTGGGTCCTGGGCGGCATCCATCAGGAAATGATCGGTGACGACATGGCCCTCGCCCGGGCCGAAGCCACGTCGGCAGGGCTGGCACCCGTCGCCACCGTCCCCACCTTTCGCTGGTAGGGCAGGAGCCGCCCGAAAGCGGCTCGATCACAACGGATACTCTCAGGGGCTGGCGTGGGCCGCCACCTGATGGTCCAGCGCGTGCAGCAGTGCGTCCACGCTGCCGTTATGCCGCGCGATGAACGAGGCATAATCCTGCCGCTGCGTCAGGCGCAGGCTGGTGCCTTCGCCCACCACATCCACCACCTTGGGCTGGCCGCTGCTGCTGCTGACGATCCACTGGGTGTTGGCGGCCGGCTGTTCGGGGCGGTTGATGACGGTATCCACCGCCTGGTCGGCGCCGACCATCGAGGTGCCGTTGATGGTGAAGGTCACGCCGCGATAATCGCCGATCTTGTCGGTGATGGCGTTCAGCAGGACCTGATGGAACAGGGCCAGGTAGCGGGACTGCTGTTCGGGCGTGGCGACGCGCCAGTAGCGGCCCAGGCAGTACCGGCCGATCGCATCCATGTCCACATGCGCCTGCAGCAGCGGCAGGATGGCCACCTTCTTTTCGGACAGCGAGCGGTTGGAATTGACGATCGCGATCAACCGGAGGCCGAAATCGTTGACGAAGGCGCGGGCGCTGGCGGAACGAGACCCAGCGCATGACGACGGGTAAGGGCTGTCTTCATCTCTGCGTCTCCTTCTTAATTGTACCAGTCGGGCACGGTGGCCCGGCGGTCGTGGCTGATGGTGTCGGCCAGGGCCTTGCGCTGCTGCTGATAGGCGCTGCGGATGGTGGCGTAGGGGTCCAGCGCGTCCTTCTGCAACTGGTCCAGCGCGTCCAGATGGTCGGCCCTGGCGTTGATCATGCCCATGATGTTGTAGGCCCAGTTGAACGTCAGCAGGCCGTAGCCGCTGGGCACATAGTTCCACGGCGACAGGCCGACATCGATGCCGTAGCCGATCCCGTCGCGGAACGAGGACGGGCCCATCATCGGCAGGAACAGATAGGGGCCCGACGGCACGCCCCATGTCGCCAGCGTCAGCCCCGCATCGTCGTCGTGATGGGGGTAGCCGGCATATTTCGCGACATCGATCAGCCCGCCGATGCCGGCGACCATGTTGATGCACCACCGCACGAAGGCATCACCCGCGCGGCGGGGCTTGCCGGCGCCGACATCGGTGAAGAACACCACGGGCTCGTTCATCGTCTGGGACATGTTGCCCATCGACTGCCGCACGCGATAGGGCACGGCCCAGACATACGCCTGTGCGACCGGACGCAGGGAGTATTTGTCCAGCTTCATGGTGATGTCGTAGAACTTGCGGTTCATCGACTCATACGGATCGTTGGCCTCGCGATATTCGGCCAGTTCGTCCGGGTCCTTGGGCGGCGGGGCCGCGCAGCCCGCCAGCGTGGCCAGCACCAGGCCGGATACTCCCAGGCCGGCGATCAGGCGGGCGACCAGGCGCGGACGGCGGGCAGAGGCGGATGACCGGGACGGTGAAAAGATCGATCCTGTCATTGCGCGCATACTCGTATCCGTTTCCCTGGTCTGCCGTTCCCGAAAGGCCAACGCATCGGGACGCCAATGGATGTCGCGGACTGCCCGTGCGTCTTCCGCAAGGGTTCTCTCTAGCATGCGTTGCGGCTTGTGCAATCCGCCGCATGACCGATCGGTCATGCGTTATCGCGACCTGGCGCCCCCCGTCCGGGCCCGCAACGGGGATTCGGGCGCTTGCCTCCGACGAGAACTCTGGTCCACTGTGGCGCAAAATCCACAATGCCAAGAGGAACAGAATGCTCAGAATCTCCCCGACCCGTCTTGCCACGTCGCTGCTGGCGGCCACGGCCCTGGTGTCCGCTACCCTGGCATCCGCCACGCCCGTCCGGGCGGCCGATGCCCCGGTCGCGCTGGCCCGGGCCGGCTTCGGCACGATGGCGGACGGCAAGCCGGTCGAGATTCTGACCCTGCGCAACGCCCATGGTGTCTCGGTGCGCTTCATCACCTATGGTGGCATCATCACCGCGATCGACACGCCCGACCGGACCGGCCACACCGACGATATCGTCCTCGGCTTTCCCGACCTGCAGGGCTATACGGTGGACAGCGCCCAGGGCGGCCTGTTCTTCGGCGCCATGATCGGCCGCTACGCCAACCGGATCGCGCGCGGCACCTTCACCCTGGACGGCGCGACGTATCACGTTCCCGTGACGGCGCCGCCGAATGCGCTGCATGGCGGCACCAGGGGCTTCGACAAGCATCTGTGGACCGTCGACGGCACCGCCACGGACGCCCATTCGGCCAGCGCCACGCTGTCGCTGACCAGCCCGGATGGGGACCAGGGCTTCCCCGGCACGCTGAAGGTCAGCGTGACCTACACGCTGGACGACCAGGACCGGCTGACGCTGCATTATCGCGCGACGACCGACAAGCCGACGGTGCTGAACCTGACCAACCACAGCTACTTCAACCTGGGCGGCGAGGGATCGGGCTCGATCGAGGATGAAATCCTGCAGATCAACGCCGATCACTTCACCCCCACCGACCCGACGGCGATTCCCACCGGGGACATTGCGCCGGTGGCCGGCACGCCGCTGGATTTCCGCAAGCCGATGCGGATCGGCGTGCATCTGCGCGATTCCTATCCGCAACTGATGTTCGCGCGCGGCTACGACCATAACTGGGTCGTCAACGGCCCGGCCGGCGCCGCACCCCGTCCGGCCGCCCATATCGTGGACCCCCGGACCGGCCGCACGATGGACGTCCTGACGTCGCAGCCCGGCCTGCAGGTCTATACGTCGAACTCGCTGGATGGGGCCTATGCCGGGGTGTCGCATCGCGCCTACCGCCAGACCGACGCGATCGCGTTCGAGGCCGAGCATTATCCCGATTCGCCCAACCATCCGTCCTTCCCCACCACCACGCTGCGCCCGGGCGAGACGTTCGATTACACGACGATCTTCCATTTCGGCGTGCAGCCGGCCGCACCCCGTCACGGACAGTGATGGATCAGGGGCGCTGATGGAGGGGGGCGCCGATCCCTCCGGGGTGCGCGTCGCGTCCCTGCACGTCTATTCCGTCAAGTCGCTGGGCGGGGTGACGGTGCCGGACGGCTGGCTGGGTCCCTGCGGGCTGGAGGACGACCGGCGCTGGCTGGTCACCGACCCCGACGGCGGTTTCCTGACCCAGCGGCAGGTCGCGCGCATGGCGCTGGTCGCGGTGACGCGGCGGCCGGGCGGCCTGGTCCTGTCGTTGCCCAGGGAAGGCACGGGGCAGGGTACGGGGCAGGGCGGGCTGGACGTCGCGATTCCCCCGGCGGATGGCCGCCGGGTAACGGTTCGGGTCTGGCGTGACAGCGTGCCGGCCGTCGATGCCGGCGACGGGGCGGCGGCGTGGCTGACCGCCGCATTGGGGCGTCCGTGCCGGCTGGCCTATCTGCATGATACCGGGGCGCGGCCGGCCGATCCGGCCTATGCCCCCGCGGGGTCCACGGTCGGGTTCGCGGACGGCTTCGCCGTGCTGGTGGCGACCGGCGCATCGCTGGCCGCCCTGAATGCCGAACTGCCCGCCCCGGTGCCCATGGACCGTTTCCGGCCCAACCTGGTGCTGGCCGGCGTGCCCGCCTGGGCCGAAGATACATGGCGCCTGATCGCGGTGGGGCCGGCGCTGCTGCGCATCGTCAAGCCGTGCTCGCGCTGCGTCATCACCACCATCGACCAGGCGACGGCCTCGGTGCCCGACCCGCGCGAACCGCTGCGCACGCTGGGCCGGCTGCGGCGGGCGAAGGGCGGGGTGATGTTCGGCCAGAACGCCGCCGTCGTGCGGCCCGGCCGCATCGCCGTGGGCGATGCGGTCACGGTGCTGGAACGCGGCCCGTCGAACCTGCTGCCGGAATAGCCCGTCAGGGACGGAGACGGGGGCCGATTTCCGGCAGCATGGCCACCAGTTCGCTCACCTCGCGCTTCGACAGGCCGCTGGCCTGAAGGTCGACCTCCTGCCCCGCCAGGACCGCGCGCAGCGCGCGCAGCGCTGGGCCGGACAGCAGGGCGGCTTCCTGCATGTAGTCGCGGAAGGCCTCGAAGGTGTGCGGCACCCAGCGTTCTACCAGGCCCAGGATCGCGTCGGCATAGGCACGGATCTCGTACTGGGCGTGCGCGTCCGCCCGCAGGCGCAGGAAATGCAGCAGGTTCCACAGATTGATCTGCCAGTAGAACTGCGTCATCACGTTCACCGGCAGGGTCATGCGCGCCAGTTCGCGCGCCACCACCGGGCGGTCGGGGTCGATCACGTTCCCGGCCTCGTCCTGGTTCAGCATTTCCAGATAATGGTCGTAGCACCGCCCCGCGTCCTCGCGCAGCAGGTCCAGCACGTGCTGCGCGGCCTCGGGGGGCAGGGTCTCGCCGCGCCCCTGCTTGTTGCTGGCGGACTGGCGGGCGATGTCCTCGGGGCGGGGGAAGTAGAATTCCTTCTCCAGCACCGAATAGCGCGCGGAATATTCGTTGATGCTGGCGGTGCGGTGGCGGAACCATTGCCGGGTCACGAAGATGGGCGCGCGGACATGGAACTTGGCCACCGCCAGCTCGAACGGGCTGGTATGCCGGTTGCGCATCAGGTAGCGGATCAGCCCCCGGTCGTCGGACGTGCTGCGCGTGCCCTTGCCGTAGGAGACACGGGCCCCCTGCACGATGGCGGCGTCCCCGCCCATGTAATCGACCAGGCGCACGAATCCGGTCTCCAGCACCGGGACGGGCGCGTACAGCGCCTCCTCGGCCGCCGGCACGACCGTGCGGCGCGTCTCGGCCCAGGCGGCGCGGGCGGCGTCGATTTCCGATTTCTGGTCCGTTGAAAACATCGCTGCGTCCCCGCCTCTGTCGCTGTGCCGATCGGTGTATGCCAAGCGGCGCGCATAACACGAAACGGCGGGGGCCGCGACCGCCGCGACGACCGCCGGGCCGGCGCGGGGTGCTTGCCAAAAGCGGCCGCTGACCCTATATCCCGTGATGCCGGAGGGGCTTGCTCCTTGGCTATGGCGATAAACGGCACGTGGAATAAGTGTAGTGGACCCGGGGGCAGTACCCGGCGTCTCCACCAGACACTCCCCGCGACGCCCCTTCGGGGCAGGGGAGCATGGGGACGAAACAGGCTCGACACGCATGGTAAAGACCTGCCTTTTGCCCGGCATTGTACCGCCGTTATCGGGCTAACTCACAAGTGCCAACGATAACTCTGAGGTGCTCGCTGTCGCTGCATAAGTGACAAGCGCGGTTCGGGAGGGCACCGGGCAACAGAAGCCCTCCCACTCCGCGGCGGTTTCAAAAGCCCCGCTGCTGGCGATCCGACGCGCGTTTCCTGCGCTCCGATGCTCACGGCCGACAAGGCCGCTCCGCTTCGGTGCTCGAAAACACACGCCGGGCGCGGCCCTTAGGGCCGCTCTCGCTCGGCAGACCGGCTTTCAAGCCAGCCTGAGAAGAGTGATCGTCCCCGGCGCCCGAAGCTGGTAGCATGCCCGCTTCGTGAAGCTGGTCTGCTGGCACGCCTCTTGTTCGCCGGCACGGTTTGACGCATGGCTGGTGCTGTGGCACGGCGTGGCGCGATCCAGCAAGGCCACCAGGGTCCGGCTGCCCGACCGAGGGCGACCGGACGGTACGGAGAGACCCGCATGTCCGACGATAACGACGAGGAAATCGGCTTCGACGCCGCGATTCCCGACAGCCTCCTTCCCTATGATTCGTGGATCGAGGACGCGTATCGCACGGTCATGCTGCGCGCCCTGGAACTGGTCGGGCGCGAGGGCCTGCCCGAGGGGCATCATTTCTACATCACCTATCTGACCAACTGGCCCGGGGTGGAACTGCCCGCCCGGCTGCGCGCCCAGTACCCGCACGAGATCACCATCGTGCTGCAGCATCAGTTCTGGGACCTGAAGGTGGACGAGGCCTCGCGGACCGTATCGGTCGGCCTGTCCTTCGGTGGCGTCGGATCGACCCTGGTCATCCCCATCGACGCCATCACCGCCTTCGCCGACCCGCATATCCGGCTCGCGCTGCGCTTCACCCCGCCCGAGCTTGCCTCCGAGGACGAGGAGCCGGACGGTGCCGAGGCGCCCGACGCGGCCCCGGCGGATACGGAAGCCCGGGCCGAAGAGTCGTCGTCACAAGTGGTCAGCCTTGCCGCCTTTCGGAAGAAGGGACCCAGCCAGGGCTGAACCGCCCACCATCCGGGGGCCCGGATGCGGCCGGGCACCCCGTGAACCGCCCCCACCCGGAAGCAATCCGGGGGAGACAGGCACAGGGAGAACGTCCGAAGTGAATGCGTCATCCACCCCCCCCAAACCACCCCTCAAGCCGTTCGTCTACGGCCCGCTCTTTCCGGGCCATGACGACGATACGCCCTGGAAGAAGCTGGAGATCGAGGGCGTGCACACCACCGTGTGCGACGGCCGCACCGTTCTGCATGTCAGGCCCGAGGCACTGAGCGAACTGGCCGCCCGGGGCTTCCACGACATCGCCCACCTGCTGCGTCCGGGGCACCTGGCGCAGCTGGCCAAGATCCTGAAGGACCCCGAGGCCTCGGACAATGACCGGTTCGTGGCGCTGGACCTGCTGAAGAACGCCTGCATCGCGGCGGGCGGCGTGCTGCCGATGTGCCAGGATACCGGCACCGCCATCGTCTACGGCAAGAAGGGCCAGCGCGTCTGGGTCGACGGGAACGAGGAGGAAGCGTTCTCGCGCGGGGTGTACGACACCTATACCCGCACCAGCCTGCGCTATTCGCAGATGGCGCCGCTGTCGATGTTCGAGGAAGTGAACACCGGCACCAACCTGCCGGTGCAGTTCCATATCTCGGCATCGCCCGGCGACTACCATTCCGAACAGATGGATTTGATGTTCGTCGCCAAGGGCGGCGGGTCGGCCAACAAGACCTTCCTGTTTCAGGAAACCCGCGCCCTGCTGTCCAGCAAGGAAGACCTGCTGAAATGGCTGGCCGTCAAGGTGCGCACGCTGGGCACCTCGGCCTGCCCGCCCTATCACCTGGCCGTGGTGATCGGCGGCATGTCGGCCGAACAGACCCTGGAAACGGTGAAGCTGGCCTCGACGCACTGGCTGGACACCCTGCCCACGCAGGGAAGCCCGCTGGGCCATGCCTTCCGCGACCTGGAGATGGAGCAGGAGGTCCTGAAGCTGACCCAGTCCCTGGGAATCGGCGCGCAGTTCGGCGGCAAGTATTTCTGCCATGACGTGCGCGTGGTGCGCCTGCCGCGCCACGGGGCGTCGCTGCCGGTGGGGATCGGCGTGTCCTGCTCGGCCGACCGGCAGATCAAGGCGCGCGTCACCGCCGACGGGTTCTTCCTGGAACAGCTCGAAACCGACCCCGCGCGCTTCCTGCCCGAGACGACGGACGAGCATCTGGGCGGCGAGGTGGTGCAGGTGGACCTGAACCAGCCGATGACCGAAATCCGCGCGCAATTGTCGCGTTATCCGGTCCGCACGCGCCTGTCGCTGACCGGCACCATGGTCGTGGCGCGCGACATCGCCCACGCCAAGTTCCGCGAGCGGCTGGAACGCGGCGAGGGGCTGCCGCAATACCTGAAGGACCATCCCGTCTATTATGCCGGCCCGGCCAAGACGCCCGACGGGCTGCCGACCGGCTCGTTCGGTCCCACCACGGCCGGTCGCATGGACAGCTATGTCGCCATGCTGCAGGAAGCCGGCGGGTCGTTCGTCATGCTGGCCAAGGGCAACCGGTCCAAGGCGGTGCGCGACGCCTGCCATGAATATGGCGGCTTCTATCTCGGCTCGGTCGGCGGGCCCGCGGCCCGGCTGGCCAAGGACTGCATCCGCAAGGTCGAGGTCCTGGAATATCCGGAACTGGGCATGGAAGCGGTGTGGAAGATCGAGGTGGAGAATTTCCCCGCCTTCATCGTCATCGACGATAAGGGTAATGATTTCTACGAAGGCCTGACGGGCTGAGGCGGGGCGATTCGCCCCGTCACCCCTGGGTCAAGGGAGACCTCCGTTCCATGCGCTTTACCGTCGATCGGCTGGACCATGTCGTCATCACCGTCCGTGACCTGGAGGTCTCGGCGTCCTGGTACCAGCGGGTGTTGGGCATGGAGCGCGAGGAATATGGCCGCAACAACCGTACGGCGCTGAAGTTCGGCGGCCAGAAGATCAACCTCCGTCCCCATGGGGCGGAGGGCTGGTCCACCGCGACCGACGCGCTGCCCGGCACCAACGACCTGTGCTTCATCACCGCCGTGGCCAGCGACGACGTAGTGGAACATCTGCAGGGATGCGGCGTGACGGTGACCGAGGGCCCGGTCGCCCGGCTGGGCGCGCTGGGCCCCGTGACCTCGGTCTATTGCGAGGACCCGGACGGCAATCTGGTCGAGATCGCCTCCTACCAGGGATAGCGCATGCCCGATGTCAGTCCGATCGCGCCGGCGGTTGACGACCCGACGCGGTATCCTCACCCCAACGACCGTCCGCTGGCGGGCGAACCCCATCCCGACCGGCTGGTGCATCCGCGGCTCTATGCCTGCGAATGCGCGGGCACCGTGCTGCTGATGGTGTTCGGCGTGGCCACCAACGTGCTGCTGGGGGCGGCCGGCAGCCCGCTGGGGCGGGTGCTGGCGGATTATCCGGCCCTGCAGGTCGCGCTGCAGGGGCTGTTCTTCGGCATGGGCGGGTCAATCGCGGCGCTGTCGCCGTTCGGCCGGGTCAGCGGCGGGCATGTCAGCCCGTCGGTCTCGCTGGCCTTCACGCTGGTCGGGCGGCTGGCCTGGCGGGACATGCTGGGCTATATGGCGGCGCAGATGGTGGGCGCGGTGCTGGGCACCGGGCTGGTGGCGCTGGGCGGCCTGGCCTGGCCGCGCTTCGGGGCGTGGTCGCACGCCACCCATTTCGCCGCGACCGTGCCCTACGACCTGGTGCCGCTGTGGTGGGCCTTCACCGGCGAGGCCTGTGCCACCGCCCTGCTGATCACCGCGCTGCTCTATACCGGCGGCCACGCCAGCCTGCGCTGGGCCACGCCGCTGCTGGCCGGGCCGCTGTTCTTCATGCTGAACCCGTTCGAGGCCTGGCTGTCGGGTGACAGCACCAACCTGGCGCGCAGCCTGGGCCCGGCGCTGTTTTCCGACCAGTGGCGGGGGTTCTGGATCTATGGCGTGGCCCCGTTCGCAGGCGTCGCCGCGACCGTGCTGATGATCCGCCTGCAGGTCTTTGGCGAGGTCCACCTGCACGAAGCGCGGCTGGCGCATTTCGGCCACCACGGCCGGGCGCCGTTTTTGCTGCCCTGGCGGAGGCGGCGTTCGTCTTAGGACGCGGGTGCGGGTCAAGGCCGCGCTGTCAGGGGCGGGGAAGGTCCCTGTAGAACGATATTCCGCTGATGCGTTTTTTCTTGATTTCGTACATGGCCTGATCGGCTTTTTTCATCAGGATGTTCTGGGTGTCGCCGTCGGAAGGGAAAAGGGAGATGCCGATGCTGCAGCCGACTGTCAGGGGCATGCTTTCAATCTCGCTCGGCTGGCAGAGCAGGTCGCGCAGTTCCTGGGCGCAGGTCTGAAGACCTTCCATATTGTCATAGGGGCATAGCGCGACGAATTCGTCGCCGCCCAGCCTGGCGATGAAGATGTCGCGGTGGCGGAAATGGTTTCCCAGATTTTTTCCCATGGTACGGAGGACTTCATCACCGCAGAGATGGCCGTACTGATCGTTGATATCCTTGAAATTGTTCAGATCGACGATCAGGCATCCGATGGTCCGGTTCCGGTGTTTCGCGTTCTTCAGGATGTCGGGAAACTGCTCGTCGAGACAGTTCCGGTTCGCCAGGCCAGTCAACCTGTCGGTGGTGGCCATGCTTTTCAGGTGGGACAGGACCTTTTTGGTTCCATAATAATCAAGAAAATACCCCAGAATGCTGGACCACAGCAAAACAAAAGACAATCCAAGCAAGACAACTCCAAGGATGTCGGTTGCGTTGTGAACATTCCTTGTCGGGCATCCATGAAGTGAGTGAATGGAGTTCTTGTTGATGATGTGGCTTAAAACGATCCCGAGGCCGAATACGAAACCGGCGATGTAGTTCGAATACGGAAATCTGCGATCTATTACTTTCAAGGAGAGGAAAACGCCCGCCATCACGATGGCGAAGGAAGCAAGGCAATGCACGATCGATACGGACATGTTTTCCGACCCGACGGTACGAAGCATGGCCGTGAAATGGATGGTCCAGAGGGTCGTTCCAAAGGGAATTGGCAACAACGCCTTCAATATTTTCCGGTGCCTTGTTTCCCCATTGTTCTGACGCAGAGCGCATGCCACCCCAAAGGACAGAAAAGATGCCAGGAGTGCCAGGACTTCGAGAACTATAAAGTCGGTCTGCGAAAAGACATGTTCCATGCGTCAGTTATTTCTTGCTCGACTTGAGGGCTCCGTTGTTTAGGATACGGAGCCAGCATGCAGCCATGCCACCAGTGGCTGTCCAAGAAGGTCGGGGTCGTATCCCGGCTTACGCGTCCTTGCCGAATACCGCCGTCAGGCTGGCCGACCCCAGGGAATGGCTATGGAGGAAGAAGCCCACCATCGCCCCGGATGCGTCGGACGGCACGCTGAGCGATTCGGTGTCCAGCGCATGCACGGTGAAGATGTAGCGATGGGCGGGGCCGGGCGGGGGCGCGGCGCCGCCATAGCTGTTGCCGCCGAAATCGGTGCGGGTCATGAACGCGCCCGCCGGCAGGTCGGCATCGCCCGACCCGGCCCCGGCGGGCAGGCTGGTGACGGTGGCGGGAATATTGACCACCACCCAGTGCCACCAGCCCGATCCGGTCGGGGCGTCGGGATCATACAGCGTGATGGCGAAGCTGCGCGTGCCCTCGGGCGCGCCGCTCCAGGCCAGGGGCGGCGACACGTTGCCGCCGCGATAGCCCATGCCGTCGAAGACCTGCGCATCCGGCAGGCGGCCGCCCTCGGTGAAGGCGCGGCTGGTCAATGTGAATGTCATGGGGTCGTGTCCATCCTGTTTTCAGGCTTTCTACCAGTTCTTGCTGACCAGCCAGAACTCCTCGGACGTCAGGGTCACGACGCCGCCGCCGGCGGGGGATTCGGCGGCTGCCTCGGACAGGGCGGCGATGCGCTGGACCATCAGCGTCTTGCGCATGTGGGCCTCGGACGTTTCGGGATTGGCCTCCAGCACGCTCAGCGCGACCTTGCAGGCCCGGGCGACGCGTGCGGCGTCGAGTGCGGCATAGGACATCTGTTTCGCTCCGTTCCATGATCGGGGCCACGGGGCCCTTATCGGGTTTGCTCCATTTTGACGGGTGGCGCGGCACCTGTCCAACGGGGCCTGTCCGGCGGGGCCGCGTGAGATGCTGGCCACGCGGCCCGGGATTCCGTAAACGGGGCATCCGATGACCGACCTTGCCTCCGATTTCGATTTCGACCTGCCGCCCGCGCTGATCGCCGAGCATCCGGCGCGGCCGCGCGATTCCGCGCGGCTGCTGGACATTCCGGCCGCCGGCCCGTTCCATGACCGCATCGTGCGCGACCTGCCGTCGCTGCTGCGGCCCGGCGACCTGCTGGTGGCCAACGATACGGCGGTCATCCCGGCGCAACTGGACGCCCGCCGGGGCGAGGCACGGATCGGCATCACGCTGGACCGCATCCTGCCGGACGGGACATGGCATGCGCTGGCCCGCAACGCCCGCAGGCTGCGGGCCGGCGACGTGCTGACCTTTCCGGGCACGCCCAATACCGCCGCCGTCATCTCGCGCGATGACGAGGGCGGGGTGGTCCTGCGCTTCGATACCGAGGGTGCGGCCTTCGACGCCTTCCTGCAGGCGGCGGGCGTCCTGGCGCTGCCGCCCTATATCGCACGGCCCTTCGGCCCGACCGAACAGGACCGCGTCGATTACGCCACCATCTTCTCGGCCCATCGCGGCGCGGTGGCGGCCCCTACGGCGGGGCTGCATTTCACGCCGGACCTGCTGGCGGCGCTGGACGCGGCGGGGGTGGGGCGGTGTACCCTCACCCTGCATGTCGGGGCCGGGACGTTCCTGCCCGTGCGGGGGGACAGCATCGCCGCCCACCGCATGCATGCCGAACGCGGCGTGATCACGGCCGAGACCGCCGATGCGATCAACGCGGCGCGCCGGGCGGGCGGGCGCATCGTCGCGGTCGGCACGACGTCGCTGCGCCTGCTGGAAAGCGCCGCCGATCCGGACGGCACGATCCGCCCCTTCGACGGCGACACCGCGATCTTCATCCGCCCGGGCTACCGCTTCCGGGCGGTGGACGTGCTGATGACCAATTTCCATCTGCCGCGCTCGACCCTGTTCATGCTGGTCTGCGCGTTTGCCGGATATGACAGGATGCGTGACGCCTACGCCCATGCCGTCGCCGACGGCTACCGGTTCTATTCCTACGGCGATGCCTGCCTGCTGCATCGCGCGCCGGTCGCCGGGGAGCAGGGACTATGAGCACCGCATTCCGCTGGGTGGAACAGGCCCGGGTGGGCCGGGCGCGGGCGGGGCACCTGCATACCGCACACGGCGTGGTCCCCACCCCCACCTTCATGCCCGTGGGCACCGTGGGCACCGTCAAGGCGATGACGATGGATTCCGTGCGCTCCACGGGGGCGGGCATCGTGCTGGGCAACACCTATCACCTGATGCTGCGTCCGGGGGCGGAGAAGGTCCGCGCCCTGGGCGGCCTGCACCGCTTCATGGATTGGCCGGGGCCGATCCTGACCGATTCCGGCGGGTTCCAGGTCATGTCGCTGGGCGCGTTGCGCAAGCTGGACCAGGACGGGGTGACGTTCAATTCGCACATCGACGGGTCCAAGCACCGGCTGACGCCCGAACGATCGACCGACATCCAGCATGCGCTGGATGCCACCATCACCATGTGCTTCGACGAATGCCCGGCCCTGCCGGCACCGCCCGAGACGATCGCGCAATCCATGCGGCTGTCCATGCGCTGGGCCGCCCGCTGCCGCGAAGCCTTCGTGCCGCGCGCGGGCTATGCCCAATACGGCATCATCCAGGGCGGGACCGAACCCGAATTGCGGGCCGAGAGCGTGCGCGCCCTGACCGGGATCGGCTTCGAAGGCTACGCCATCGGCGGCTTGGCGGTGGGCGAGGGGCAGGAGCTGATGTACGCGACGCTGGATGCGACCGTGCCGCTGATCCCGCACGACAGCCCGCGCTACCTGATGGGGGTCGGCACGCCGGACGACCTGCTGGGGGCGGTCGAACGCGGGGTGGATATGTTCGACTGCGTCATGCCCACCCGGGCGGGACGCACCGCCCGCGCCTATACCGAACGCGGCACGCTGAACCTGCGCAACGCCCGCCATGCCGACGATACCCGTCCGCTTTCGCCCCATTGCGACTGCTTGGCCTGCACGCGGCACAGCCGGGCCTATCTGCACCACCTGTTCCGTGCGAACGAAATCCTGGGTCCGATGCTGCTGACCTGGCACAATCTGGCCTATTACCAGCGGCTGATGCGCGGCATGCGCGGCGCGATCGTCGCGGGCACGCTGGGTGCCCACGCCGCCGGATTGCGCGCCGAATGGGCCATGGAAGACTGGACGCCCGACGAGATGCCGCCCCCCGACCTTCCCCCGGTCCCGTGATGGAGGGCGGCCTGCCGCCCGGAAGAGCTGCCATCCTGCGCGATGCGATTCGCGACAGGGCCCTGGCGCTGGGGTTCGATGCGGTGGGCTTCTGCGAGGCCGCGCTGGGGGACGAGGCCCGGGCGCGGCTGGCCGATTTCCTGGCGGCCGGGCATCACGGGTCCATGGGCTGGCTGGCCGAGCGGTCGGCGCAGCGCGGCGACCCGCGCGCCTTGTGGCCCGAGGCGCGCAGCGTGATCGCGCTGGGCCTGTCCTACGCGCCCGGCACGGACGCGCTGGCCACCGTGGGCCGGGCGGATCGGGGCAATATCTCGGTCTATGCGCGCAATCGCGACTATCACGATGTGGTCAAGGGCATGCTGAAGCATGTGGCGCAGTTCGTAGTGGCCGAGGGCGCGCGCGCGGGCGCCGCGACCGGGGTCAAGGTTTTCGTCGATACCGCCCCGGTGCTGGAAAAGCCGCTGGCCGAACGGGCGGGCCTGGGCTGGCAGGGCAAGCACACCAACCTGGTGTCCCGCCGTCACGGAAGCTGGCTGCTTCTGGGTGAAATCTATACGACCCTGGCCCTGCCGCGCACCGACCCGTCGGGCGGGGGGTGCGGCACTTGCCGCCGCTGCCTGGACGCATGCCCGACCAACGCGTTCCCCGAACCCTACCGGATGGATGCGCGGCGGTGCATTTCCTACCTGACGATCGAAAATCCCGGCCCGATCCCGCTGGAATTCCGGGCGGCGATGGGCAACCGGATCTATGGTTGCGATGATTGCCTGGCCGTATGCCCGTGGAACCGCTTCGCCACCGCGTCGCGGCAGATGAAGCTGCAGGCCCGCGACGACCTGACGGCGCCTCGGTTGGGGGCGCTGGCCCGGCTGGACGATGCGGCGTTTCGCGCCCTGTTCTCCGGTTCGCCGGTCAAGCGGATCGGCCGCGACCGCTTCGTGCGTAATGTGCTGGTCGCCATCGGCAATTCGGGGCTGGCGGCCCTGCGCCCGGTGGCGCAGGATCTGTGCGGCGATCCCGACCCGGTGGTGGCCGAGGCCGCGCGTTGGGCCGTGGAACGGTTGCCGTCATGACGGGCGACCGGATCCTGGTCAAGCGTAGCCTGGTCCTGTCCGGCCATCGCACCAGCGTGGCGCTGGAGCCCGAATTCTGGTCGGCTCTGGAGGAGATGGCCCGGGCGCGCGGCCTTGGCGTCGCCGCCCTGATCGGCGGAATCGACGCCACCCGCGATCCGGCGCGGCCGCTGGCATCCGCGTTGCGCGTGGCTGCGTTGCAGGAGGCGCGGGGACGCGGGACGGAAGGCGGCGATTTGGGGTGAGCGCCTGGCGGGTGCTATAAAATGGAAAAGTGAAGCCGTGTGCGCCGCTCGCGGCCATCTGGTTTGGAGATCAGGGCGGGAAGAATGGCGATCTGGGGCAAACTGTTCGGGGGCGTGGCGGGGTTCGCGGTGGGCGGGCCCCTGGGGGCCGTCGTGGGTGCGGCCCTGGGGCATGCGGCCGATAACGGGTCGATCCTGGAAACGCCGGTCGGCGGCTGGACGGACCGCTGGGGCCCGCGCATGAACGCCGATCCGAACGGGGCCGCGACCTTCGTGGCTGCCAAGCTGGCCGCGGTGATGGGCAAGCGCGACCAGCTGTACGGGTTGGTGATGGTGGTGCTGTCCGCCAAGGTCGCCAAATGCGACGGACCGGTGAATCGCGCCGAGATCGACGCCTTCAAGCGCCGTTTCCAGGTCCCGCAGGAAAACGCGAAGGATGTCGGCCGCCTGTTCGACCAGGCGCGGCAGCGGGTGGACGATTTCGAATCCTTCGCGGGCGAGCTGGGGCGCGCCTTCCACGACCGCCCCGACATGCTGGAGGAAGGCCTGGCCGCCCTGTTCCTCATCGCCCGCGCGGACCTGCCGGCGGGCGAGACGCTGCACCCGAAGGAGGTGAAGTTCCTGCGCCGGGTGCATCAGGCCTTCGGGCTCAGCCCGGGGGCATGGGACCGTGCCGAATCCGGCGGCGCGCGCCCCGGCGTGAACGAGGTCGATGCCTATGCCGTCCTCGGCCTGGCGCGCAGCGCCTCCGATGTCGAGGTCCGCGCGGCCTGGCGCGAACTGGTGCGCGAACATCACCCCGATGCGATGGCCGCGCGCGGCGCCAGCGCGGCGGCGCTGGCAGCGGCGGCCGAACGGATCGCGCGGATCAACGCCGCCTGGGACCGGATCAAGCGCGACCGCAAGTTGTAGGGGTGCCGGGCAGCGGCCCGCTTATGTCCTTCGCCGTATTGTGGCCGCGATCGTGCCCGCCAATGCACGATAGGCCTGGCCAGCCGGGCTGTCGGGCGCACCGATGACGATGGGGGCGCCGGAATCGGCGCTGGCGCGGATATCGGCCAGCAGCGGGATTTCGCCCAGGAAGGGCACGCCCATGGCGGCGGCTTCGGCCCGGGCACCGCCATGGCCGAACAGGTCGGTCCGGTGGCCGCAATTCGGGCAGCAGAAGTACGACATGTTTTCCACCATGCCCAGCACGGGCACGTTCATCTTCTCGAACATCGTGATACCGCGCCTGGCGTCCAGCAGGGCGATGTCCTGTGGCGTGGACACCACGATCGCCCCCGCCAGCGCGATCTTCTGCGCCAGCGTCAGTTGCGCGTCCCCCGTGCCCGGCGGCATGTCCACCACCAGCACGTCCAGCACGCCCCAGTCGACATCGCCCAGCAACTGGCCCAGCGCGCCCATGACCATCGGCCCGCGCCAGATCATCGCCTGCCGCTCATCCACCAGCAGCCCGATGGACATCGCGCGGATGCCCCAGGCGTCCAGCGGCGTCATCCGTCCCTCATGCACCACGGGGGGCTGGTGCAGGCCCATCATGCGCGGCAGGGACGGACCGTGGACGTCGGCGTCCAGCAGCCCGACCCGCAGGCCCTCCATCCCCAGCCCGACCGCCAGGTTGACGGCGGTGGTCGATTTGCCCACCCCCCCCTTGCCGGATGCCACGGCGATGACCGTCTTGACGCCGGGCAGCAGCTTGCCTTGCGCGGCCTGTCCGGGTGCCCCCCCCAGGTTGAGCGGCCGGTGCCCGCCGCCGGCGGCACCCGGGGAAGGGGCGGCGGCCGGCGCGGCGCGGTGCGCGGTCAGGATCACGCTGGCGGCGGTGACGCCCGGCAGGGTGCGCAGGGCACGCTCGGCCTGCGGCAGCAGCGGCTCGATGCGCCCGGCGCCCGCGCGGTCGGTCGCCAGGGCAACGTGCAGCGTGCCGTCGCGCAGCGTCGTCGCGTCCAGCGCCGCATGGTCCAGGATCGTCGTTCCGGCCGTGTCGCGCACCTGGCGCAGCATGGTTTCGATTTCTGCGCGCGTGGGGTCCGTCATGGGGGTCTATCCTTCCTCGCGGCCATGGCCACCGGGGGTATCGTGATGACGGGACATAGGCGAAAAATTCCCCATCGCAAATCAGGCTGGGGCAAATCAGGTTGGGGCGGGTAACGGCGTGTACGCCCATGTAAGGAATCGCAACGAGGGCTGGAGTCGGGACCCGTTCTACTCCATCTGTGGGCATATGCCTTGCGGGGGACCGTCCGGGATCATCCCGGAACGGCATGCCACGCGAACGATCGACTTCAGGGGGGCCGGCCGATCATGACCTCATCCGCGTCCCGCCCGCAGGGGGCTGCCCGGCCGCATGCCCGTTCATCCTGGGGGCGGCGCGACCATCGCATCGACGCGCTGCGCGGCGTGGCCCTGCTGATGATGTTCGTCGATCACATTCCGCAGAACGTCCTGAACCGCTTCACGTTGCGCAATGTCGGCTTTGCCGACGCCGCGGAAATCTTCGTGCTGCTGGCGGGCTATGCCTCGTGGCTGGCCTATGGGCGCAATTTCGCCCGTGTGGGCCTGCGCGCCGGGCTGGGCCGGGTGATGCGGCGCTGCGCGCGGCTGTATGTCTTCCAGGCCATCATGGTGGTGGTGACGACGGCCACCATCCGCTACTGGCGGGGGTTCTGGCCGGTGCCGGTGGATTTCCTGGAACCCGAACTGGCGCATGGGCTCAGTTCGTTCTGGCGGGTCATGTTCCTCGACGCGCTGCCCAGCAACCTCAACATCCTGCCGCTCTACATCGTGCTGCTGGGCTGCTTTCCGCTGATCTACCTGCTGATGCGGGCCAGCCTGCTGCTGACCTTGGCGGTCAGCGGCGGATTGTGGCTGCTGACCAACCTGGACCCGGCGATCAATTTCCCCAACTGGCTGGACCCCGACGGCTGGTATTTCGACCCGCTGGCCTGGCAGTTCCTGTTCACGCTGGGGGCCTGCGCGTCGGTCCTGGCGGCGCGGCATGACGGCAGCTTGCCGCGCCTGGGCTGGCTGCGCGTCGCATGCGGGGCCTATCTGGCGGTGTCGGCGCTGGAGGCCTTTCCGTGGTCGCAATGGGGGCTGCCGGACCTGCGGCCCTTCGTCGTCGTGGCCCCGGACAAGAGCGTGCTGGCGCCCCTGCGCCTGCTGGACGTGATGGCGATCTTCTATCTGGTGCAGTCCTCGCACGCGACGCGGCACATGGCCGAGGGCCGGATCGGGCGCGTGATGGCGCTGTTCGGTCGCCATTCGCTGGAAGTCTTCGCCACCGGCACGGTCATCGACCTGTACGCGCGGCTGGTCTTCACCACGTTCGGCGCGGGATGGTGGCTGCAGATCGCGGTGAATGTGATCGGATTCACGATCCTGTGGGCGCTGGCGACGGTTCTCGACCGCCAGCGCATCAGGCAGAAGGAACGGATGGCGGGCGCCTCGGCGGCGAAAGACCACGATGCGCCGTCATCTTCCGTTCCAGGCCTGAAGAGAGCGCATTGATGACCGATACCCCTCCTTCGCCGATCCTGCCCCGCCTGACCGACCGGCTGCGGCGCGGGCAGGGCGTCCGCGTCACCCTGTTCGGGTCCTCGACCACCGAGGGGATCGGGGCCAGCAGCCCGGAACACGGTTTCGCCCCGGTGTTCGAACGCGCGCTGGCGCCGTTCGTCCCCGGTGGGCTGACCGTGATCAATCGCGGCATCGGCGGCAACGGCGCCCAGGAAATGCACGATCGCCTGCCGGCGGTGCTGGCCGACGGGGCGGACCTGGTGATGTGGCAGACCGGCAGCAACGATCCGTGGCAGGGCGTGAAGCTGGACGACTATGCCGCCATGACGCGGCGCGACCTGCTGGCCACACGCGCCACGGGTGCCGACCTGGCGCTGATCGATCCGCAATATTGCCGGATGCTGGAGGAATGCGCGGCCTTTCCGCCCTTCGTCCCGGCCGTCCACGCCATCGGCGCGGAACTGAACATCCCGGTCTTCGGCCGCTACGCCCGCATGAAGTCCTGGTGTGCCGAACTGGGCCTGTCGCGCGAGGACTTGTCGCCCGACGGGCTGCATATGGGCGACATGGGCTATCGTCTGCTCGGGCAGGCCGTGGCGGCGTGGCTGGTGGAACTGACGGGCGCGCCGGCGGGGGCGTTCGTGCACGGCGGCTGACGGCCCTGTCCACGGTCCGGGCATATTTATCACACTGATCGCTTCAAGCCGGGGCGATCCGTGTCTAGGATGCAGCCTCCGCGACGTCCTCGTTTTCTGGAAGCTGCCTGCCCGATGCCCCTGACCGTTCCGGTTTTCTTCCGTCCCTGTGCCGCCGTCGGGCTGGCGGCGGCCCTGTCCCTGATCGCGGGGGGGGGCCTCCGGGCCGAACCGGCGGTGGTGCCGCATCCGGTCGCCCCAGCCGCGCCCGCCGCCCCTGCGGTCCCGCCCGTTACCGTGCCGCCGGTCCACCTGCCCGCGCCGGGGCGCGGCGCGCCCGACAGCTTCGCGGACCTCGCGGCGCGGCTGCTGCCCGCCGTGGTCAACGTCTCGACCACCGAGACGGTCAAGCCCGGGGACCAGGACGGCGATTCCGACGGTGATGGTGGGGGCGAGGATACGCCCCAGGTCCCCAATTTCCCCGAGGGATCGCCGTTCGAGAAATTCTTCCACGATTTCATGAACCGGCAGACCGGGCCCGAGGCCGCGCCGCGCAAGATGCAGGCGCTGGGGTCGGGCTTCATCATCGACCCGTCGGGGATCGTCGTCACCAACAACCACGTCGTCCGCCACGCGGACCAGATCACGGTGACGCTGCAGGACAATACGGTGCTCAAGGCGCATTTGCTGGGCCATGACGACCGGACCGACCTCGCGGTGCTGAAGGTCGATGCGCCCCATCCGCTGCCCGCCGTGCCCTTCGGCGACAGCGACCATGCGCGTGTGGGCGACTGGGTGCTGGCGATCGGCAATCCGTTCGGCCTGTCGGGCACGGTGACGGCCGGCATCATCTCGTCCCGCGGCCGCAATATCGAACAGGGTCCGTACGACGATTTCATCCAGACCGACGCCCCGATCAACAAGGGCAATTCCGGCGGTCCGCTGTTCGACATGCAGGGGCAGGTGATCGGCATCAACACTGCGATCTATTCGCCCTCCGGCGGGTCGATCGGCATCGGCTTCTCCATTCCCTCGGCCGAGGCGCGGGGCATCATCGACCAGCTCCGCCGCACCGGCAAGGTGTCGCGTGGCTGGATCGGCGTGCGGATCCAGGACGTGACCCAGGACATCGCCGACGGGCTGGGCCTTAAGGTCGCGCGCGGCGCCCTGATCGCGGGGATCGAGCCCAAGGGCCCGGCGGCGGCGGCGAAGCTGCAGACCGGCGACGTGATCCAGACCCTGGACGGCAAGGAGATCGACGGCCGCGCCCTGCCGCGCCTGATGGCCGACGAATCCCCCGGCCGGGTGGTCAGCCTGGGGGTGTGGCGCCATGGTCATGTCCTGACTGTTCCCGTCACGGTCGGCGCCCTGCCCGAGGAAGCGGCCGAGGCCCCGGCGCCCAAGCCCGCCGCCACGGCCCAGGGCAACGTTCAGTTGCAGGGCATGGGCTTCACCGTGGGGGCGATCGACGACGTCGCCCGGCAGAAATACAGCCTGGCCGAGGGGCAGAAGGGCGTGGTCGTCACCGCGGTGGCCGCCGACGGCCCGGCCGCCGATCGCGGCCTGCGCCCCGGCGACGTGATCACCGAGGTCCAGCAGTCCGAGGTCGCGTCCCCCGCCGACCTGCGCCGCCTGGTCGAGGCGGCGCGCGCGCAGCATCGGCGTTCGGTCCTGTTCCTGGTGCAGAACGGCGACGGGCTGCGCTGGGTGCCGCTCCCGCTGGTCGGAGGGGACGGGAAATAGCGTGACGGCGCGGGACCCCGGGACAACCGGACCGGCCGGAACCGGCGTCGCCGCCGGCCGCTGGGCCGCGATCCGGCGGGCGCTGGAACCGCGTGGCGCCGAAATCCGCCAGGCGGTGCGCCTGCTGGTCTCGGTCCTGCTGTCCGACGTCCTGGCCCGGGCGGTGCATCTGGACGAACCGGTCTGGTCGGTCATCACGTCGGTGATCGTGACGCAGAGCCGGATTACCCAGACCCTGACCACGGGGCGCGACCAGATCATGGGCACGCTGCTGGGCGCGGGGGCCGGGATCTGCGCGATCGTGCTGCTGCAGATGACGCCGCTGCCCGGCTGGCTGATCTTCTGGCTGGCCCTGACGCCGCTGGCGATCCTGGCGGCGGCGCGGCCCAACATGCGGTTCGCGGCGGTGACGCTGATGATCGTCCTGCTGTTTCCCTCGCAGGGCGATCCGTTCCTGCGACCGCTGGACCGCGTCGCCTCGATCCTGATCGGGGTGGTCACCTCGCTGGCCGTCGCGTTCCTCGTGCTGCATGACGAGGCACGGCGCGACGTGCTACGCTCGGCGGGTCAGTTGGTCGCGGATATCGCGGACCTGCTGGACCACGCGCTGCGCGGCGCGCTGGATCATGACGCGATCGAGGCCGCCGACGAGGCCTGTCGCACGCATATCCAGGAGATCTACGGCGCGGTGGCCGAGGCCCAGGTCGAGGGGCTGGGTTTCCTGCGCGGCCGGCAGGACCCGCTGCTGGACGCGTTGCCGGCGCTGCTGCGGCGGCTGCGCGGCAGCGCGGTCTTTGCCGCCCGTGCCGCGACCGAGGGCGGCGAAACCCTGGCCACCGGCAGCGTTCTGGATGCGGAGCGGCAGGCGCTGGCCCGTGTCCTGGCGCAATTGTCCCGCCGCTGCGCGCGCGAGGCCAGGGGCCGCCGCCGTCATGGCCACCCGGATAACGGCGACGCGGAGGCGGTACTGGCCGTGCTGCGTGAACCGGGCCCGGACTGGAGCCCGGTGATGCAGTTCACCCTGGGGCTGCTGCATGCCGACCTTCAGCGCGCCGTCCGCGCGCTGTGGTCCGGCAATGTCGCACCCCACCCTGTTGAGATAACGACCGAGAAGGAGAATGAGGCGACATGATGAACCGGACAATTCTGGAGACTCTGCCGGCCGGCGTTTCCGCACCGGGTTATGACCCGTCCGCGATCGGCACGGGGATCGTGCATTTCGGCGTCGGCAATTTCTTCCGCGCGCATGAGGCATTCTATGTCGATCGCTGCCTGGCCCTGCCGGGGCAGCAGGATTGGGGCATTGCCGGCGTGGGCCTGACGGGGGGCGCCCGGTCGCAGGAGAAGGCCGAGACCTTCACCGCGCAGGACTGCCTCTATTCCCTGACCGAGGCGGCGCCGGACGGCACGCGCACGGTGCGGGTGATCGGCGCGCTGCGGTCCTACCTGCTGGCGCCCGCCGACCCGCAGGCGGTGCTGGACCTGCTGGCCGACTCCGCCACCCGCATCGTGACCATGACGATCACCGAGGGCGGGTACAATATCGACGAGACGACCGGCGCCTTCCGCCTGGACACGCCGGCCGTGCGGTCGGACCTGTCGGGCGAGGCCCCGCCCACCACCATCTTCGGCTTCGTCGTCGAGGCCCTCGCCCGCCGCAGGGCAGCCGGCGCAGGCCCGTTCACCGTGATGTCGTGCGACAACCTGCGCCATAACGGTGACGTCGCCCGCACCGCCTTCCTGGGCTATGCGCAGGCCCGCGACCCCGACCTGGCGGCCTGGATCGCGGAAAACGTTACCTTCCCCAACGCCATGGTCGATCGCATCACGCCCACCGTCGATGCCGCCATCTCGGCCAGGCTGAACGCGGCCAGCGGCCTGGACGACGCGCTGCCGCTGGTGGCCGAGGATTTCACCCAGTGGGTGGTCGAGGATAAATTCTGCGCCGGCCGGCCCGCGCTGGAGAAGGCGGGCGTGCAGTTCGTCGACGACGTGACGGGATACGAGCAGGTGAAAGTGCGGATGCTGAACGCGTCGCACGCCCTGCTGGCGTTCTCCGGCCTGCTGCTGGGTTATCGGCTGATCGACGAAACCCTGCGCGACCCGGACCTGGAGCGTTTCGTGAACGCGTATCTGGAGCAGGACGTGATTCCGCGCCTCAGCACCCCGCCGGGCCTGGATGCGCAGGAATACCGGCGCAGCGTGCTCAGCCGTTTCTCCAACCCGGCGATGGCCGACCAGTTGCTGCGCATCGGCGGCGACGGGTCGTCCAAGATCCAGGTCTTCTGGACCGAGACGGTGCGGCGCGTGCTGGCCGATGGCGGGGACCTGTCCAGGATCGCCTTCGGCATTGCCGCCTATCTGGAAATGCTGCGCGGGGTGGACGAAAACGGGGCATCCTACACGCCCTTCGAACCGACCCTGGACGCGGCGCAGATCGCGCTGGCCAGCGCGGACGACCTGACGGCGGCGCTGGCCCTGCCGTCCTTCGACGGCTGGCGCGACGTCCAGACCCCGGCGCTGACCGATGCCATCGTGGCCGCGCGGCGGGCGATTCGCGACCAGGGCGTACGGGCAGCGCTGTCCCGCTAGGAAGGTCTCTTGATCGGGGTGCAGGGCATCATGCCCTGTCGGGTCCGGGCAGGGCCCGGTCTGTGTCACACTCCACGCGCCATCACTGCGCGCGAGGATCGTAACTGCGCAGTGACGGTCGCGGCGTCCGGCTGGTCCAACGGGGTGAAGCCCGCCCGCCGCCAGTAGGCGGCGGCCTGGCCGGTCGCGATCAATGCGATGCGCCCCAACCCCGCCTGCGCCGCCCGCGTGCCGATCAGCGCTAGCGCGGCGGCGGCGGCCCCCTGGCCCCGGGCCGGGGGCAGCAGGGCGATATCGTGCAGGTACCAGCAATCGGGCACCGCCGGCAGCGCGCCCAGCGCCGAATCCAGCGCCGGCGGACCATCCACCCGCCAGGGATGGCTCAGCACATACCCCACAAGCCCCTCCGCCCCCGGCAGGACCAGGCAGCCAGCCGGGCAGAGCGCCAGCCGCTCGGCGAACACCGCTTCACCTTCCGGGTAGTCGGGATGGATGCGCGCGGCGAGGTCCATGACCGCGGGCAGGTCGTCCGCGCACATGGCGCGCCATAGGGATCGTGGATCGGAGTCGGCGGGGAACTCGGGCGGCATAAACGCTCTCGACAGGCGGGCAGGGTGTCCAGCATAGCATGCAGCACATCAGGGGACGGGAATGCGATGGCGGATGTGCGTCTGACGGTGCGGATCGATGCGCGGGACCAGCCGATGCTGGGCCACGGCAAGATCCGCCTGCTGGAAACGATCGGCGAGACCGGATCGATTTCGGCCGCCGCGCGGGCCATGGGCATGTCCTATCGCCGGGCGTGGCTGCTGGTCGAGGCGCTGAACGGCGCTTTCGCCGCACCGGTGGTCGAGGCCCGCCCGGGCGGCGGCGGCGGGGCCGCGCTCTCGGCGGCGGGTGCCGAAGTCCTGCGCCTGTATCGCGATATCGAACGCCTGGCGCAGGCGGCCGCCGCCCCGGCGCTGGAGGCGCTGGAGGCACGGCTGGCTCCGCCCCAGGGTAAGCACCAACGCGATCCCCTGGACGGGACGTAAACCGGCCAAGTCCCGGACAACGCCGTAAAAAAGCCACAACTATCCGCCAGTCTGGCAATCTTGGGCGGATTGTTCGCCCGCGCCGGACGGCCTACGATCAGGACAGGACGGCACAACCTGCGGGCGAAGACGCCGGCGGGAAACCATACGAACGGGCCGCATGGCGCGGCGTCCGGGGAGCAAGGATGTTAAGACGCGATCTCGTGAAAGCCGGTGCCGGCATGTCCCTGCTGTCGCTCCTGGGGGGGACCGCCCTGGGGGGCGTCGGCCGTGCCCGCGCGGCGGATGCACCGGCCGGTTCGGCACCTTCGCCCACCGGGGCCTTCGAAGCCGGGACGGTGCGGCAGATCGCGGAACACCTGTCCCGCCATCCCTATCGCGCGCCGGACCAGAGCCTGCCGGCCGCGATTGACGCCCTGAATTTCGACCAGTACCGGGCGATCGCCTATCGACCCGAACAGGCGTTGTGGCATGGCCAGAACCTGGCCTTCGACGTGGAATTCTTTCCGCGCGGCTTCCTCTACCGCCCCCGGATCGAGATCTACGAGGTCGCGGACGGCAAGGCGGCGCCGGTACCCTACAATCCCGACCTGTTCAGCTATGGCGACCCGAAATTGCGGGTGACGGACGATCTGGGCTTCGCGGGGCTGCGGCTGCGCTATGCCATCAACACGCCCGGAGTGATGGAGGAATGCTGCGTCTTCCTGGGCGCGTCCTATTTCCGCGCGGTGGCCAAGGGGCAGAATTACGGCCTGTCGGCCCGCGGCTTCGCGGACGGGACGGGCAATCCGAAGGGCGAGGAATTCGCGCTGTTCCGGGCGTTCTGGCTGGAAAAGCCGCAGCCGGGCATCGATTCGGTGGTGGTGCATGCACTGCTGGATAGTCCCTCGGTCGCGGGCGCCTTCAGTTTCACCATCCGGCCCGGGGACATGACCGTCTTCGACGTGCAGTCCTATCTGTATCCCCGTGGCGCGATCGCCGAGCCGGGCATCGCGCCGCTGACGGGCATGTTCTATTTCGACGCCAACGATCGCAACCATGTCGATGACTGGCGCCCCGCCGCCCATGACAGCGAGGCCCTGTCGATCTGGACCGGCGGCGGGCAGCAATTGTGGCGGCCGCTGCGCAACCCGCAGGACCTGCAATTCTCGGCCTTCGCCGACGACTCGGTGCGTGGGTTCGGCCTGATGCAGCGCAAGCGCGCCTTCGCCGATTTCGAGGACCTGGCCCTGAATTACGAGAAGCGCCCGTCCCTGTGGATCGAGCCGATCGGCGACTGGGGCGCGGGTGCGGTCGATCTGGTGGAAATCCCGACACCGAACGAGGTCAACGACAATATCGTGTCGTTCTGGCGGCCGAAGGGCGGGCTGGCCGGGGGGCGGGAATATGCCTTCACCTATCGCATGTACTGGGGATGGGACACGCCGTGGCCGACCCGGCTGGCCCGCGTGGCCGCCACCCGCGTCGGCGCGGTGACGGACGACCGGAATGCGCGCTTCTTCGAAATCGATTTCAGCGGCGCGCCGTTCGACAACCTGCCGCCGGATGCGAAGTTCCATCTGGTGCCCAGCAGTTCGGTGGGCACCATCCGCAACGTGGTGGTGGAACCGAATCCGAACATCCATGGCTGGCGCACGACCTTCGAATTCGCGCCCGGCGATGCGAAGATCGCGGAACTGACCTGCGCGCTGGCCGATAATTCCGGACCGGTTTCGGAACAATGGACCTATCGATGGACACCCTAGACCCAGGCGCGCGACAGAAGCGGGCGGGACAGGCGGACGCGTCCGGCGCGTTCCGCGCCCTGCCGGACGAATCCCCGATGCGGATGGACGTGCAGTCCCTGTCGGCATGGCCCGATACCCATGGCCGTCCGCGTACGCCGGTCACCGAACCGTCGATGATCGCTCTGCGGCGGCTGGCCGTGATCGGCTCGGCGTGCCTGCTGACGGGTTACGGCGCGTATGAAATGAACCGCGTGCTGAACTCGATGGGCCTGTCGGTGCTGGGCGCGGTGCTGCTGGTGCTGTTCGTCCTGCTGTTCCAGTGGATCGCCCTGGCCTTCACGTCGGCGGTGGGCGGGTTCATCTCGCTGCTGCGGCATGGCGGGCTGGGGCTGGGGATCACGCGGGACGGGCCGTTGCCGGCACTGTCCACGCGCACCGCCCTGTTGCTGCCGACCTATAACGAAAGCCCGGGCCGGGTGATGGCCGGGCTGCGCGCGATGTATGACAGCCTGGCCGCCACGGGCCGGCTGGACGATTTCGATTTCTTCATCCTGTCCGACACCACCAACCCCGACATCTGGGTCGAGGAGGAAGCCGCCTTCCTGGCGCTGCGCGCCGCGACGGGCGGGCAGGGGCGGATCTTCTATCGCCGCCGCCCGGTCAATACCGAGCGCAAGGCCGGCAACATCGCCGAATGGGTGCGCCGCTTCGGCGGGGCCTATCCGCAGATGGTCACGCTGGATGCCGACAGCCTGATGGCGGGCGAGACGGTGGTGCGCATCGTCGCCGCGATGGAGCGCCATCCCGGCGTGGCCCTGATCCAGACCCTGCCGGAAATCGTCAACGGCACCACGCTGTTCGCGCGCATGCAGCAGTTCGCGGGGCGGGTCTACGGCCCGTTGATCGCGCATGGCATCGCCTGGTGGCATGGGGCGGAGGGCAATTACTGGGGGCACAACGCCGTCATCCGCACCCGTGCCTTCGCCGAGCAGGCGGGCCTGCCGCATCTGCCGGGACGCAAGCCGTTCGGGGGCCATATCCTCAGCCACGATTTCGTCGAGGCCGCGCTGATGCGGCGTGGCGGCTGGGCGATCCACATGGTGCCGGGCCTGGCGGGGTCGTACGAGGAAAGTCCCCCGTCGCTGACCGACATCGCCATTCGCGACCGGCGCTGGTGCCAGGGCAACCTGCAGCACGCCAAGGTGGTGCCCACGCGCGGCCTGCACTGGATCAGCCGGCTGCACATGATGATGGGAATCGGCTCCTACATCACGTCGCCGATGTGGCTGGTGTTCCTGCTGGCGGGCATCCTGATTTCGCTGCAGACCCGGTTCGAGAAGCCGGAATATTTCGGCGATACCAAGTCGCTCTATCCCAACTGGCCGCATGTCGATCCCGAACAGGCGAAATACGTGTTCATCGGCACGATGGCGATCCTGCTGGCGCCCAAGCTGATGGCCTATGTCGCCCTGCTGTTCGACCGCGCCGCCTGCCGGGGCTGCGGCGGGGCGCTGCGGGCGGCGCTGTCGGTGCTGGTGGAAACGCTGGTCGGCGGACTGGTCGCGCCGGTGGCGATGCTGATCCAGACCTCGGGCGTGATCTCGATCCTGCTGGGGCAGGATTCGGGCTGGAACGCGCAACGGCGCGATGACGGGGGCGTGCCGTTCGGCGACATCGTGCGCGCCTACTGGCGGTACATGCTGTTCGGCCTGGTCCTGGGCGGCAGCGCGTGGAGCGTCTCGATCCCGCTGTTCCTGTGGATGACCCCGGTGCTGCTGGGGCTGGTCTTCGCCATTCCGCTGGCGGCCGTCACCGGTAGCCGGGGCGCGGGCCAGGCCTTGCGGCGGGCCGGCCTGCTGCTGATCCCCGAGGAAACGGCGCCGCCGGATATCCTGCTGCGCGCCGCCGCCGCCCGTGCCGCCCTGCCGCCGCCGCGCGCGGCCGACGCCATCGCGCTGCTTCTGGACGATCCCGCGCTGATGGCGGCGCACCGCGCGATGCTGCCCCCGCCGCGCCGGGCGGGCGACCCCATCAATGCCGACCTGCTGGTGGGCCTGCTGAAACTGGAGGAAAGCCCGGACCGGACTGTCGCGGTCGCCGTGCTGAACCGTGCGGAGAAAGCGGCGGTTCTGGCCACCGCCGATGGGCTGGACCGCCTGACCGTCCTCTAGGTTTCTGTCTTCAGAGCATCTTTACCTGACCAGGTGATCCCGCCTCGTCACGGTCTGCCCTAATCCTGGTCGGCCTTCGGGTCGGCCTCGCTCTGGTCCAGTGCCGCGCAGGCCTTGGCCAGCTTGGGGTCGGCCCCGGCCTTGTCGCATATCGACGTCGTATCGGCGCGGCAGGACTGGACCGCCGTTTCAAGATCGGTTTCCAGCACGTCGCGCGCGACGTCCAGGTCCGGGTCCTTCGAGCGGTCTTCTTCGGCCGAGATCGTATCCTGCGTCTTGTGCACTTCCGCCAGCGCGTCCAGGCAGTCCCGGCTGACCCCGTTGGGATTGGATTGCAGGACGGCGACCTGTCGCTGGACCTGGGCGGCGGGTCCGTGGGCCGGGGCATCCTGCGCCATCGCGGACGCGGCGACCGAGACAAGGCCGCATGACAGAAACAGGGCGGGCAGGCGGCCGGCAAGGATGGTCGTCACGGTAAGCGTCTCTCCGGGCATTTCACTGGCGCGAAGGCCCGGGGTCCGATTCGGGCAGGTCGACGACGATCCCGGACAATCCCCGGGGTGCGCCGGGCCGGTCGGGCGGCGGCGCCGCGGGATCGGCCGGACTATGGCAGGAAGTGCCGGGGGGCGAAAGGGCATGGCGGCCCAGCGCCGCAAAATAGGTCTTGCATTATGTCTTACGATATACATATCGTAAGACATGTTTAGAGATCATCATCCCACTCACCGTCTTCATCATATCCTCCATGCCATCGGTCGCCGCCACGGGCGCCACGGGTTCGGCCGTGGCTTCGGCGGCGGCTTCGGCCGGGGGTTCGGGGGCGGCGACTTCCCGGCCGGCCGCAAGTTCAGTTCGGAGGAACTCCAACTGGTCCTGCTCAGCCTGCTCGCGGACCGTCCGGCGCACGGATACGAACTGATCCGCCTGCTGGAAGAAAAATCGGGCGGGTTCTACGCGCCCAGCCCCGGCATGGTCTATCCGGCCCTGACCTACCTGGAGGAAATCGGCCATGCGACCGTCACGCCGGAGGGCAATCGCAAGCTCTACACCCTGACCGACGAGGGCCGCGCCTACCTGGAGGCCAATCGGGGCCATGCGGACGCCATCCTCGACATGCTGGCCCGCATCGGCGGCCGGATGGCCGAAGTGCGTGATGCCTTCGCGGGTGTCGATGCCCCCGATCCGCAGGCGGCGGACGACCTGCACCGGGCGCGTCACGCCATCAAGCAGGCGCTGATGCGCAAGCGCGGCTGCGCGCCGGACGAAGCACGCCGCATCGCGCGTATCCTCGACCGTGCGGCGACCGAGATCCTCGGCAGCTCGGACTGACCGTCCCGCCCTTTTCCGGAGTACCGCGATGAACGCATTATCTTCTCCGGCGCCGCGCGCCCGTCCGCCGGTGCGGCTGCGCATGATGCAGGTCGTCCGCGTGGAAGATCTGTCGCCGCGCATGCGGCGCGTCGTCTTCACCGGTCCCGACCTGGCGGACTTCAGGACCGCCGCCGCCGACGATCACGTCAAGCTGTTCTTTCCCGCGCCGGGGCAGTATCGGCCCGTCCTGCCGGCCATCGGCCCCGATGGACGGCCTGTTCGCGATCCCGCGGTCCCCGTCATCGCCCGGGACTATACGCCCCGGCGGTTCGATCCCGCGTGCGGCGAACTGAGCATCGAGTTCGTGCTGCACGGTGATGGCCCCGCCACAAGCTGGGCCGCGCAGGCCGCGCCCGGACAATGGCTGGGGGTCGGCGGCCCGCGCGGTTCGTTCGTGATATCCGGCGATCATGCCGGTTATCTCCTGATCGGGGACGAAACCGCGCTGCCGGCGATCGCGCGGCGCCTGGAAGAACTGCCCGCCGGCACCACGGTGACGGCGCTGATCGAAGTCGAGGACGCAGCCGAGGAACGTCGCCTGTCGAGCGCCGCCGACGCGCGGGTCCTGTGGCTGCCCCGCGCCGGCGCACCGGCCGGGCGATCCCCGGTGCTGCTTGACGCTCTGCGCCGCCTCGCCCTGGACACGCGGAACCTGCATGTGTGGATCGGGGCGGAAATCGAGACCGTCCGGGCGCTGCGGACCTACCTGATCGAAGAAGAAGCGATACCGCGCGACCGGATCCGTGCCGCCGGATACTGGCGCCTGGGCACGTCCAACGGCGGCGAACGCATTCGGGATTAGCGGCTTTCGGGGTTGCCGGCGGCATAGGCCCGCAGCAGCAGGGCCTGCATCTTTTCATCCGGCGCGCCCAGCCAGCTTTGCAGGAAGGGGTGGCTTTCGTCGGTGCGGGTGTGCAGCAGGCCCCATGCGGCGCGGCCTCCGGGGGCGAAGACGATGTCGAGCTGGTTGTTGCCGCAATCATGCGGCTGGCACAGATGGCCCACGATGTAGGTCTGGCCGTCCATCGTGACCTGGCTGCTGGGGGCCGAGGTCGCACGGCCGCGCCGGATCCAGTCCGGGAAGCGCTGCATGGCGACATAGGCCTGGCGATACGGGGCTTCCAGCAGCAGGTCGGCGGTCTGGGGCTGGCCGGCGGCATGGGCGCGCGCCATCGTCAGGCAGGCCAGGGCGGCGATCAGGACGCAGGCCGGGAGACGACGGATGGATCCGGGGACGAAGGGCATCACGTGGGGAAGGTTCCTTGCGGCATGGAGGCCGGTCCGCTGGCGCGGCCGGCTGCGTCGGAACGTCGCGGGTATCGCACCGTTCCGGGAGAAATGTCGTGGTCCCGGACCATGGCCCCGCACCATGGTCTGGCGGCGGCGGTCTGCTATAAGGGGCCATCCCCAGGTCAGGAATGATTGCCCTCCATGCTGCTTCGCTCGCTCCCCCCGCCCGGCACGCCCCGGCTGCCGAACCCGAGGAAGCTCAAGATCGGGGTGCTGGTCGTGCTGGCGCTGACCTACGCCGGCCTGTTCGTCGTGCTGTCCCGCCATCCCAAGCCGCCGCCCGGGCCGCATTATACCGCCATTCCGGTGGCGGTGGTGAAGACGGCACCCCCGGCCCCGCCAGCCCCGCCGCCGCCCGCGCCGCACCTGGCCGACCCGGTGCCGGTGACGATCCCGCCGCCGCGACTGGCGATTCACTGACGTCACCGACGCTACTGGCGGCCCGGCGCGTCATTCCGGTCTCTGGCAGATGTCCACCCACGTGGCGCCGGTCAGGGTGGCCAGGCGATCGGGCGGCAGGCGCACCGAACTGTTGATCGCCCCGGCGGCCGGGATCACGTCGTCGAACGCGCGCAGCGAGATGTCGCAATAGACCGGCAGCGGCGATTTCAGCCCGAAAGGGCAGACCCCGCCCACCGGGTGGCCGGTCAGGTCCTCGACTTCGGCGCGGTCCAGCATGCGCGGCTTGTGGCCGAAGACGGCCTTGGTCTTGCGGTTGTCCAGCCGTGCGGTGCCTGCCGCGACCACCAGCACCACCTGCTCGCCCAGCCGAAGCGAAATCGTCTTGGCGATCTGGTCGGGTATGGTGCCGTGCGCTGTGGCGGCCTCGGCGACCGTGGCGGTGGACCCGGCCAGTTCGATGACGTCCAGGTCGGGCGCGTGCTCGGCCAGGAATGCCCGGACGGAAGCGAGGCTCATCGGGCGGGGGCGGGATGAAGGGACATGGGGCGCTGGATTCCTCCGACGGGGTCAGACGTATCATGGCCCAGGCCCCGGCCCGGCGTCGAGACGCCGGCGTCGGGGGGGATGGTCATTCCCGCGACGTGCCGCCGTTGAACAGGCGGAACATCGGCCCGGTCAGCACGGTGGAGATCACCGCCAGCAGCATCAGCGAGGCATAGGCGAAGTTCGAGACCATGCCGCGCTGGTGCAGGATGGTCGCCGCGACGATTTCCATCAGGCCCTTGCATTGCAGCAGCGCGCCCGCCGCCAGCGCGCGGCGTCCGCGCAGGCCGGGCGCGGGTGGATAGGCCAGCACCGCGCCCAGCTTGCTGGCGATCGAGACCACGACCAGCAGCAGTGAGGCCAGGACCGACGGGAAGGTCAGGGCACGGCCGTCGATATGCATGCCGCTATGCCCGAAGAACAGCGGGGCCAGCCAGATCAGCGCCAGGGTGCCCGCCTGTTCGACCGGCAGGCGGCGGACCCAGCGCGGCGGCATCAGCGCGCCGGCGGCATAGGCACCGATCAGTTCGTGCAGGCCAAGCTGCATGCTGGCCCACGATCCCGCCGCCAGCCAGAGCGGCAGCACGGCCCAGATCAGCCACAGGGGCGGATTCCGCACCCGGCGCGTGGTCCAGCCGCTGATGGCCACCATCACGCCCAGGATCAGGGCCGCCAGGAACTGCGTCCGATGCCACCCATGCAGGGCGCCCGCCCCGTCGGCCGCGAACTGCAGCACGGCCAGGCCCGTCCACAGCGCCATGTCGTCGACCACCGCCAGGCGCAGGGCCAACTGCCCCACCGCGCGTTCCGCCGGGGCCAGTTCGCGCACGATGCCGATCAGCACCGGCAGCGCGCTGACGGCGATGCACAGCCCGATGGCCATGGCCCCGATCCAGCCATGGCCGTCGGGCGGCTGCCAGTCCGGCAGCGGCATCAGCACCGTATGCACCAGCAGCGTGCCGATCCCGAACGGCAGGGCCAGCGCGACCAGCGCGCTGGTCAGCAGCCGCCGCAGCGATGTCGCGGGGACGGGGGCGACGGACGGGTCTTCCCCGGGGTGCTGCCACATTTCCAGCCCGGCGGTGAAGGCCAGGATCAGCACGGCGACCCAGCCGACCATGTCGCCGGTGGCCGAGGGAACGCCCAGCCGCCCGACCGGCCATCGCGTCACCGCCAGAAGGATACCCACCACGATCGGCAGGACGGCGATGGGAATCCGCCGTCCCAGCAGGCGCCATGTCAGCCATGGCACCGCCACGAACAATGCGAAATCCGCAATCACGCCCAATACCATGCGTTACCCTTCTGTTTCGATGCCGTTCGCTTCAATATATGCATAATGCGTATATATGAGATATGGCCAGAAGACAAAATCGCCACGTCCCCCGATTGTATGATCGCGGAGGGATGGAGATGAAGGGACAGGGATCACATGGTGCAGCGTGTGGCCGTCGTGACGGGTGGCAGCCAGGGGACGGGGGCGGCCATCGCCGCCCGCCTGCTGGCGGATGGATTCGACGTCGCCCTTACCTTCACCGGCGACGGTGACGCGGCGCAGCGGATGGCCGACGGGATTGCGGTGACGGGCCGCCGGGTTCTGGCGCTGCGGGCGGACAGTGGGCAGGTGACGGACAATTCCGCCATGGTCGCGCGGGTCATGGCCGAATTCGGCCGGATCGATGTGCTGGTCTGTGCCGCCGGGTTCCAGGTGCCCGACGGGTTGCCGGCGGCCGGGCTTGCGGCCTTCCTGCTGGATGTGGCGGTGCGCGGCACGATGCTGGAGGCCATCGCGGCGGCGGACCACATGGGACGGGACGGCCGGATGATCTTCGTCGCCCCCGCGTCGGATGTGCCGTCCGGCGTGACAGGCGGGCCGGCGGTGGACGCGGCGTCGCTTCACGGTCCGGCCGAGGCGGCGCTGACACGGTTTGCCCAGGGCCTGGCCCGCGACCTGGGGCCGCATGGCATTACCGTCAACGTGGTGCGGCCTGGTCCGGTCGGCGGCGTGACGCAGTCGGGGATGGTGCCGCCTTATTACGAAGCGGGTGACGATCTGGTTGATTTCGTGGCGTTTCTGGCAAGCGGGCCGGCGGGCTTCATCAGCGGCGCGACGGTGGTGGCCGAACGAAGCAAGACGGATGCCGCCGCATGACGGGCGACCCATGCGGCAGGCCCGGCCCTGCCATACCGTGGACCTAATTTCGCCATGGCGGCATGCTCTGCTGAACTATCGACCAAACATGAAAGCCGTATCAATAATGTTCCGAAATCCCATGTCTGCCCTCCGCCTGCCGGCCCTGGCCCTGCCGGCCTTGACCGTGGTGGTCCTTTCGGTTGCCGCTTCGTCCGCCCGCGCCGGGTCGGCCGATGCGGCCTGCGGGTCGGCCTCCAGGCCGGGCTGGGATGTGGCCGGGCGCCTGTCGCAACGCGAGCACTGCATGAACGGCCAGGCCCAGGCCTATCGCGACCAGGCGGTCCAGGGGGCGACGCAGGACGTGCGGCAGCGCGTCCAGGCGGGGCGTGATGCGGTCGATTCCGCGCGCGCCCTGCCGGGCCAGCAACTGGACCGGCTGCGCGCCGCCGGCACGGCGGAACAGAACCGGCTGAGCCAGCAGGCCGGGGCAAGCGTCGCGGGCGCCCTGGGCGGACTATAGGCCCGGTCGCCGCGATTTATTGGATTTTGGCGGGTCCAGGACAGAGCCCTGGACCTGTTTGCGCTACGACGCGCGCGACGGCGCCCGCTTGCGTGACGAGGGCGCGCCGCGCGTGGCGCCCGCCGGTGCACGACCGGCACGCGGTCCGTGCGGATAGCCGGCCTTGCCCGCGGGCTTGCGCGGGGCATAGCCGCGTTCGCCACTTACGCCACGGGGGCCGCCCGCCGGGGCCTTGGCCGCGCTGATCCGCACCTCGTCGGAATCGGTCGCGGCGACGCAGGCGGTGAAGCGCTCGGCCGATTCCGTCGCGATTTCGAATAGCGTGTGGTCGTCGGCGATGCGGATCGCGCCGATATCGTTCTTGCGCACCCCGCCCAGACGGCAGATCAGCGGCACCAGCCATTTCGGGTCGGCCTTGTCCTGGCGGCCGACGCTCATGGAAAACCACGCACCCGGTCCGCCACGCGGCGCATGGTCCTCGCGGGGGCCCTGTTCCTTGCGGCGGGCATAATCGCCCTCGCGCGGGGCACGGGGTGCCTCGACGCGCAGCGGGCGGATATCCTCGGGGTCCGGCAGGCGGGCGCGGTACATCTGCAGCAGGGCGGCGGCCAGCTGCTCGGCGCTGCGGTTTTCGGCCAGGCGGGCGACCAGGTCTTCGTCGCCCGGGGCCGCGCCCTCGGTCAGGATCGGGTCGGTCAGCAGGCGCTCGGCGTCCTGGGCGCGGATCGCCTCGGCGGTCGGCACGGCGGTCCATTCGGCCGAGACCTTCGCCATCGTCAGCAGCCGCTCGGCGCGCCGGCGCATCGAAACCGGCACGATCAGGGCGCATACGCCCTTGCGCCCGGCGCGGCCGGTACGGCCCGAACGATGCAGCAGGGTGGCGCTGTCGGTCGGCAGGCTGGCATGCACCACCAGGCTGAGCGCGGGAATGTCGATGCCGCGCGCTGCGACGTCGGTGGCGACGCAGACCCGCGCCTGCCCGGTGCGCAGGCTTTCGATCGCGCGGGTACGCTCGCTCTGCCCCAGTTCGCCCGACAGCGCGACCGACGAAAAGCCGCGTTCCAGCAGCGCGCCCTGCATGTGGCGCACCAGTTCGCGCGTGGCGCAGAACACCATGGCGGTCGGGCTGTCGGTGAAGCGCAGGATGTTGACGACGGCCGGAATGATCTCACGCGGGTCGGCCATCACGGCGCGATAGGTGATGTCGGCGTGCTGCCGGGCGCCGGACAGCGTGTCGATCCGCAGCGCGTCGCGCTGGTAGCGGCGGGCCAGGGTGGCGATGTCCTTGGCGATGGTGGCCGAAAACAGCAGCGTCCGCCGCGTGTCGGGCATCGCATCGAGCAATTGCTGCAATTCGTCGCGGAAGCCCAGGTCCAGCATTTCGTCGGCTTCGTCCAGCACCACGACACGCAGTTCGGACAGGACCAGGCGTCCGCGCGACTGGTGGTCGCACAGCCGCCCGGGGGTGCCGACGACGATATGCGCGCCGATTTCCAGGGCCCGGGCTTCGCGCCGCGCATCCATGCCGCCGATGCACGACACGATGCGCGCGCCGGCCGGGGCGTACAGCCAGGACAGTTCGCGCTGGACCTGCATGGCCAGTTCGCGGGTGGGGGCGATGATGACGGCCAGCGGGGCGCCGGCCGGGCCGAACCGTTCGGCCCCGCCCAGCAGCGTGTCGGCCATCGCCAGGCCGAACGCCACCGTCTTGCCCGATCCGGTCTGCGCCGACACCAGCAGGTCCCTTCCGTCCGCCGCGACATCCAGCACGGCTTTCTGGACGGGGGTCGGCTCTTCATAGCCGCGCGCGTCTAGCGCGCGCCGAATGGCGGGATGGGTCTCGGGAAACGGCATGGGTCAGGTCAATCCGGACAATAGGGGCGCGTCACGGCCCCAGGGCGGGTCGGGCATATGCGCAATGCGGGAAAGGGCGCTCCATAAAGAACCCCCGCCGAAAAGGCCAGCGATAAAGCGGAATGGCCGGTAAAATGCCTCAATCCGCGCCCTTTGCCCGCCCGCGCCGCTCAGGGCACCAGCACCGCCGCGCCCTCGAACCGTCCGGCCCGCAGGTCGGCCAGCGCGCGGTTGGCATCGCGCAGGTCGTAGCGCGTCGTCTTGGTGCGGACGCCGATCCTGGGCGCCAGCGAGAGGAAATCGATACCGTCCTGCCGTGTCAGGTTGGCGACCGAAACCAGTTGCCGTTCCTCCCAAAACAAATCGTAGGGGAAGCTGGGGATGTCGCTCATGTGGATACCGGCACAGACCACGCGGCCGCCCTTGCGCACCGCGCGCAGGGCCGCCGGAACCAGCGCGCCCACGGGGGCGAAGATGATGGCGGCGTCCAGCTTCTCCGGCGGCGCCTCGTCCGATCCGCCGGCCCAGGTCGCGCCCAGCGACCGGGCGAAATCCTGCGTCGGGCGGTCGCCCGGGCGGGTGAAGCCATAGACGGTGCGGCCCTGCCACAGCGCCACCTGGGCGATGATGTGCGCGGCGGCGCCGAAGCCGTACAGCCCCACCGTCTTCGCGTCCTCGCCCGCCATCACCAGCGACCGCCAGCCGATCAGCCCCGCGCACAGCAGGGGGGCCAGGTCCACGTCGCTGCCTTCCTCGCCCAGCGGAAACGCATAGCGGGCATCGGCGATGGCGGCGGTGGCATAGCCGCCGTCGCGGGTGTAGCCGGTGAAAAGCGGATGGTCGCACAGGTTTTCATGCCCGCTGTGGCAGTAGCGGCAGATGCCGCAGGTATGGCCCAGCCACGGCACGCCGACCCGCTGGCCGATCTTCAGGTCCTGCACACCCTCGCCCAGCGCCTCGATCCGGCCCACGATCTCGTGCCCCGGAATGACCGGATGGCCGGGAAAGGGCAGGTCGCCATCCACCACGTGCAGGTCGGTGCGGCACACGCCGCAGGCCCCGACGCGCACCCGGATCTCGCCGGGGCCGGGCAGGCGGTCGGGCAGTTCCACCCATTCCAGGTCGGTATGCGGGGCATTCAATCGCATCGCGTGCATCATCGCGGGGTCTCCGGCGCGGTGGGCAGGATCGGCGCAGGAACTGCACCATATCGGCACACCCCGTACCATGATCTGGATCACTCCGGCCCCGCCATAACCGGATCGTGACCGGGTCCGCCCGGCAGGCAGTATGCGCGTTGCGGGGACGCCGTTAAGAATTTAGCCGGAAACGCGCATGCGTTTCCGGACAGGCCCATCGCCGCGTCGTCCCCTGCCGACGGGCCGTGGATCTGTCCCATCCCTCGGACCTAATAAGCGTCCGGCCACAGGCCGGCGAGATAACACAAGAGGAAGAGCCGTATGGCCAAGATCAAGGTCAAGGAGCCGGTCGTCGAACTGGACGGCGACGAGATGACGCGGATCATCTGGAGCTTCATCAAGCAGAAGCTGATCCTTCCCTACCTCGATATCGACCTGAAATATTACGATCTGGGGATCGAACATCGCGACGCCACCGACGACCGGGTCACGGTCGAGGCGGCCGAGGCGATCAAGAAGTACCGCGTCGGCGTCAAGTGCGCGACGATCACCCCCGACGAGGCCCGGGTGACGGAATTCGGGCTGAAGAAGATGTGGCGGTCGCCCAATGGCACGATCCGCAACATCCTGGACGGCACCATCTTTCGCGAGCCGATCGTCTGTTCCAACGTGCCCCGCCTGGTGCCGCACTGGACCCAGCCGATCGTCATCGGCCGCCATGCCTATGGTGACATCTATCGCGCGGCGGAAACCCGGATTCCGGGGCCGGGCAAGGTCAGCCTGACCTACACCCCCGCCGACGGCGGCGCGCCGATCGAACTGGAGGTGCATGATTTCAAGGGCCCGGGCGTGGCGCTGGGCATGCACAACACCTTGGCCTCGATCGAAGGCTTCGCCCGCGCGTCGCTGACTTATGGCCGCGACCGTAAGCTGCCGGTCTATCTGTCGACCAAGAACACGATCCTGAAAGCCTATGACGGCATGTTCAAGGACGTGTTCCAGAAGGTCTTCGAGACCGAGTTCAAGGTCGATTTCGACCGGCTGGGCCTGACCTACGAACACCGGTTGATCGACGACATGGTGGCGTCCGCCCTGAAATGGAGCGGCGGCTATGTCTGGGCGTGCAAGAACTATGATGGCGATGTGGAAAGCGACATCGTGGCCCAGGGCTTCGGCAGCCTGGGACTGATGACCTCGGTGCTGCTGAACCCGACCGGCGATGTGGTGGAATCCGAGGCCGCGCATGGCACCGTGACCCGCCATTACCGCGAACACCAGAAGGGCCGGCCGACCAGCACGAACCCGATCGCGTCGATCTTCGCCTGGACGCGCGGCCTGGCCTATCGCGGACGGTTCGACAACACGCCGGACGTTACCCATTTCGCCGAAACGCTGGAACGCGTCTGCGTGGAAACGGTCGAAGCCGGCCAGATGACCAAGGACCTCGCCCTGCTGATCGGGCCCGAGGCCAAATGGCTGACGACCGAGGACTTCCTGGCGGCGCTGGATACCAACCTCCGCAAGGCCATCTCCTGACACGTCTGCCCGGAAACGCGCGCCGGTAGCGATCCGGCGCGTGTTTCCTCTGCCCCGATGCTATCGGCCCGGACGGTCGGGATTCTGTCCGTTGCCGCTACAGGCCCAGGTCCGACAGACCCGGATGATCGTCCGGGCGGCGGCCCTGCGGCCAGTGGAACAGGCGATCGGCGGCGGCGATGGCCAGGTCGTTGATCGAGGCGAAGCGCCGACGCATCAGTCCGGCCTCGTCGAACTCCCAGTTTTCGTTGCCGTAGGACCGGAACCACTGGCCGGCGGCGTCATGCCATTCATAGGCGAAGCGCACGGCAATGCGGTTTTCGCGAAAAGCCCAGACTTCCTTGATCAGACGATAGTCCTGTTCACCTGCCCATTTGCCGGCCAGGAAGGCGATGATCTCCGCTCGTCCCCGAATGAACGTCGACCGGTTGCGCCACACGCTGTCCGGCGTATAGGCCAGCGCGACCTTTTCGGGATCACGGCCGTTCCAGGCGTCCTCCGCAAGGCGGGTCTTGAGCGCGGCAGTTTCGGCATCGAAAGGCGGCAGCGGCGGGCGGGACATGGCGGGCTCCAGACCGGATGGTTGCGAAAAGGCAGGCGGGGGGGGCGACCGTCAGAGCGTCGCGTGGATCTTCAGGCCGATCGCGTCGATCGCGGGTTTGTTGCGCTGCAGGTTGGGCCGCATGATCCGCTGGTAGTCCGGCTGGATCGAGAGCCCCTCGCAGACGTGGATGTTGTAGGTGGCTTCCAGCACGCTGATATGGCTTTGCGGATAGGTGGCATTGGCCGGCAGCTTGCGCCCCGCTGCGTAATCGAGCCATTGCGTATCGACAAGGTCCGGACTGGCCGTGGCCCGCGAGACCTCGATGCCGAACGTGTCGTCGGGGCGCGCGCGCCAGAAGCCCCGGTCCACGATCCCGAAATAATATTGATAGAGGTACGGGCTGCTTTCCGGCGTGTTACGCACCAGGCCGGCCATGACATAGAATCCGTTGAGCGGGCCATGGCCGTTGCGGATCAGCATCTGGTCGCCTTCGATCCAGAGCTGCGTCTTGCCGGTGTCCATCCGCGCGGCCCTGCGCGTCAGCGCCAGGGGGGCGCCGTTAACATCGTAGTAATTGTCGGCGTAGTTCGAGGAATCGTAGGCGACGCCGACCTTGTAGTGGCCGACAAGCTGGTTCCTGCCGAAGGACGGGATCAGGCCGACCTCGACCGGAACGTAGACGCCGGTATAGAGATTCGTGTTGAAGTTGAATCCGGTGCGGTCATACCGATTGGTATTGAGGTCCGGATTGACGCCGTACAGTCCGGCCTGCGCGTAGACCCCGTGCATGGGCCAGTAGCGTACGCGCGTCCCCCAGGTCGAACCCGGATAGGTGCCGAAACCCGCGGCGCCGCGGGTCAGGGATTTGGGGTTTCCGCACATGGATTTGTTCATGAACGTGCAGAACAGGGGGGACGCGGAAAAGTCGATATTGACCGGCAGCTTGCCGATCGCGATCTGCACGCGGTCGTGGAACAGGTTCTGCGTGCCATAGACATAGACCATGTGAACGGCCGTATTGCCGCCGCCGCCATAGATCTCCTGGAATCCGTTGAGTGACCTGTCACCGAAATCGGCGGCCATGTTATGGCCCGCCCGATTGACGATGGCCGCATGGGTCACAAAGCCGCGCCAGCCCACCAGCTTGTCCCAATCCAGGTCCAACTGTACGCCGATCTGGTGCGCATAGCCTGCGTCCCCGGCATTGCCGGCATCGAGCGCCAGTGCGCTTTCGCTGGTATAGTCGATGACCAGGCCGATCCCCTTGCGATTGAGGTTCTGGACGGCATTGCCCCAGGCCGAAACCATATGTTCAACCGGCGGGGTGAACGGGGTGTTCGCGTACGATGTGGGGGTATCGAGCGAGAAGGACGGGGCGGTTTCCGCGACCGGACCACGATATTGCGCGCGGGCGGGATGGCAGGAAAGGACGGCTACGGCCGCCATGATCCAGATGCGCCAGGCAAGGCTGGGGCGCGTGCGCGAAAAAGTGATACGCATTCTGTTCCAGGATGGATGGGATGGAACGCAGAACCGGCAAGGCAGGCGCTTCGCGGGCCTGGAGAACCATCAGGTGACGTGGGGGGCGGTCGGAAGTCAGGAACAATAAGGAATCGTCTTCCTCGTTTTCCGGGAAGCACGCCCCGGCCGGGAAGAAAACGCGAGATCGTTTCTGTGGGTTATGACGATTTTATGTTTGATGTTTTTATGGTGTTGTCATGATCCGTGGTCGCTGGGTCGCGATCCGAAACCAGACCGTATATCGCCGGGGCGACGAGCACGTAATAAACAATTTGCGATGACGGGTCAGGTCGCGCGGTTGCGCGGTGCGGTCCCCAGGGACGTGCCCCCGCGGTTATACAGCATGCTCACTGGGGGAAACGCCGTCTGGAGGACGCCCGTCTTCGGGACGGCCCGCCAGTCCCACCGTTCTACTCCTCGCCCGCCGCGCGGTAGGGCGACAGCGTGTCCAGTTCGGCGATTTCCTGCAGCGTCGCGGCGCGTTCCTCGGCCACGAAATCGGCGACGGCGGCGCGCAGACCGGGATGGGCGATCCAGTGCGCCGAATAGGTGGCGCAGGGGCGGTAGCCGCGCTGGATCTTGTGGTGGCCCTGCGCCCCGGCCTCGACACGCTCCAGTCCGTGGGCGATGGCGAAATCGATGGCGCGATAATAGCACAGTTCGAAATGCAGGAACGGATAGTCGCCGTCGCATCCCCAGTTGCGGCCATATAGCGTGCTCGCCCCCATCAGGTTCAGCGCGCCCGCGACCGGCCGGCCGTCGCGTTCGGCCAGCATCAGCACCACCCGGTCGCCCAGGCGTTCCGACAGCAGGGGGAAGAACGCCCGCGTCAGATAGGCGCTGCCCCATTTGCGATCGACGGTCGAGGTATAGAACCGATAGAAATGCGCCCACAGGTCGGGCGTGATTTCGGCGCCCCGGACGGTGCGGAAGGTCAGGCCGCACTGGTTGGCGTCCCGGCGTTCGCGCTTCAGAACCTTGCGCTTGCGCGACGACAGCGCGGCCAGGAAATCGTCGAAACTGCCATAGCCGCGATTGTCCCAGTGGAACTGCACCCCCAGCCGTTGCAGCCACCCCGCCTCGCCGAACTGCTCGTATTCCTCCTGCGTGCAGAAGGTAGCATGCACCGAGGACAGGCCGAGTTCCCCGCACGCCTGGCGCAGCGCGCCGATCAGCGCCAGCCGCAGGGCGGGGGCATGGTCCGTCCCGTCGGGCAGCGCATCGGGGCGGACCAGCAGGCGTGGCCCCGGCACGGGCGAGAACGGCACCGCGACCTGCAATTTCGGATAATAGTCGCCCCCCGCCTGTTCCAGGGCGCGGGCCCAGGACTGGTCGAAGACATATTCGCCGTAGGAATGCGATTTGGCGTACATCGGCGCCACGGCCAGCACGCGGTCCGCGCCGTCGCGGATGGCGGCATGCTGCGGCAGCCAGCCGGTACGCGGACCGGCCGATCCGCTATCTTCCAGCGCCGAGAGGAAGGCGTGGCTGACGAAGGGATTGTCCGCCCCGGCGCATGCATCCCACTCCGCCGCCGGAATGTCGGCGATGGCGCGATGCAGGCTCAGGCTCAGTTTCGGGGCGGTCACGTTCGTGCGCCCCGGATCAGGCGATCTCGAACAGGCCCTCGACCTCGACGGCGGCGTCCAGCGGCAGGGACGGCACGCCGATGGTCGAGCGGGCATGCCGCCCGGCATCGCCGAAGATCGCGACCGCCAGGTCCGACGCGCCGTTCATGACCGTGGCGTGCTGGGTAAAGCCGGGCACGCAGGATACGAACCCGCCCAGCCGTACCACGCGCCGCACCCGCGACAGGTCGCCCACCGCGGCGCGGACCTGCGCGATCACGTTGATCATGCAGTGGCGCGCGGCATCGACCCCGACCTCGGTCGCGACATCGGCGCCCAGCTTGCCGGTGGCGAACAGCTTGCCGTCGACCAGCGGCAACTGGCCGGAGACGACCAGCAGCGATCCGCTGACGACGGTGCCGACATAGGTTGCGACGGGGACGGGTGGCGTGGGCAGGACGATGCCGTGCCGGTCCAGGCGGGCTTCGGGTGTGCTGTCCGTCATGGGAGACTCCTGTTCAAATGGTCGCGGGCGTTTGTCCGGCCGCAGGGCGGCCGATCAGCCCACCAGCCGCAACCGGCCGCCGCGCCGCCCCCCCGAAGCGCGGCCATCGGGTGCGGCGGGAAAATCCAGCGGCAGCATCGGCGACGGGGCATCGGCGATGTCGTCCTGATGCGGCGCGTCGGGCAGTCTGTGGCCCAGATAGGCATCCGACAAGGCCCGGAACGCATAATCCAGCAGAGAGGTGGCATAGGATGCAACCGAATCCCCCTCCACCGTGCCGGCGGGGCCGAAACGCGTATAGGCGAACGCATCCACATAGGCGTCCAGCGGCGCGCCGTATTGCAGGCCGATGCTGACCGCCTGGCCCAGCGCGTCCATCAGGCCGCGCGCCATCGGGCCCTCGCGCGCCGGGGTGATCGCGACCTCGCCCAGCGTGCCGTCCTCGTATTCGCCGGTGCGCAGGAACAGCCGGTGGCCGCCGACACTGGCCTTCTGCGTGAAGCCGCCATGGCGTGCCGGCAGGTTGCGCCGTGCCCCGCGTTCCAGCGCCAGGCGCGCGCGCAGCGGCACGGCCGTGGCGTCGGGCCGGGCGGGCATGCGGTCGACGAACCCGGCCACGGCGCGATGCATGGCCTGATGGGCCTGGGTGTCGGGCAGCCGCAGCACGGTCTCGCCCGCCAGGGCGGCGGCGAAGGCGGATTCGGGCGTCAGGCCGCGCCAGGCCAGCCGTGCCAGGGTGCTGGCGGCCAGGCGCCCGTCCGGCCGCAGGGGCGAGAAGATCGGGGCCAGCCCGCAGGCCTCGACCCCCAGCAGGGCGTCGATCGGGCCGGGGGCGGAAAATCCGGTCTCGATGCGGGGCAGGATGGTGTCGGTTTCCACCGCGGCATCGCGCCAGACGGCCCGGGCGGCCTCCGCCAGGCCCGGCACGACGCTGCGCGCGGGCGGCAGCAGCAGGGAATCGACCCCGCCGCCGGCATGCGCGACCGACGTCGCCAGCGACGCCAGGCTGCACGCCACGTCACGTGCCGTCTCGCTGTCATAATCCAGGCCCAGCGCGGCCAGGCAGGCATCGAGGTTGGTCAGCAGCAGGTTGCCCGCGACCAGGGGCGGCTGGGGCAGGTCCGACTGGCGCGGATCGGGACCGGCCCCGGTTTTCGTCCCCGCCCTGGCCCCCGCCGTGCGGGCCTTGGCCTTGCCGCCGGTCGGAGGCGCCGGAGGCGGAAGGTCGAGGAACGGCAGTTCACCGTTGCGCAGCGCGGCCTTGCGCTCGGCGGCGTCGCGCAGCACCAGGCACATCAGGCGCAGCGCGGCCACGAAATCGTCGGCCAGGAAGCCGGACCCGGGCTGCACGAACCCCGCCAGGTTGACGATGAAGCCGGGGCGCCGGTCATGCTGGCCGGTCCACAGCGACTCCGTCGGGGCGGCCTGGCGCATCATCAGCAGGCATGACAGCGACCGCGCCTGGGCGGCAAGGGGACCGACCGCCAGGTCGTCCACCCAGCGCGCGGCCTCGGCCGCCAGGCGGACCGTGCCGCGCCCCGGCGCCATCCGCGCCAGCGCAGCCGCGGCCTCGTCGTCCCAATCGACGGGCAGGGTGACGGCGCGGAGGGCGTCGTCCGGGTCCGCGGCGGCCTGCGTGGTACGCATGCGTACGCCGTTCCAATGGCTTCGGGCTGTCATGACCATCAGTCTAGGCTCGCTTCGTGACGGGGCGAAAGCCGGATATGGTAGGTCCATACCTATACAGACCACTGTATATTGTGGATATGGGGGATAACTCGCGGGTTCCGCGATCCCGGACATGTGAGGATGCGCGCCGTCGGCGCGGGATGGACCCGGAGCGGAAAACGAGGCTAGTCTGCGGCCATGGCAAATCTCGGCACCCGGATCTACACCAAATTCAAGGGCCGTCTGGTCGGCAAGGACGCCGACGGTCGCTGCTATTACGAGGCGCGGACCGCGAATCGCACCGGCGGCGGCGTGACCCGGCACGAACGCTGGGTCATCTACCATAAGGGCGAGGACGCGTCGGCCGTGCCGGCGGAATGGTGGGGGTGGCTGCATCACCAGGATGCGGCCCCGCTGCCGGAAAGCGCCCGCCAGCCCTGGCAGGTGCCTTTCCAGCCCAACCGCACCGGCACCCCCGAGGCCTACCGCCCCCCCGGCAGCGATTATCGTGGCGGCCGGCGTGCCGAATCGACCAGCGATTATGAGGCGTGGTTTCCCGAAGGGTGAATCGGCGGACGTAACCTGTTAAGGTCTGCCCGCCGTAGTATTAGGGAAACGATGTCATATGGTCAGTGCGGTTCCAGTCAAAGGGGGCCGGAGTTCGGTCGAACTCGCCGCGGGATGCGCGGTGCTTGCCGTGCTGGGCGGGTTGCTCGCCCTTGCGGTGGTCGACAAGGGGCACCGGCATGAGGACGGGTATCGTCTCAATGCCGCCTTCGCCCATATCGACGGGTTGTCCGTGGGCTCCGACGTTCGGCTGGCGGGCGTGACCGTCGGGCAGGTGGTCGCCGAACGGGTCGATCCGTCCAGCTTCAAGGCCCAGGTGACGTTCACGGTCCGCCCCGATATTCACCTGCCGACCGACAGCGCCGCCATCATCACCAGCGACAGCCTGCTGGGCGGGAAGTACATCGCCCTGTCGCCGGGCGGGAACGACGCCACGCTGCACCCGGGGGCGGCGATCGCCGAGACGCAGGGATCGATCAGCCTGGAACAATTGCTCAGCCGCTTCATCTTCTCGGTGACCGATTCCATGACGCGGAACAATCAGCAGAAGGCGAATGCCCAGGGTACCGGTACCCAGGGTGCGCCCCAGGCAACCGGTCCGGGCAGTGCGCCGGCGGGGGGGCATGGCGGCGGGGACGATCTGCCATGAACGCCACGGATGTGAATGACGAGGTGCAAAAGGACGGGGCCCTGCCCGCGCCGCCCGCGATCTGGCGCCAGTCCGACGGCAGCCCGGTTTCCTGTCAGGACAAGATCCGGGTCCTGGCCGAAAATTACGCCGAACTGTGCGACGTCATGCGCGATGCGTTCGAAGACGCGGTGCTGATCGGCGTCGATGAGGACGAAATGCGGCGGATCATTTCGGGAATCGTAGCCGCCTTGCGAAGCCCAAGATCTTGAGACTGATTCTGTCCCTGGCCGTCCTGTCGGCGGTCCCGGTGGGGATCGCGGCGCGGGCGGCGGAAATGGTGCCTCCGCCGCTGGTTTATCCCGCCGATACCTGGCAGGGCCGCTCGGTCGCCACCGTCCGGGTGCTGGACGGGTTGGATTCCCACGTCCAGTCGCTGACGATTCCGGTCGGGCAGGACGTGACGTACCGGGCGCTGACCATCCATGTCGGCGCCTGCCGCGACCGGCCGGCGACGCTGGTGCCCGATTCGGCCGGATGGCTGACGATCCGCGACACGCGGCAGGACGGGCGGGGCTTCGACGGCTGGATGCTGGCGGGCGAGCCGTTCCTGGGTGTGTTCCAGGACCCGGTCTATACCGTGCAAATCGTCAGCTGCACCGGGGATATCGTGGCCCCTATTCCCCCGCCCCTGACCGTGGCCGCCACGGCGGCGGGGCAGGGGGCGCAGGCGGCCCCCGGAGTACAGGTGCAGGGCGCGCAGACGCAGGGCGTGCAGATCCAGAGCACCCAGGTCCAGGTGCCCAGGCCGGTAATCCGCCGGGCGCCCCGACGCCCCAGGGTCCAGGTGCGGCCCCGGCTCCCGCTCCCGCCTCTCCGCCCCAGATGTCCGGCGCCCCGTTGTCCCTTTCGCCCCCACCCGACGAGCAGGCGCCTGCCTCCGGGGCGCCGCCGGTCGTGGCCGGAACCGGATTGCCCGTTCCGACTGTTGCGCCATCGGCCATTGCGGGCCAGCATGGGGCATTGCCGCCCCCGGTGCCGTATGGGGCGGCCGGGGGTGGGGGCGGGCCGCTTCCGCTGGGGCCGCCGGCGCTTCCGCCCCCGGTCCCGCCGACTTCCGCCGCGCCTCCGCCCGGCGCTTCCTCGGCGACGTCCCAGCCGGGACAGCCCCAATCCCTGCTTCCGCCCTGATGGCGGAGGCAGCAACCTCGGTCCGCGCGGCCGGTTCGGGATGAATGCCGTCCCATCTACGCAAGGAGTGAGACGCCCATGACCCCGACGGACTATGCCGGCCCGGCCGGCCGTTTCATGCCCCCCCCGCACGAAGCCGCCCTGCTGCTGGATTTCGACGGCACGCTGGTCGATATCGCGCCCACGCCCGACTCGGTGGTGGTTCCGCCTGACCTGCTGGACGTGCTGCGGCAGCTGCGGGCAAAATGCGGCGATGCGCTGGCGGTGATTTCGGGCCGGGCCGTGGACCAGATCGATCGTTTCCTGGGTGACGTGCCTTTCGCCGTCGCGGGTGAACACGGGATCGCGGTACGGCATCGGCCGGACGGACCGATCGTGCGCGCCGACCTGCCGCATGTGCCCTCGACCTGGCTGCAGGCGGCGGAAACCCTGGCCGCGGCGCATCCGGGCGTACGGATCGAAACCAAGGTCGCGGGGTTCGTCCTGCATTATCGCGCGGCGCCCGAAACGGCCGACCTGCTGCGCGAGGCAGCAGAAACCTGGGTCGCACCCAGCAATGGGGCGTTCCATATCCAGGCCGCCAAGATGGCATGGGAAATCCGTCCCCACGGCGTGGACAAGGGCCATGCGGTCGCGGAACTGATGCAGTCGCCGCCCTTTGCCGGCCGGCATCCGATCTTCATCGGTGACGACGTGACGGACGAGGACGGCATTCGCCAGGCCGCCGCGCTGGGCGGCGTGGGGTTCCGCATCCCCAGGGATTTCCCCGATCCCGCCGCCTTCCGGGCCTGGCTGGCGACTCTGGCGAAAGGGGGGAACGATTCATGGGGCGTCTGATCATCGTATCGAACCGGGTTCCATCCCCGCGCGAACGCACGCAGCCCGCCGGTGGGCTGACGGTCGGGCTGAAGGATGCGCTGCGCGGCGGTTCGTCGCTATGGTTCGGCTGGTCGGGCAACCAGGCCGAGACCGACGCCGACCCCCAGCCCAGCTTCGACACGGTCGAGGGCGTGACCTATGCCACCATCGACCTGACCGCCCGCCAGCACGAGGGATTCTACCAGAATTTCTCGAACGGCATCCTCTGGCCGCTGTTTCACTACCGCGTCGGGCTGATGAACTATTCCCGCCGCGACTGGCAGACCTATCTGGAGGTCAACGCCCTGTTCGCGCGCTGCCTGGTGCCGCTGCTGCGCCCCGACGACGTGATCTGGGTCCATGATTATCACCTGTTCCCGCTGGGCCAGGCGCTGCGCGATCTGGGGGTGACGACGCGCATCGGCTTCTTCCTGCATATCCCCGTCCCGCCCTGGAGCCTGGTGCGGTCCATGCCCGGCGCGGAACTGCTGCTGGAGGACATGCAGGCCTATGACCTGATCGGCGTGCAGACTGACGAGGATGCCGACAACCTGAACCAGGCCTTCCGCCTGAACGGCCTGGAGGAACGGGCCCGGGCCTTTCCCATCGGGATCGATCCGTATGAATTCCGCGCCCAGGCCGAGGCCAGCGTCCTGCGTGACGAGGCCGGGCGCCTGCGGACCAGCCTGCGGGGGGCCGCGCTGATCCTGGGGGTGGACCGGCTGGATTACTCCAAGGGCCTGCCCGAGCGGTTCCGGGGGTACGAAGCGCTGATGGCGCGCTATCCCGAACATCGGGGCAAGGTGACCTTCCTGCAGGTCGCCCCGGTCTCGCGCGGCGATGTCGAGGAATATCGCCTGCTGCGCCGGCAACTGGACGAGCTGACCGGGCGGATCAACGGCGCTTATGCCGAATTCGACTGGACGCCCATCCGCTATATCACGCGGCCGATCGCGCGTGACATCCTGGCCGGGTTCTATCGCATGGCCGATGTCGCGCTGATCACGCCGCTGCGCGACGGGATGAACCTGGTGGCCAAGGAATATGTCGCGGCGCAGAACGCGGCGGCACCGGGCGTGCTGGTGTTGTCGCACTTCGCCGGGGCGGCGCCGGAAATGGACGAGGCCGTTCTGGTCAACCCCTATGACGCCGACGAAATCGCCGACGCGCTGCATCAGGCGCTGACCATGAGCCTGGACGAACGCCGCCAGCGCTGGACCAAGCTGGATGAGGACGTGCGCCGGACCACGGCCGGATTCTGGGCCCGCGACTTCCTTCGCGCACTGGACGAGGCCCCGCCGGTCTGTCCCGTGTGATGGCATTGAGGACGGGACGCAGGATCTTCCGGGGCGGCACAGGGCGGCCGGGCGCAGGGCCCGGCATGGGCACGGCCCTGGTTCTGGCTGCCGCCGGCGCGATCGCGCTGGGTATCGCGGCATGGGCCGAGCACGGGCTGGGGATGGTGCCGTGCGGGTTGTGCCTGTGGGAGCGCTGGCCGTACCGGGTTCTGCTGGGGCTGGGAGTGATCGCGGCCCTGGTGCGCGGCCGGCTGCGGCAGGCCGTGCTGTGGCTGGGCGTGCCCGTGCTGCTGGCGGCGATCGGCCTGTCGCTGGTCCATGTCGGGGTGGAGCAGGGCTGGTGGCCCAGCCCGCTGCCGGAATGCCAGGCGCCGGTCTTTCATGGCGGCACGTTCGCCGAACGGCTGGCCGCCATGCCCCTGCGCCCGGCCAAGCCCTGCGACGCGCCGGCCTACCTGGCCGGCGCGCTGCCGCTGTCCATGGCGGCGCTGGACGGGCTGTACGCGGGGGTGGTGTTGGTGGTCACAATGTTCTGCCTCGCCCTCGGCCGAAGAACAGGCCGACGATGAACAGGACAAGAAAGATGAAGAACAGGATCTTGCCGATATAGGCGAAGTTCGACGCGATGCCGCCGAAGCCAAGTGCCGCCGACAGCAATGCGAGAACGAGGAAGATCAGCGTCCAGCGTAACAGGTCCATGGAGATATCCTCCTCCGGGTCATGTGTATGGACCGTCCGGTCCATGGGGGTTTCAATGCGTGGCGCACCCTATGGTTGCGTCGGCGGGTTGCCGGGGCAGGGCGCCGGGTCGCCTGCCATGGATGTCAAACGAGCGTGGTCGGGTGATCCGCTCCAGCCGGGTGATCGTATCGTGGCGGATTTTCGCTCCCTCTATCGTCATGGTTTCGCGCGGGTCGCCGGTTGCACCCTGCCGGTGGCACTGGCCGATCCGGCGACCAACGTCGCGCGGATGGCCGACATGGTCCGGGCCTGCCATGCGGACGGCGTGGCGCTGGCGGTGTTTCCCGAACTGGGCGTGTCGGGCTACACGATCGAGGACCTGCGCCAGCAGGACGTGCTGCTGGACGGGGTAGGCGCCGCCCTGGCCGCCCTGGCCGCCGCGACGGCGGACCTTGTGCCGGTTGTCGTGGCGGGCGCGCCGCTGCGCCATGGCGACGCGCTGTACAACTGCGCCGTCATCCTGCATCGCGGCACGGTGCTGGGCGTGGTGCCCAAGAGCTACCTGCCCAACTATCGCGAATTCTACGAGGCCCGGCAGTTCGCGCCCGGCGCCGGCCTGCGCGGCCAGACGATCCATGTCGCGGGCCAGACCGCGCCCTTCGGCACCGACCTGCTGTTCGAGGCCGAGGACGTGCCCGGCCTGGTGATCGCGATCGAGATCTGCGAGGATCTGTGGGTTCCCGCGCCGCCCAGCACCGATGCGGCGCTGGCGGGGGCCACGGTGATCGCCAACCCGTCGGCCAGCGACATCACGGTGGGCAAGGCGGATACGCGGGACCTGCTCTGTCGCTCGCAATCCGCGCGCGCGCTCTGCGCCTATGTCTACGCCGCGGCGGGCGAGGGGGAATCGACCACCGACCTGGCATGGGACGGCCAGGTCTCGGTCTACGAGAACGGCGCGCTGCTGGCCGAGACGGTGCGTTTTCCCCAGGGTCCGAACCGGGCGACAGCCGATATCGACCTGGACCTGCTGCGGCAGGAGCGCGCCCGCATGGGCAGCTTCGCCGACAACCGCGCCGCCCGGGGCCTTCACGCGACAGGGGGCGATACGGGATGGCGGCGCGTCGGCTTCGCCCTGGCGCCCCCGCCGGGGGATCTGGGGTTGATGCGGCGGATCGAACGATTCCCCTTCGTCCCCGCCGACCCCGCGCGGCTGGAGCAGGATTGCTATGAAGCGTGGACCATCCAGGTTTCGGCGCTGAAGCAGCGACTGCAGGCCACGGGGACGCGCCGGATGGTGATCGGCGTCTCCGGCGGGCTGGATTCCACCCAGGCGCTGCTGGTGGCCGTCCGCGCGGCGGACGAACTGGGCCTGGGTCGTGACGCGGTGCTGGCCTATACCATGCCGGGATTCGGCACCAGCGCGGGCACGCAGTCCAATGCCATGGCGCTGATGCAGGCGCTGGGCGTGACGGCGGCGGAACTGGATATCCGGCCGACCGCGCGGATGATGCTGGAACAGATGGGTCATCCCTTCGCCAGCGGCGTGCCGCAATACGACGTCACGTTCGAGAACGTGCAGGCGGGATTGCGGACCGACTTCCTGTTCCGCCTGGCCAACCAGCATGGCGGCATCGTGATCGGCACCGGCGACCTGTCGGAACTGGCGCTGGGCTGGTGTACCTATGGCGTGGGCGACCAGATGTCGCATTACAACGTCAATGCCGGGCTGCCGAAGACGCTGATCCAGCATCTGATCCGCTGGGTCATTTCGGCGCGGCGGGTGGATGATGACGCGGCCGGCGTGCTGGCGTCCATCCTGGACACCGAGATTTCGCCCGAACTGGTGCCGGCGGGCGAGGACCAGGCGCTGCAGAGCACGGAGGAACGGATCGGTCCCTACGCGCTGCAGGATTTCACGCTGTTCTATGTCCTGCGCCACGGCTTCCGGCCCTCCCGCATCGCCTTCATGGCCGAAATCGCGTGGAAGGACGCCGGAATCGGGGCCTGGCCCCCCGGTTTTCCGGCCGACCGGCGGGTGGAATACGACCTGCCGACCATCCGGCACTGGCTGTCGGTGTTCCTGACGCGCTTTTTCGGGTTCAGCCAGTTCAAGCGCTCGGCGATGCCGAATGGGCCCAAGGTGGTGGCCGGCGGTGCCCTCTCGCCGCGTGGCGACTGGCGCGCGCCCTCCGACGGCAATGCCAGGCTATGGCTGGAAGAGTTGGAAAGAAACGTCCCCTGATCCCGCCCGTCGGCCTGCTCATGAACGCGCACGTGCCTCGGGGGCCGTCAGGCGAATCCAGGGATGGCGGTCTCGCAGCAGCGTGACTACCGCGTCCTTGTGGTGCGGCCGTTCGGTCAGCGTGTCGGTCATGGCCGTGTCATGCACGCGGTATTCGGCCAGGATTTCGGGCACCTGGGTACCGGCGATGCCCAGTTCTGCCAGGGTGCACCACAGGTCGTAATCCTCCCACCCCATGGCGTCGCGCCGCACGTAATAGCCGCCGGCGGCGGCCCAAGCCCATTTGGCCACCAGCGCCATGGCGTCGATGGTATTGCCGCCGACCAGTCGCCCGGGATGGAACGGGGTATCGCCCATCACGCTGGCCTCGCGCCCGAACTGGCGGATCAGGGGATAGGCATAGCCCGCTCTTTCCGCCGCGATGGCGGCCAGCAGGCGGGCGCAGGCATCGGGCAGCAGGCGGTTGTCGGCGTCCAGTTGCAGGACATAGGGGGTTTCGGCCGCCGCCATGCCGATATTGCGCGCGCCGCCCAGCCCGGCATTGCGCCGGGCGCGCAGGATCAGCAGCCGGTTGAACCGTGCGCCATGCCGGGCCGCCCAGCCCGTCAGCAGCGACGGAGTATCGTCGGTCGAGGCATCATCGACCACGATCAGGTCCAGCGGGTCGAGCGTCTGGCGGCGGACGGAGTCCAGGGCCTCGATGACGTGGCCGGCATAATTATACGCGGTCACGACGACCGTGACGGCGGCGTCCTGCAGATGGTCCTGGGTGAACAGGACCGTGCTGTCGGGGATCCGGGGAATGGCGCGGACGCGGAAGGCGCCGCGTGCCAGGACGGTGGCGCCAACCCGTGCCGCTGCCCGCGCATCGCCCAGCCCGGCGATGGCCGGCCCCAGCAGGGCGGCCTGTCGCTGGGGCCCGTATTCCCACAGCACCGTGTGCAGCACGTCGCGCGCCATGCGGCGGCGCAGGGCGGGGTCGTCCACCAGACGCAGCAGCGCGCTTTCCCATTCCGCCGCACCGTCCGCCAGCAGGCCGGTCACGCCCGGCCGGATGGCGGCGCGAAACGGCCCGGTGGGCGAGGCGACGGTACAGACGCCGGCCAGCGCGGCCTCGAAGAATTTCAGTTCGCTCTTGGCCTCGCAGAACGGATTGCCGTCCTCCAACGGGGCAATCGAGATGTCCAGCCGCGCCAGTTCGTCCGGCAGCGCGTCCAGCGTCACCATGTCGCGCCATTCGATCTGCGCCGACCGCGCGTGCAGGTCGGGAAATTCCTCGATCAGCAGCAGGGGGCGCCCTCCGCCGGGTTCGCGGAACAGGACCAGGCGCACCTGCGCCCGTCGGTCCATGACCCGCAGCAGGCCGGGCAGGGCACGGGCGAAGTCGCGCTGGTGGGTGCGCGATCCGGTGGCATAGCCTATCCGCACGACGTCATCCGCCGCGTCGGGCGCGGCCAGCGCCCGCCGGCGGACGGCGTGGCGTGCACGCTGCAGCGTCGCGTCATCGAAGGTGTTCGGCAGCACCAGCGTCAGCTTCAGGAAGGGGCGCATCCAGTCGGCCAGCGTATCGGTGGTGGCCAGGCCGAGGTCGCACTGGCGCATGGTGCGCTGCATGTCGGCATACATCCGTTCGATCCGCGCCACGGGGGCCGGACAGACGCGGATTCCGTCGATCAGGTCGGTGCGCGCCAGGGCGGGTTCGAACACGATGTCATCGGCATCGAAGGCCAGCACGGCGCCGCGCGCCCGGGCCAGGCCCAGCAAGGTGTCGACATGGCCGCTATATTCCACGCGCCACAGCACGACCATGTCGGCCCATGCGATGTCGTCCGGCCCGACCGCCGCGCAGTCCCTGCACCGGGTCGCGTATCCGGCGGCGGCGCAGGCGGCGGCGTTGCGCGTGACGCGGTAGGTCGTGCCGGGGGTGCCCGGTTCGCCGGATACGAACAGGACCGTGCGGATCGTGCGGTCGGCGCTTGCCGGGGCAGGGGTAGCAGGCCCCCGGATCAGCCTGCGGGCAAGGCGACGCCACCGGGATGGTCCCTTCGGCGGCGGTGCGGCCGGCGTGACGGGGACGGGCGGCGCGGCCGGGGGGGACGACCCCTGCCGGTTCGCATCCTGCCCGGCGGCATCCTGATGGTTCAGGGCCAGCCGCATCTCCATGGCATCCAGCCGCAGATGACTGAGCGCCTGCCGGGTCCGGTCCAGTTCCGCCTGCGTGTCGGCCAGGGCGCGGCGGGCGGCCCAATGCGCGCCGATCGCGGCGAAGCGGGCGGCCAGGTTGGCTGCCGTGCCGTCGTCGGAACGATTCAGCATCGCGCACAGGCTGGCCACGGAGCCCCCGCGACACGCGCCCCCTACCAGCACGCCCAGTCCGCGCCCCAGATTCAGGGTCGCCATGGAAAGGTCGTCCCAGCCGCCGCTATCCAGGCCGTGCAGCACGACAATGCCCCCCTGGCCCAGCAGCTGGAGCATCTGGTCGGGCGTCGGTGCCAGGGCGGCATCCGGCGTGCTGGCCGGCGGAAGATCCAGCCATAGCAGGTCGAATCCGGCAGGCGGCGGCTGGAACGGCAGGGCGCGGATGTCCGCCGGCAGGCGCATCCGGTGCGCCACGTCCGCCATCAGGGCCGCGATCGCCTTCCGGGCCGGCATCAGGCCGATGCGGCGGGGCCGGGCCAGCGTGACGATCCAGCCCAGGAACGGCAGCACCGCGTTGATGGCGGGATCGGGGTCCAGTTCGGGCGGCACCAGGAAATAGGGATCGAGCGCGTCGCGGCCCATCAGGCGAAGCCCTTCGGGCAGCGGGCAGGGCGAAAGCCGTTCGTCAGCGTCCATCGGGATGTCGGTCGTCCATTCTGCCAGGAGGAGGTCACGCGTCATTTTGTGATCCTGGCAGCGGGGATATTAATATTTTGGGAAGATCTCCCCGCTTTCATGGCGCTGTCGTTCCGGCCGGACGGGCAGCCGGGCAGCGGGTGAGGAGCACAGCACGTGGCTATTGTAACCGTAATGGGTGCGTCGGGTGCCAGCGTCAACGTGACGGTCGATGGCGGTGACACGCTGGCCCTGGCCAACGCCTATGCCAGGACATTGCAGGACACCGCCGCGGGCAAGAGCTTCGCGACCCTGCAAAGCGGGATCAATATGGCCGGCGGCGGAAATGCGGCGGCCGTGATCACGGTCGGTGGCGCCTATGCCCTGGAAGGGGCGTACGTGAACATCGTGGCCGGCGCCCTGTCGCAGGGAATGTCGGGCAATATCCTGACGTCGCATGTGGATATCAGCACGCTTGGCGTCACGACGCCGGTCGATGTCATCGCGGGCACGACGGGGGGGACCACATTCCTGGGCGGCGACGCGGGCGGCAGTTTCCTGGCGACGGCGGGCGACAATGTCGTGATCGGCACCGACGGTGACTTCACCATCGATACCGCGGCCGGCAATGACCTGATCGACACCGGCAGCGGCAACGATACCGTGAATGCCGGATCGGGCGACAACCAGATCTATCTGGGCAGCGGGTCGAATTCGGTGGCGTCGATGGGGCAGGATACCATTGTCGGCGACACCGGCACGCAGGCGGTGACCATCTATGGCGGCAATTCGCTGATCGTGCTGGGCGACGCTGCCGCGATCACCGACCAGGCGGCCGGAAGCACCATTTCCGTGGGCGGCGGCAGCACCGTGTCGGGCGGAACGCAGGACCTGGTCAATTTCACCGGCGCGACCGGCACGATCTCCGGCGCGGTGGCGGATACGATTTCGGCGGCCGGCGACCTGCAGGTCCGCATGGGCGTGGGCAACAGCATCAGCGTGACGGGCAGCCTGACCTTCCTGAACGGCACGGGCATGACCACCGTGACGGCGGCGCAGGCCACGATCTTCGGCGGCGCGGACCTGGACATGACGGTCAACGCATCCGGCCGGACCCTGTTCGTCGCCAACACGGGCAACGAAACGCTGGACGGGGCGGCATCCAGCATGCCCCTGCATGCCTTCGCCGATGGAGGGGACGCGACCTTCATCGGCGGGGCCGGCAACGATACGCTGGTCGGCGGCACGGGCAGCGCCACGATGACCGGCGGCGCGGGCGACAACCTGTTCGCCTTCACCAAGGGACCCAGCAGCGGCGGTGACAACGTGATCACCGATTTCGGCAGTTCGGCGGGCAATCTCGCCGCACTGTACCAATATGGTTACCAAAACGGCAACGGCCTGCAGGCCGTGCTGGATTCCGCGACCGTGGCGGGCGGCAACAGCACCATCCAGTTGAGTGACAGCACGAAGATCACCTTCATGGGGGTCACCGACCTGAAGGCCAGCGACTTCACCCTGAGCTGACCGGGCGGATGAACCGGATCGCGCCCCGGCCCCGATCGGCGCCGGACGACAGGGGCCTGGACCGCGCCGGCGCACGGTTGCAGGCCGCGCGCGCCACCGGCCTGCAGGCGGAATGCGACCAGTTGCGCCGGGCGCTGGCGCTGCAGGATCGCGCGCTGTCGGGTCGGGTGCTGCGGATCGTCCGTGCCATCCGGGCGGCGATGCGGGGGCGCGACCCGTTCGGGCGTCCGCTGGGCGTCGCCGCCGCCGCGCTGTGGCGAAAGACGCGGCGGGACGGCGTCGTGTCCGCCGCCCGCCTTGTGGCGCGCGTGTTGTCGCCGCCTCCGGACGGCGGGGCGGATGGACCGGTGTCCAGCCACGATGCGTATGCCATGGCTGCCGGGCCGGCGGACTGGACGCCGCAGATCCTGATCATCGCGGAACTCAGCCTGGCCCAATGTGCGAAATATCGTGTGTGGCAAAGGGTCGAACAGGTGCGGCACCTGGGATGGACCTGCCGCGTGGTGGACTGGCGCGACACCGGCGAGGCGCTGACCGCGCTGCAATTCTGCACGCGCGTCGTCTTCTACCGGGTTCCGGCCTTTGCCTCGGTCAGGATGCTGCTGGCCGAAACACGACGTCTGTCGGTGCCGTCATGGTGGGAAGTCGATGACCTGATCTTCGATCGGACGCTGTATTTTCAGAACAACAACCTGGCGGCGTTGCCCGAGGCCGAACGTGCCGGGCTTCTGTCCGGGGTCAGGCTGTTCCGGACCTGCATGCTGTCCTGCGATCGCGGCATCGCCTCGACCCCGGTGCTGGCGCGGGCGATGCGCGAGGCCGGCCTGCCGGCGGCGTCGGTCATCGAAAATGCGCTGGACGAGGAAACGCTGGCTGCCGCGGCTCTGGCCCGCGCCCGGGCAGCGGCGGGGCACGGGGCGGCTGACGGGACGGTGGTCATCGTCTACGGGTCCGGTACCCGCACCCATGACGCCGATTTTCGCGTGGCGGTGCCGGGCCTGGTCGCGGCGATGGCGGCGGACGCGCGGCTGCGTCTGTGGATCGTGGGCGAACTGCAGGTGCCCCGCGCCCTGCAGGCGCTGGGCACACGGGTGGTCGTCCTGCCCCTCCGTCCCTATGCGGAGTACCTGGCGCTGATGGCGCGCGCGGATATCGTCATCGCCCCGCTGGAAGACAGCGTCTTCAATGATGCCAAGAGCAACATCAAATATCTGGAAGCCGCCAGTCTGGGCCTGCCGTCGGTCTGTTCGCCCCGCCGGGCGTTCGCGGACGTGATCGTGGATGGAACGACCGGCTATCTGGCCGCCACGGATGCCGACTGGACGCGGGCCCTGCTGCTGCTGTCGGGCGATGCGACGCTGCGCCGTCAGGTCGGGCGGCGGGCCCTGGCCGACATCCTGGACCGCTATGCCCTGGCCCATATGGCCGAACGGCAGGTGGCGGCGGTGTTCGGCCGTCCGGCCGTGCCGGCCCTGAATCCGGCTATGAAACCAGCCATGAAACCGGTCGGGGGCGCGGTCACGGGCAGGCGGCTGCGGGTGCTGTGCGTGAATGTCTATTACCCGCCGCGCGCCTTCGGCGGAGCCACGCATGTGGCGGTGGAAATGGCCCAGCGGCTGCAGGCCGGCGGCCAGGCCGACATCGCGGTGCTGACCACGCGCCCGGCGGAACCGGGGCGCCCGGCCTCGGCCCTGCGCTACCGGCACCGTGGGGTGCCGGTGGTCGCGCTGGACGTGCCGGCGGAGCATGACGGACTCGCGATGTTCCACAACCCCGCGGCGGCTGCGATCTTTGCCGATTATGTCGCGGCTTTTCGCCCGGACGTGGTGCATGTCCATGCTCCGCAGGGGCTGGGGGTCGGGCTGCTGGATGTCTGCCGGCACCAGGGGATTCCCTATGTGCTGACATTGCATGATGCGTGGTGGCTGTGCGACCGGCAGTTCATGGTGCGCGAGGACGGCCAGTTCTGCGGGCAGGAACGGATCGATCCGCGCACCTGCCAGCGGTGCCGCCCGCAGGCCCGCTACCTGGCCGACCGGGCGGTGCTGGCGGGGGCCGGCCTGCGCGATGCGGCGCTGCTGCTCAGCCCCAGTGCCGCGCATCGCCGGCTGCACATCGCCAACGGCGTCGATCCGGCGCGGATCGTGGTGCATCGCAACGGATTTCGCTGGCCGAAGCGCCCGCGCACGCCTGTGGCTCCCGGCGGCCGTGCCCTGCGGTTCGGCTATGTCGGGGGCAGCGACGCGGTCAAGGGGTATCCGGTGATCCGCGCGGCGTTCGAGGGGCTGGCGCGTGCCGACTGGGTCCTGCGCCTGGTGGACAACAAGACGGCGCTTGGCCTGCGATCCATCGAAGTCGGCGACTGGCGGGTACAGGGCAAGCTGGAGCTTCTTCCGGCCTATGACGGCGAGACGGTCGATGCGTTCTTCGATTCCATCGACGTTCTGCTGTTTCCCTCGCGCTGGCCGGAAAGTTACGGCCTGACGGTGCGCGAGGCCCTGGCCCGCGACGTCTGGGTCGTCGCATCCGCGCCCGGCGGCCAGGCGGAGGATATCGTACCCGGGGTGAACGGCACATTGATCGGCCTGTCGGCGTCGGCATCCGAACTGGCGGCGGCGGTGACGGACCTGCTGGACCGTCCGGATCGCCTGGCCGGCTATGTCAATCCGTGCAAGGACCGGCTGGCGACATGGGACGGGCAGGCGCGCGAGCTGCTCGATCTGCTGCGCGCGGCATCGGGATGGGTGCAGGCAGGCGACGATCCCGCCACCGCGTGTGGCTGAGCGGCCGCAAGAGACGCCGCCGACCCCTTCCGGTACCGCGCCATGCACCCATGCCTTCGCCATTCCGGCAATGGTGCGCGTCCGTTACAATTATCGACGACTTGCCCAGTTTCCCCTGAAATCGGGGGTTTTCGGGAAGAGATGACGCTTTTGCAGTCCGCGTCAGCAACATTATCCATGCCTGGAAGAATTTTCTGGCGTAAGATTTAACCGCGCGCTAAAAGCCGCGACCGCTGAGGCACGATGTCGTGACGGACCGGCCCGCCACGATTTTTTTCCCATGTCCGGACAGGAGTGAACAGAGCCCATGAGCAAAGCCTTCATCGCCGCGGTTATCCAGGATTCGATCGATTGCACCGGCGTTGCCGCCAACCAGGCCGCCTCTGACCTGATCGCCGCCATCGTCCGCGAAATGAAGAAGGAAGGCGGCTTTACCCTGCCGTCGTTCGGGACGTTCACGGTCAAGAAGACCAAGGCCCGCAAGGCGCTCAACCCCCGCACCGGCGAGCCGGTGAAGGTCAAGGCCGGCAAGACGGTGCGCTTCAAGGCCAGCCCGAACCTGAAGAAGGCGGTCTGACGTCATTCCACCCGCGGCCCGTCACCTGGCCGCGGGTGCTGCCCGCAGGGGCGGGTCGAAAAACGCAGTCTGTATCGGAAGGACTCCTCGCCGGGGCGTCCGTGCGCTCTTTTGCCTGGACTGTGCCGTGCGGGACGGATTTGCGAAATCTCGTGGCGCAACCGTGTGGCATGGCAATCCGTGCTGACAGTACGGTGTATGTCGGCACGGCGTTCCGACTAACCGGGAAACCATGGCTGGGGCGGGAGGGATCGAACCTCCGAATGGCGGAATCAAAATCCGCTGCCTTACCGCTTGGCTACGCCCCATCACGCCGAATCGCCTCGGTTCCGTCCTTCTAATGTCTTCGACGGGGTGGCGTAAAGGGGGCATCTGCCCCCGAATGCTCCGCCTCAGAACGGTTCCGGCTCGGCGTCCCGCGTCAGGTCGACCGACAGGTCGATATCGCCTTCGTCCGGCGGCAGGGACGGTGCGGCCGATCCACGCCGTTCCAGCAGGTTGCCCAGCCGGGCCGCGCGGTCCAGGGCCTGGTCCAGCGCGGCCATGGTGCGGGACAGGTCCTCGCTGTCGTCGTTGTCCCAGGCCCGCAGGGCATAGGTCCAGACGCCGACCAGTCCCTGGACCCGCAGCGTGCCGGCAATGCCCGACACGTCCAGCCCGGCCGCGCCGGCCATCCAGCGCATGCTTTCCACCGTGGCCGCGCCCAGGACCAGCGCCGTCGCGGGGTCGAAGGGCAGGGCGCGCATCACCGCGCGCACGCCGGCCCGATATTGCTGCAGCACATCGAAACGGCGCATCAGCAGGTCGAACAGCTTTTCGCGTACCGTACCGGTGCTGCCGTCATCGACCAGCGCCGATTCGTCCGCCAGCCGTCCCAGCTTCAGCAGGATGGCGGCCTTCAGCGGAAAGCGCCGGCGCGCGTCGTCCAGCGGAATGCCCGCGTCACGCGCGGCATCGACCACGGTCAGGCGCCCCCATCCGTACAGGGCGGCGCGATCCATGGCGGCGCGGAGCAGGGCATCGTCGAACTGGTCGTTGTCCATGGGTTTTCTGACGTGTCTTCTGGTCTGTGGCGTCGTCCGGCCGATCCGGACATGCTTGGTCCGTATTGCGGTTAAATTACGTCGGGACGGTGTGCAAGTTCGTCAGGACGCGAGTTCGTGCGCGCGCAGGGTGGCGGCGCGGATGGCGGCGTCCATCGCGGCGGGCCATGCCTCGGGCTCCATCAGGACCGCCAGGGCCTGCTGGGTGGTGCCGCCCGGGCTGGTCACGCGGCGGCGCAGTTCGGCGGCATCCACGCCCGACTGTTCCATCAGCGCGCCGGCACCCGACACCGTGCGCCGGGCGATCCGCCGGGCCAGGTCGGGCGGCAGGCCCTGGGCGACGGCCGCCTGTTCCATCAGTTCGGCCAGCAGGAAGACATAGGCCGGGCCGCTGCCGGATACCGCGGTCACGGCATCCATCTGTTCCTCATGCTCGACCCAGGCGGTATCGCCAACCGCCGACAGCACCCGCCCGCACAGCGCGCGTTCGGCCTCGGTCGCGGCGGGGGGGGCATAGCAGACCGTCATGCCCTGGCCGATGGCGGCCGGCGTGTTGGGCATGGCGCGAATGACGACGGCGCCGGGCGCCCCGGCATCGGCCAGGGATGCCGCCAGGCCGCCGACCGTCTTGCCGGCCATGACCGACAGGACCGGCGCGCGGCGGGCGAACCGCGCGATGTCCGGGATCACGGCAGCCGCCTTCTGCGGCTTGGTGGCCAGGACGATCAGCGCCGGGGTGAAATCATCCGGCAGGTCTGCCGCCTGCCGGACGATTCGATGCGGGGCCGGACCGTCGGCGCGATGCCGGTCGAGGATGACCGACGGGGCCAGCCCGTCGGCCAGCCAGCCGGCCAGCATCGCACTGCCCATCTGCCCGCACCCCACCAGCAGCAGGGGCGGAATAGGCCCGGCCGGCTGGGTCATGCCTCGCCCGCGCAGTCCAGCATGGCGGCTTCCAGCGCCTCGGCCGGCGTCTTGCCGCCCCACAGGACGAACTGGAACGCGGGATAGAACCGCTCGCACTCCGTGATGGCGATGTCGATCATGTCCTCCAGGCTTTCCATCGACGCGCCGGGGGCGCCGCGCAGCAGCACCGCGTGGCGGAACAGCGGCATGCCGCTTTCCAGGTCCATGCCGAAATGGCCGATCCACAGCCGTTCGTTCGCCAGGGCCACCAGTTCGAACAGCGCCCGGCGCTGCTGGGGCGGGACCTTCAGGTCGAACGTGCAGGTGAAATGCATCGCGCTAACTTCGCGCGACCAGGAGAAATACAGGCCGTAATCGCACCATTTCCCCGGGGCCTCGGCGGCCATTTCGGAATCGTTTCGGCGTTCGAACGCCCATTCATATCCGCCGACGATCTGCTCCATGAGATCGAGCGGGTTCGAGTCCTGGGAGGGAGAGGAGAGCGTGAGGGCAGGCATGTGGGACTCCCCTAAGCCGTGGAGGGAGGGGGCCGGCGTCGCGCGCCGGACCCCGAACGTCTGCGAGGCGGACCGTTCGCCGTTCCCGCCACGGGTGGGAACGCGGCCACGCCCCAACCCTATGGGCGGTGCGGGCATGCTGGCAAGGGCCGCGCGCATGCCACGGCCGCCTGGCGTGGATTTTCGCGCGTTTCGCGGCGTGTCAGAACGGGCCGGCGGCGTCGTCCGGGCGCCCGTACTGCGCCGCGTCCTCCGGCGCCACGCCGGCACGGGCCTCCAGCGCCGCGATTCGCGCCTCCAGGGCGGACAGGCGGACGTCGGCGTCCTCCTGCGCCGTGCGGGCACGGCTGGCCAGTTCGCGCACGACCTCGAAATCCTCGCGCCGGACCAGGTTCAGCGTCGACAGGACCTCGTCCACCCGGGCGCGCACGATGGCGCCCACCTCCTCGCGCACACCGGCCAGGGCGGAAAACGCGCCGCCGGCGACACCGGCGAGATCATCGAAAAAGCGTGGCCTGTCGGACATGGCGGGTCCTCCTGTTCGGGGGCGGGTTCTGGTACCGGGGCCGCCGTAGCATGGCGGGCCGACCGGGTCGATGCACAGCATATAGCCAGTCCCGCCCCCGAAGACCATGCGCCTGCGCATTTCGGGGGCGGGACAGGGGGCGCGATCTGCTCTATAGAACGGGCTCATGATCATCATCACCGGCGGGGCCGGCTTCATCGGATCGTGCCTGCAGGCGGCGCTTCAGGCGCGGGGCGAGCAGACGGTCGTCGTCGACTGGCTGGGCAGCCAGGGCAAGTGGCGCAACATCGCGCGCCACCCGCCCGACCACCTGCTGACGCCCGAGGCACTGGACGATTTCCTGGCCGGCCGGCCCGCCGTGTCCGCCATCCTGCATATGGGCGCGATCAGCGAGACGACGGCCTGTGACGGCGACCTGGCCTGGCGCACCAATGTCGACCTGTCGGCGCGGCTGTGGGCGTGGTGCGCGCGGCATGGCGTGCGCTTCATCTACGCGTCCTCGGCCGCGACCTATGGCGCGGCCGGGGACGAATCGTTTTCCGACGATCCCGCGGGGCTGGAGGCATTGCGGCCGCTGAACCTGTACGGCTGGTCGAAGCATGTGTTCGACCGGCAGGTCGTGGCCGGCCTGGCCCGCGGCGCGTCGTCGCCGCCGCAATGGGCGGGACTGAAATTCTTCAACGTCTATGGCCCGAACGAATATCACAAGGGCCCGATGGTCTCGGTCGTGAAGGTCAAGTACGACGAGGTCCGCCGGGGCCAGCCGGCGCGGCTTGTTCGCTCGGACGTTCCCGGCCTGGCCGATTGGGCGCAGGCGCGGGATTTCATCTGGGTCGGCGACGTGGTGGACGTGACGCTGTGGCTGCTGGACAGCCCGCATGTCAGCGGCCTGTTCAATTGCGGCACCGGGGTCGCGCGCAGCTACCTGGACCTGGCCCATGCGGTCTGCGACGCCGCCGGCCGGCCGCGCCAGGTCGAATTCGTCGACATGCCCGACGCGCTGCGCGGCCATTACCAGTCCTATACCCGCGCCGACATGACGCGGCTGCGCCAGGCGGGATATGCCCGGCCCTTCACGTCGCTGGAAGACGGCATCCGTCGCTACGTCCAGGATTACCTGGCCACCGACGACGCCTACCTGTAACGCGCGCCCCGGTCATGCCGCCCCGGTCATGTCATTGAAGCAGAAAGACGCCGCATGCTGCCTGTCCTGATTTTCCCGCAATTCGATCCGGTCATGGTGCATGTAGGCCCGCTGGTGATCCGCTGGTACGCCATGGCCTATATTACGGCGCTGCTGGTGGGCTGGCGGCTGGTGCGCCATCTGGTCAGGCTGGCGCCCCGCGCCGCGACGGACGTGCAGGTCGATGATTTCCTGACCTGGGCGACGCTGGGCGTCGTGCTGGGCGGGCGGCTGGGCTATATCCTGTTCTACCAGCCCGCGGTCTACCTGGCGCACCCGCTGGCGGCGCTTCAGGTCTGGCATGGCGGCATGTCGTTCCATGGGGGTGCCCTGGGCGTGATCGTGGCGCTGGCCCTGTTCACCTGGCGCAACGGGCTCAGTTTCCTGGGCTTTTCCGACCGGGTGACGGTGGTGGTGCCGATGGGGCTGGGGCTGGGGCGAATCGCCAATTTCATCAATGGCGAATTGTGGGGGCGCCCGGCACCGGCCAGCCTGCCCTGGGCGATGGTCTTCCCCCAGGCCGGACCGGAACCCCGCCATCCGTCGGAATTGTACGAGGCGCTGCTGGAGGGCCTGGTACTGTTCTCCGTCATGTGGATCGTGGCGCGGCGCCCCGCGATCCGCGAGCGGCCGGGATTCCTGGCCGGCCTGTTCCTGTTCGGCTATGCCGTGGCGCGCAGCATCTGCGAATGCTTCCGGGAACCGGACGCCTTCATCGGCTTCCTGCCGTTCGGGACCACGATGGGGCAGATCCTGTGCATTCCCATGGCGATCGCCGGTGTCGGGCTGATGGCGCAGGCCATGATGCGGCCCGCCCGCCCGGTACTGATGCCCGCCCTGCCGGCGGACAGCCCGTGACCGCCGCCGCGCCGGAACGGCTGGACCGCTTCATGGCGCGGGCCAATGCGGCCTATTACGCGGGGCGCGACCCGTTTGCCGATTTTATCACGGCGCCCGAAATTTCGCAGATGTTCGGCGAAATCCTTGGCGCCTGGGTCGCCGTGACCTGGCAGGGCATGGGCCGTCGCGTCCCCTTCGCCCTGGTCGAGGCCGGGCCGGGCCGCGGCACGCTGATGGCCGACATGATGCGGCTGCTGGCGCGGGTGGCCCCCGACTGCCATGACGCGGCGCGGGTGCATCTGGTCGAACTCTCGCCACGCCTGCGCGACGTGCAGCAGGCGGCGCTGGCGGGTCGGACGGCGCATCCGGTGACGTGGCACGACCGGATCGAGGACGTGCCCGAAGGGGCCGTGATCCTGCTGGCCAACGAATTTCTCGACGCCCTGGCCATCCGCCAGTTCGTGCGGACGGCGGATGGCTGGGCGGAACGCTTCGTGCAGGGACCGGCCTTCGTCACGCAGCCGGCGTCCGACCTGCCGCCGGGCCCGTTCGACCGGTCCGTGCCCTGTGGCGAGATCCTGGAATGTTGCCCGGACGCGCTGGCGGTGGCGCGGCATGTGGCCGCCCGGCTGTGCCGGGCGCCGGGCACGGCGCTGTTCGTCGATTACGGCTATGACGGCGCCGTGTGGGGTGACACGCTGCAGGCCCTGCGCGACGGCCAGCCGGCCTGGCCGCTGGCCGACCCCGGACTGGCGGACCTGACGGCCCATGTCGATTTCGCGGCTTTCGCCGCCGCCGTGCGGGACGGCGGCGCGGTCTGCCACGGCAGCGTGACGCAGGGCGCACTGCTGGGCGCGCTGGGCCTGTTCGCCCGGGCCGAGCAACTGGCCCGCAACCGCGCGCCGGGGGAAGCCTACGCCATTCGCGACGCGGCGCAGCGGCTGGCGGCGCCGGACCGGATGGGACGCCTGTTCAAGGCGCTGGCCATCACCTCGCCCGGCCTGCCGGTACCGCCCGGCTTCGCGCTACCATAAGGGAGGGACCGATGAACCATGAGGGGACGCTGGACGATGGAACGATCCCGCCGGATGCGATCCTGCGCCACGACATGCTCAGGCATGTCCGGCACGGGTTCTTCACCCGCGCGGGCGGGGTGTCGCAGGGACCGTATGCCAGCCTGAACTGTTCGACGCGCTCGGGTGACGATCCGGCGGCGCTGGCGGAAAACCGGCGCCGGGTCGCGCACGCCATGGGGGTGGCGCCGGATGGCCTGCTGGGCGTCACCCAGGTGCATGGTGACGCGGTCGCGACGGTGACGGTGCCATGGGCGGTGGGCGAGGGGCCCCGCGCCGACGCCATGGTGACGGACCGGCCGGGCCTGGCGCTGGGGGTGATCACCGCCGATTGCGGGCCGGTCCTGTTTGCCGCGGCCGATGGCGGGGTGGTGGGGGCGGCCCATGCCGGCTGGCGCGGCGCCGTGGGCGGCATCCTGGAGGCGACGCTGGCGGCCATGGCGGCCCTGGGGGCGGCCCCCGCCCTGGTGCGGGCCGTGGTCGGCCCCTGCATCGGCCAGGCGAGCTACGAGGTCGGGGCCGACATGCGCGCGCAGGTGCTGGCGGCCGATGCCGGTGCCGCGCCCTTCTTCGCCCCGGGCCGCCGTCCGGGCCATGACCAGTTCGATCTGGCGGGCTATTGCGTGGCGCGGCTGCGGCGGGCGGGAATCGGCCAGGTGACGGCGCTGGGCGTGGATACGCTGGACGACGCGGCGCGATTCTTCAGCCATCGGCGCCGCACCCTGGCAGGGGGTGGGCCGATCGGGCACCAGATTTCGGTCATCGGCCGGGCCGGTGCTACAAGCAGCCCATGATTCGCGTCTTCCTTGTCCGCCGCGCGGCCGGCCTGATCGGCGCCGCCGGCCTGCTTGCCCTGTCCGGGTGCCTGGACGTACCGCATCCGTTCCGCGATCCGGGGCGGCTCGGCCGGTCGCTGGCCGCCAATGCGCCGCCCGCGCGCCTGGCGGTGCCGACGCCGCCGGCCGCCCTGCTGGGCGACGCGGCGGCACGGGAATGGAGCCACGACGTCGCCGCCGCCCTGCTGGACCAGTCAGTGCCGGCGATGGCGCAGCCGATCCGCGCCGGGGACTGGTGGCTGCGGCTGGGGGCGGTCACGCGCGGCGGGCAGGTCATTCCGACCTACAGCGTCATGACGCCCTCCGGCGCGGTGCGCAGCACGGACGAGGGCGCGGGCGTTTCCGCCGCCGCCTGGGCGGCCGGCGATCCGGCAACGCTGCGGCTGGCGGCCCGGCAGGCCGCGCCGGGCATCGCCGCGTCGCTGACCGGAATCCAGGCCGACCAGATGGATCACGATCCGCGCAGCCTGAAGCACCGCGCGGCGCGGATCTGGTTTGCCGGCGTGCGCGGCGCGCCGGGCGACGGCGACGTGGCGCTGGCCCGCGCCTTCGCCGCGGCCCTGCGCGATGCGTCGGACGCGGTCCAGAACACGTCCCATGACGCGGATTTTACCGTGTCCTGCGTGGTGACCGTCAGCGACGGGCCGGCCGGCACCACCGGCCATCCGCAACAGCACCTGCAACTGGTGTGGCGGGTGGTGGATTCGGCGGGCAAGGAGGCCGGCGCGGCGACGCAGCTGCACGATATCGACGCCCACACGCTGGACGGGCATTGGGGCGACGTGGCGGTGGCCGCGGCGCAGGAGGCGGCGGGTGGCGTCCGCCAGGTCGTGTCGCGCTATTCCGGCCGCGACAACGTGCCGCTTCCCCCGCCCGGCGGGGCGCCTGTTGTGGCGAATTCGCAACGTTGAAGGGGTTGATGACGTTGGCGGTATAGCCGGCATGCGCGACCGTTGCGGGAGACGGATGACACGGCCCGGCGCGATTGCTAGAACCCGCGCGCCAGCATACGAGACCGCCGCCCAGGAGCGTCGCCATATGAAGATCGTCGCCTGTAACAGCAACCTGCCTCTTGCCGAAAAGGTTGCGTCCGAGCTGCGGATGCCCCTGTGCAACGTATCGGTCCGGCGCTTCGCGGACATGGAGGTCTTCGTCGAGATCCACGAGAACGTCCGGGGCGAGGACGTGTTCGTGATCCAGAGCACCTGCGCGCCGACCAACGACAACCTGATGGAACTGCTGATCATGCTGGACGCGTTGCGTCGCGGGTCGGCACGGCGCGTCACGGCGGTGATGCCCTATTTCGGCTACGCGCGGCAGGATCGCAAATCCGGCCCCCGCACCCCCATCAGCGCCAAGCTGGTGGCCAACCTGCTGGTCGAAGCCGGCGCGAACCGGGTGCTGACGATGGACCTGCACGCGATGCAGATCCAGGGCTTCTTCGACATCCCGGTCGACAACCTGTATGCGGCGCCCCTGTTCACCCGCGACATCAAGGGGCGTATCGATCACGGAACGCTGCCCTATCTCGCGCCGCCGATGTCCATTCCCGGCGGGTTCCAGAACCTGATGATCGTCTCGCCCGACGTCGGCGGCGTGGTGCGCGCCCGGCAACTGGCGCAGCGCCTGAACGTGGACCTGGCGATCATCGACAAGCGGCGCGAGCGCGCCGGCGTGTCCGAGGTCATGAACGTCATCGGCGACGTGCGCGGCCGCTATTGCATCATGATCGACGATATCGTCGATAGCGGCGGGTCGCTGTGCAACGCCGCCGCAGCCCTGGTCAAGGAAGGGGCGGTGGCGGTCGAGGCCTACGTGACCCACGGCGTCCTGACCGGCGGCGCGGTGCAGCGCATCGCGCAGTCGCCCATCGGCATGCTGACCCTGACCGACAGCATCGCCGCGACCGAGGCGGTGGCGCAGGCCACGAACATCCGCCAGATCAGCACCGCCAACCTGCTCTCGCGCGCCATGCGCGCCGTGTCGGACGAAAGCTCGGTCTCCTCCCTCTTCGATTAGGCCGTTCGGTCCCGCCAGCCTCCGATTGACCTGGTGCGGAGATGCACCTATCGGGGAAAGCGAATCGAGAGGAGCCGTCCGACATGACCAAGCTGATCGCCCGCCCGTACTGGTATCTGCGTCATGGTGAGACGGACTGGAACGCCGAGGGCCTGTCGCAGGGCCGGTCGGACATTCCGCTGAACGCGCGCGGCATCGCCCAGGCCGAGGCAGCGGGCGCGCTGCTGTCACAGGACGAGGGACGCTACGTTCCGGTGGCCCGTATCGTGTCCTCGCCGCTGGTCCGCGCCCTGCGCACGGCGCAGATCGTGTCCGCCGCCATGGCCGGCCCCGGCGGCACGCCGCTGCCGATCGCGACCGATGACGGATTGCAGGAAGTCTGTTTCGGCGAGCAGGAAGGCCAGCCGATGGGCAATTGGTACGATGCCTGGATTGCCGGCGAGTACACGCCGAAGGGGGCCGAGCCCTTCGTCGAACTGCGTGCCCGTGCCGTCGCGGCCGTCAACCGGGCCCTGGACGGCGAGGGCACGGTTCTGATCGTCTGCCACGGCGCGATGTTCCGCGCCCTGCGGTCGGCCATGGACCTGCCGCCCAATGTCCGCCTGCCCAATGCCGAACCGCTGTGGGTGACGCCTCCCTCGGGCGCCGACGCGGCTGCGTGGAGCCTCGCCACCCTCGATTGAGTGGGACGGGACGGGCGATCCGCACCTGAAGAATTTTCGGCGAAAATTTGCGTCGGCGGGGGTTTTCCGTTAAACGCGCGCCACGCGCAGGCACCCCTGGAGGCCTGCGCGATTGGTTTTCAGGAGCATACAGTGACCCAATTCACGAAACTCGAGGCTTCATCGCGCGCGAAGGCTGGTAAGGGGGCAGCGCGTGCGACGAGGCGTGACGGCCAGGTCCCGGCCGTCATCTATGGCGCGAAGCAGGAACCGACCCTGGTCGCGCTCGACCCCCGCCTGGTGGTGCGCGAGATGCAGCGCGGCGGCTGGCGTTCGCGCGTGTACGACGTCACCGTCGATGGTGCGTCCTCCCCCGCCCTGATGCGCGAGATCCAGCTGCATCCGGTCAGCGACAAGCCGATCCATGTCGATTTCCAGCGCCTGGCCGCCGGCGAGCGCGTGCATGTCGAAGTGCGGATCGTCTTCACCGGTGAAGACAAGTCCCCCGGCATCAAGCGTGGCGGCGTGCTGAACATCGTCCGTCACACGGTGGAAGTCAGCGCCGATCCGGCGAACATCCCCGAATCGTTCACCGTCGACCTGTCGCAGCTCGACATCCACGACAACGTGCGCTGGGACGACCTGCAGGGCACGGGCAGCGTGACGCCGACGCTGCAGATCCCGAACTTCGTGATCGCGACCGTCGCCGCGCCCAGCGCGGACGAAACGCCCGAGCCCGCCGCTGCCCCCGCCGCGGCTCCCGCGAAGAAGTAAGTCCGGGGAGACGGCATGCTGCTCTGGACCGGGCTCGGAAATCCTGAGCCGGGGATGAGCCGGCACCGGCATAATGTCGGTTTCATGGCCGTCGACCGGATCGCGACCCGCCATGGCTTTGCGCCATGGCGGAAACGCTTCCGGGGCGAGGTGGCGGAGGGCCGGGTGGGCACGCACAAGGTGCTGCTGCTCAAACCCCTGACCTATATGAACCTTTCCGGTGAGAGCGTTCAGCAGGCCGCCGCCTTCTATAAAATTCCCGTGGAGTCCATCACCGCGTTTCATGACGAACTGGACCTGGCGCCGGGCCGGGTGCGGGTGAAGCGGGGCGGCGGGGCCGCTGGCCATAACGGCCTGCGCTCGATGGACAAGATGCTGGGCAGCCAGGATTACTGGCGTGTCCGCATCGGCATCGGCCATCCCGGCGTGCGCGAGCGCGTGACGGGCCATGTGCTGGGCGATTTCGCGAAAAGCGACCAGGACTGGCTGGAGCGCATGCTCGACGCCATGTCCGACACGGCGCCGGTCCTGGCGGACGGGCAGCCCGAACTGTTCATGACGAAGATGGCCTTGCTGGCCGGGGAGAAGGGCTGATGGGGTTCAATTGCGGCATCGTGGGCCTGCCGAATGTCGGCAAGTCCACTCTGTTCAACGCCCTGACCGAAACCGCGTCGGCCCAGGCCGCGAACTATCCGTTCTGCACGATCGAACCGAATGTCGGCCGCGTGGCGGTGCCCGACCCGCGACTGCAGGCCCTGGCCGCCATCGGCAAGTCGCAGAAGATCCTGCCGACCAGCCTGGAATTCGTCGATATCGCGGGCCTGGTGCGCGGCGCCTCGCGCGGCGAGGGACTGGGCAACCAGTTCCTGGCGAATATCCGCGAGGTCGATGCGATCATCCACGTCCTGCGCTGTTTCGAGGATGACGACATCACCCATGTCGAAGGCGGGATCGATCCGATCCGCGACGCCGAGATCATCGAGACCGAACTGATGCTGGCGGACCTGGATTCGCTGGAAAAGCGCATCGTCGCCCTGCAGAAGAAGGCCAAGGGCAACGACCGCGACGCCGCCGCCCAGGTCGCGCTGATGGAACCGCTGATCGCGGTCCTGCGCGAGGGCCGGCCCGCCCGCCAGGCCATTCCCGCCGGGCAGGAAGAGGCCGTGCGCCGCCTGCAGCTGATGACCAGCAAGCCGGTCCTGTATGTCTGCAATGTCGAGGAAGCCTCGGCCGCCACCGGCAATGAATGGTCCGAACGCGTCCGGGCCCGGGCCGAGGCCGAGGGCGCGGTCGCCGTCGTGGTCTCCGCCGCGATCGAGGCCGAGGTCAGCCAGCTCGGCCCCGAGGACCGCAAGGAATTCCTCGACGGGCTGGGCCTGTCCGACAGCGGCCTGGACCGGGTGATCGCCGCGGGCTACCGCCTGCTGGGCCTGCGGACCTATTTCACCGTGGGGCCCAAGGAAACCCGTGCCTGGACGATCACCGCCGGCACCCGCGCGCCCCAGGCCGCCGCCGTGATCCATAATGATTTCGAACGCGGCTTCATCGCCTGCGAAACCGTCGCCTATGACGACTACATTCGCTACCAGGGCGAAGCGGGCGCCAAGGAAGCCGGCAAGCTGCGGATCGAAGGCCGCGACTATGTCGTGCAGGATGGCGACGTCCTCCTCTTCCGCTTCAACGTCTGAAAAAGGGGCTGGAGACGCGCCCTGTCGGCGATCCGACGCGCGTTTCCTGCGCTCCGGTGCTCACGGCCATCAAGGCCGCTCTGCTCCGGCGCTCGGAAACACACGACGGCCGTGCCGCTTCGCGGCTCTCTCGCTCAACAGGCCACGTCTCCAGCCCATTTTTGTGGTTTTGGGGTGACTTGCATCCTGTTCCGACAGAACCGACAATAATCCGGCAGCGCATCCGCGCAGGGGCAGGGAGTCGATCATGAATGCAGTCACGCCGGTCGTGGACCAGACGGACCAATGGGTTCCGGCCATGCCGCGCCTGGCCGCCCAGGCTCGTGCCGCTGCCCGTGCCCTGGCGCGCAGTTCCACCGCCACGCGCGACGCGGCGCTGCGTCATGCCGCACAGGCGCTGCGCGACCGGCAGGGCGAGATCCTGGCCGCGAATGCGCGCGACCTTGACGCCTCGACCGCCACCGCGTCCTTCCGCGACCGCCTGACCCTGACCCCCGCGCGGGTCGAGGCAATGGCCAGGGGGCTGGAGGACATCGCGGCGCTGCCCGATCCGGTCGGGCGTGTGCTGGCGGATTGGACCCGGCCCAACGGATTGCGGATTCGCCGGGTCGCCACTCCCGTCGGCGTCATCGGCATGATTTACGAAAGCCGGCCGAATGTCGGCGCGGACGCGGCCGGCCTGTGCATCAAGTCGGGCAACGCGGTGATCCTGCGCGGCGGGTCGGAAAGCCTGCACAGCGCGCGCGCCATCCATGGGGCCATGGCGGCCGGCCTGCGCGCCGCCGGTCTGCCGGAGGACGCGGTGCAGATCGCCCCCGATTCCGACCGCCGCCATGTCGCGGACATGCTGACTGCATCGGGCCTGATCGACCTGATCATCCCGCGCGGGGGCAAGTCGCTGGTCGAACGGGTCCAGCGCGAGGCCCGGGTGCCGGTCCTGTCCCATGCCGAAGGGCTGTGCCACACCTATGTCCACGCAGCGGCCGACCCGGCCATGGCCCGGGGCCTGGTCGTCAACGCCAAGATGCGCCGCACCGGCATCTGCGGCGCGACCGAGACCCTGCTGATCGACGCGGCCGTGGCGCCTACCCTGCTGCCTGCGATCGTGGCCGACCTGGCCGCGCGCGGCTGTACCTTCCACGCCGATGCCCGCGCCCGCGCCATCCTGCCCGACCTGCCCCCGGCGACCGAGGCCGATTTCGCGACCGAATGGCTGGATGCGGTATTGTCGATCGCCGTGGTGGACGGCGTCGAGGACGCCCTGGCTCATATTGCCCGCTATGGCAGCGCGCATACCGAGGCGATCGTGACCGAGATGCGGAGACCGCGGCACAGTTCCTGAACGGCACCGACAGCGCGGTGGTGATGTGGAACGCCTCGACCCAGTTCTGTGACGGGGGCGAATTCGGGTTCGGGACCGAGATCGGCATCGCCACCGGTGGTTTGCACGTCCGTGGGCCGGTGGGGCTGGAGCAATTGACGACCTTGCGGTACGAGGTCGTCGGGACGGGCCAGCAACGGCCCTGAGCATGTCGTCCATTGCGGCCTGGGGGGACGGTCGGCGAACCCGGATCGGCGTGCTGGGCGGATCGTTCAATCCGGTCCATGACGGCCACCTGCAACTCGCGCGGCGGGCGCTCCGGCATTTGCGGCTGGATCAGGTCTGGCTGATGATCTCGCCGGGCTATCCGCTGAAGCCCGTACAGGGCATGGCTCCGTTCGATGTCCGGCTGGCCAGCGTGGCGGCCCGGTTCGACGGGCGGCGCCTCGTCGCCACCGATATCGAGCGACGGCTGGGCACCCGCTATACGGTCGATACGCTGGGCCTGCTGCGACTGCGTTTTCCCCATGCCGCCTTCGTGTGGCTGATGGGGGCGGACGGCCTGGCGGACCTGGCGCGCTGGCGGGACTGGCGGCGCATCGTTTCGCTGGTACCGTTCGCGGTCCTGCCGCGGCCGACCTACAATCCGGGGGCCTTGCGGGGCGAGGCGGCGGTGGCGCTGGCGCGCTGGCGGCGCCCGGCGCGCCAGGCCCCGATCCTGGCCGATTGCGCGCCCTGTGCTTGGGCCTTTCTTCCGGCCCCCCAGATCGGTATATCAGCAACGGAATTGCGTGCCTCGGCGTTGAGGCAGCGATCGCGCCACCCGACGCACAAGCACACCACGCATCAGGAGTAACAGTCATCGCCAGGAAGCCTCCGGCCGATACGGGGACCACTCGTCGCACGGCAACTAAGAAGACACCCGGTACGTCCGGCAGAACGACCACCGGCAGCGTCAGCACGGTGGCCGGAACGACAAAGGCGCCCGGCACCCCGCGCAAGAAGGCCGCTGTCGCCGGTCCCGGCAAGGCAGTAAACCGCGAACCGGCGGAAATCAGCCTGCTGGAAAAATATCTGGCCATCATCACCGAGAGTATCGCCGACGATAAGGGCGAGGATATCGTGGTGCTGGACCTGACCGGCCGCGCCGCCTTTGCCGACCGGATGGTGGTCGCGACCGGCCTGGCCGATCGCCAGATCTCGGCGATGGCGACCCATATCGAGCGCAAGCTGGGGGAAGCCGGGCTGAAGCGCGTGCTGATCGAAGGCGCGAACGGCTCGGACTGGGTGCTGATCGACGCCGGCGACATCGTCATCCACCTGTTCAAGCCCGAGGCCCGGGCCCTGTATGGGTTGGAGCGGATGTGGGGCGCCGATCTGGATGTTCCGCCGGCCGAGGCTGAAGTCTGAGGATTGCTTTTTTTTCCTGAAAAAGAGCGAAGACGATGCGGCTGATCGCCGTCGGCCGCATGAAGGACCGGGTGGAGCGCGATCTGTTCCAGCGCTACGCCGAACGGCTGAGCCCGCGCCTGGATCTGGTCGAGGTGGCCGAGGGCAGGGGCGCACCCGCCGAGATCAAGCGGCGGGAAGGGCAGGCCCTGCTGTCGGCCCTGCCCGACCGGGCCTTCGCCGTGGCGTTGGACGAGGGCGGCCGTGCCCACGATAGCCTGGCCTTCGCGCGGGTCCTGGAACGCTGGCTGGGCCTGTCCCGCCCGGTCTGCTTCCTGGTCGGCGGTGCCGAGGGATTGGATGGCCCCGTCCTGGCTATGCGCGCCGAGCTCTCCCATATGGTCGACTGGGCCCGCACTAGTGATCCTGTACGCACAGGATGATCCGGGGATTATTGGCTGAACAGCTCTACCGGGCGCGTGCGATCGCCTCGGGGCATCCCTATCATCGCGCGGGACGGCCGGCCTAAAGGCGTCACCCGTGATCCACCAAAGGCCTGTCCCTTTGGAAAACCGGTTTTTATCAAACGGATTCTAGCGGATCGAACGGTCGGGGGCGTCGTCGCGGAACGCGTGGCCGTAGGTCACTACCGGCAGGCTGTCCGGCGCTTCGGCCACTTCGGTCGAACGCATCGGATGGCTCAGCGCGCTGTCGGTGGCGCGGACCGCCGAGCGGCCGGCGCTGGCCATCATGACGCGTCCGCTGGTGTCCGAACGCGGATAGATGAAGCCATAGGTGGGATAGATACTGCCGTAGGTGCCCTGGTGGGCCAGCGCCACGCGCACGGCGCTCCAGTCATTGTTGGGCGACACGTCGATGACCGACACGTTGCGGCTGATGCCGCGCTGTGCCCAGTGCGACTGGTCGATGGTGACGGTGCGGCTGTCGATGACGTTGGTGACGACCGCGACATGGCCCAGTGGCATGCGGCGGGTGGCGCGGAAGTTCAGGACGCTGCCCGCCTCGGGGGCCGATCCGCGGGCATAGACGCCAGCGGCATTGTACCACCAGTTGACGGCATTGCCGTGCAGCACGACATCGGAAGCAGTCTTCGCGAAGGCCACGCACTGGATGACATGGCCCGCCTCGTGACGGCGATAGGCGGCATGCTGGACATGATGGCCATGCTGCACCGGCTGGGCGACGTGATGCGCCGGGCGCCGCGCATCGGCTGCGTGGGGAAGGATCAGACCGAGGGACGCGGCCGCCATGGAAAAGAGGAACGAACGTCCCAAACCGCCTGCCCGCATCCTCGAAGACCCCACCTGCCGTGTTGCTGCGCAAACAGGGTTAGCAAGGGGGTTGCAACCCTGACAAGACGCCGCCGCAATTCTTCGCGGCACTTATAAAAAATTCGCCAAAACACCCTGATCTGGCGTCAGATTTAGGAATATATTCCTTTCGCGATCGTGCAGGTCGCGGTTTTCCAATGAAAAATACAGGTTCCCTGAAAAGGGCCGGATCAGGGGGGCGAACCGGCTGCGTTCGAATCGGAATCGGGATCCGTTGCCAAAATGCGACAGGTATGTGTTGTCGCCGGACCCCGCTCCAGGCTGTGACGTGTGCGTCCTACTTCGTGCAGATGACCATGATTTCGACCAGCATCGCCGGATTGGCCATGACCGCCTGCACGCAGGCGCGCGCCGGTGCGCCGTCCTTCGGCAGCCACGCGGACCACACGGCGTTCAGGTCGTCGCGGTCGGCAATGTCCTTCAGCCAGATCTGGGCCTGCAGCAGGCGGGTCTTGTCGGTGCCGTGCAGTTCCAGCGCCTCGTCGATCTGCTCCAGAATGTCGCGGGTCTGGGTGGTCGCGTCGCCCGTCAGGTCGCGCGCGACGAAACCCTGGGTAAACAGGAAGCCGTGATATTCCACGACCTTCGACAGGATCGCGTTCGGTTCCGTGCGGATGATCTTGCTCATGGGGCCAGTCCTTCGTCATGGCGGCCGACGGGGCCGCGCCCGCTCTTGTCCGACACCCGGGCAGGGCCGGTCAACTGGGACCAGTCAAACCGGGACCGGCCGGGCGCGTGGCGGCAAACTGGTCCAGCCGGTCCGGCGTATCGAAATCCTCATGGATCGTGGCGCCGGCCTGGACCGTCGCCACACGCTCCCCCAGGGCACGCATCAGCGCTCCGCCGCCGCGATCGCCCTTCAGCGCCATCAGGGCGGGAATCATCGTCCGATCCCACAGGACGGGGTGGCCCTGTCGTCCATCATGGACCGGGACGGTAACGGGAGCGGGGCTTTGCCGGTGTCGGGCCAGCAGGCGCGTGATCACATCGGGTCCGATCCAGGGCATGTCTCCCAGGCAGACCAGGATTCCCGATGGGTGGCGGGCTTCCGCCATCCTCAATCCGGCGCGCAGGCTGGCGGACAGGCCATCCGCATGATCGGCGGCCATGGTGACGGCCACCTCGCGGGCATAGGGCGCATGGGTATCGATGGCGGCGCGGAGGTCGTTCGCGCGATGGCCCAGCACGACAATGACGGTATCTACCGCGCTGGCACAGACCGCCTGCAGCGTGCGTGCGATCATCGGTTGCCCCATCTGGTCGGGGGCCAGCAATTTATGGCGGTCCCCCGATCGCGATGACCGGCCCGCAGCCAGGACCAGCGCCACGATTCCGGTAGCCACCCCGGTGCTCATCCCCAGCCGGAATCGCGCGCCAGCGGCGCGTCACGCCGGACAGCCACGATTTCCGCCAGGATCGACAATGCGATTTCGGGAGCGCCGACCGCGCCGATGGCCAGTCCGATCGGTCCGTGGATGCGGGCGGTCCGGTCGGTGTCGAATCCTTCGGCCCGCAGCCGCGCCATGCGCGAGGCCTGGGTCTTTCGTGACCCCAACGCGCCGATATAGAAGGCCGGGCTGTTCAGCGCGGCGTGCAGGGTCGGATCGTCCAGCTTGGGGTCATGGGTCAGGGTGACGATCGCGGTATGATCGTCGATGTTCACATTCTCCAGCGCCTCGTCGGGCCAGTCGGTCATCAGGACAATGCCGGGAAAGCGCTCGGGGGTGGCCAGTTGCGTGCGCGGGTCGATGACCGTCGTTGCGAAACCGGTCGCCATCGCCAGCGGCGCCAGGACCTGCGCGATATGCACGGCGCCGACGATCAGCAGCCGATGGGGCGGTGTCAGCAAATGCAGGAACCAGGTCGCGCCGTCCGCATCCTCGACGCGCTGGCTGCGTCCGTCGCGAAACGCCTGCTCCAGCGCCGGGCGCAGGGCGTCGGGCGGCGGGTCATTGATCGGGGTTTCCAGGCCCTGCTCCGTTCGCGTGACCAGTACATGATGCCGGTCGGACAGGCGCGTCGCCAGCAGGACCGGCTGCCGGGCCCGGCGCAGGGCGATCGCCTGTTGGGCCATGGCCAGTGTCAGCGTTCCCGCCGGTCCGACCGATTCCACCAGGATGTCCAGTTCACCCCCGCAGGCCAGGCCCACCGACCATGCCTGTTCCGACGTGATGCCGTAGGACAGGATTTCGGAGGTGTTTTCACGCATGATCGTCGCGGCGCTGTCGACGACCGACGCCTCGACACATCCTCCGCTGACCGATCCCTCGATCCGGCCCGTGTCGCTGACCGCCATCATGCTGCCGGACGGACGCGGAGAACTGCCCCAGGTTGCGATGACGGTGGCCAGGGCGGCGGGCTGCCCAGCCTCGGCCCAGGCAATGGCCAGTTCCAGCGGGTCGCGGGAAAGAGGGTGCGGTGTCATGCCGATCACTCTATCAGCGTGGATATAGTCAGGCCAGCTTGCCCGGCGCGCCGTCGGCTCGTACAGATCGCGATGGATGGGCATGCGGTCCATGCCCCAATCATGTCCTGACCGGTCGCATGCGATCGGGGTGAGGAGTCGCCTAATGTCATTGTCTCGTGATCCGGATCTGGACGGCCTGGAACTCGTGGTCGTGCCGGTCACCGCGTTCGGACAGAATTGTTCGATTCTGTGGGACCCGGGCAGCCGCCACGCGGTGGTGGTCGATCCGGGCGGCGACGTCCCCCGCCTGCTGCATGAACTGGCATCGCGCGACCTGACGGTGGATGCGATCCTGCTGACCCACGGCCATCTGGACCACGCGGGCGGGGCAGACGCGTTGCGGGCCGAACTGTCGGGGCGGCAGGGCGCGGCGGT